>JAKDMO010000137.1 GCA_030452305.1 Alcaligenaceae bacterium | reverse complement strand
CGCGCGCAGCGGCACCTGGATGCCCAGCAGCTTTTCGGCGGCCAGCACATAAGAGTGCTCGTTGCACATCATCGACACGTAGTCCAGGCGATCCATATAGGGCAGCGCCTGCAGATAGGTGCGATGCTCGGCCAGTTTTTCGGTCGCGCGATGCAGCAGCCCGATATGCGGGTCGGCACGCTGCACGACCTCGCCGTCGAGTTCCAGCACCAGGCGCAGCACACCGTGCGCGGCCGGGTGCTGCGGCCCGAAGTTCAGATTGTAGTTCTGGATTTCAGCCATATCAGTAGCGCTCTATTCCGTAAGCGTCGTCACGCACCACACGCGGCGTGACCTCGCGCGGCTCGATCGTGACGGGTTGATAAATCACACGTTTCTGCTCGGCGTCGTAGCGCATTTCCACGTGACCGGAAATCGGGAAATCCTTGCGGAACGGATGGCCGATGAAGCCGTAGTCAGTCAGGATGCGGCGCAGGTCGGGATGGCCCTCGAATACGATGCCAAACAGATCAAAGGCCTCGCGCTCGTACCAGTTCACCGAAGGCCAGACCTCGACCAGGGACGCCAGCACCGGGAGCTCGTCATCGGTGGCAAAGGTGCGTACACGCAAGCGCCAGTTATTGCTGACCGACAGCAGGTGCAGGACCACGGCGAAGCGGCGCGGATACAGGACATGATCGGCCCCGTAGGTCGGCGCCTTCCAGGCTGAATAATCCACCCCGCACAAGTCCATGCAGGTCTCGAAGTGCAGTTGCGCGTGATCGCGCAATACACGACAGGTATCCGTCCAGGCATCGGCGGGCACATGCAGCGTGAGTTCGCCCAGCGCCTCGGTCAGTTCTGCGGCATCGCCCAGGATGGCGCGCAGGTTCGTGTGTAGGGTCTCGAGCCGAGTCATAAGCAACCGTTGGTCAGTTAAACAACACCAGGCAAGCCTAGCGCGCGATGGTATTGGTCAGGCGGATCTTGTTCTGCATCTGCAGCAGGCCATAGACCAGGGCCTCGGCCGTCGGCGGGCAACCCGGCACATAGACGTCCACCGGCACGATGCGATCACAACCGCGCACCACCGAATAGGAATAATGGTAATAGCCCCCGCCGTTCGCACAGGACCCCATCGACAGCACCCAGCGCGGTTCGGGCATCTGGTCGTAGACCTTGCGCAGCGCGGGCGCCATTTTATTGCACAGCGTGCCCGCCACGATCATCAGGTCGGACTGGCGTGGACTGGGCCGGAAAATAATACCGAACTGATCCAGGTCATAGCGGGCCGCACCGGCATGCATCATTTCGACCGCACAGCAGGCCAGACCGAAGGTCATGGGCCACAGCGAGCCGGTCTTTGCCCAGTTCAGAAACTTGTCTGCACTGGTCGTGATGAAGCCTTCCTTCAATACACCGTCGATTGCCATAATATTGCCTCGTTCCCTAAGGGAATTATTCCCAATCCAGCGCGCCGCGCCGCCACTCGTAGATAAATCCTACGGTGAGTATCCCCAGGAATATCGCTACCGTCCAGAATCCCACCATGCCCACCTCGCCATTGGCGATGGCCCAGGGAAACAGGAACGCGATTTCCAGATCGAACATGATGAACAGGATGGCCACCAGGTAGTAGCGTATGTCGAACTTCATGCGCGAGTCACCGAATGTATCGAAACCGCACTCGTAGACCGACAGCTTTTCCGGATCGGGCCGGTGCGGCCCGAGTACGCGCCCGGCCACCAGCAGGGCCGCCCCGATCAGTGTCGCGACGATGATAAACAAGAGGACGGGGAAGTACTGTTGCAGGTTCATGCAAAGCATCCAATCGCAAAAATTAAACTATCGGATTGTAGCATTTTGACGGGCCTGTCCGACGGGAAAACCCTTAGCGGAAACAAATCCGGGGTGGAGGCTTCCAGCATAGTGTTCGCCACCTTGCACCCACCTGAATCGGTAGGCAGACAAAAGCCACCCTAGGGGCGGCTTTTGCAGGACGGCGCCGGAAAAACCGTCAGGACTCAGTCTGTAAACACCTCGTCGAGCGTCGTTGCGTCCAGGATATTCAAGGACCAAGCCTCTAATTGAGCGGGCGAGGCTGCCTGGATTTTCTGCTGAGCGGCTGCGGAGACGGTGCCGAATTTTCGGATCAATAGGCGCTGCAGCAGGGCGGCTTCGCCCTTGACCTCGCCTTTCGCTTCGCCGCGATTCTCGGCGTCCTGTACCCATTTGTCTATCGTCTCGGCCAACATGGTGTGCACCTCTTGCAGGTTCTGGTATTCGGGGACGGCAGCGTTACGGAATCGGGCGCGTAGCAGGCGGCTGAGCCAGATGGCGAAGATGCGCTGGATCTGTTCGTCTTCCGGGCCGCGGGTATGTTCGCGCAGCCGTTCGATACAGGCACGGATTTCGTTGACGCTGCCACACTGGCCGATTGCGATCAGGTGGCCGACCAGGTTATCAGGGTTCTGGACACTGTAGTCACGCGGTACGCTGCGTTCCTGGAGCAGGAAGTAGCGCAACCTGGGCGTGTACGGTGCCAGCGCCGGATGCACCGGCTGGATCAGGTCCGAGACGTCCAGCGGACCCGTCCAGGGTGCCGACCCATTGTAGAGCACGATCGGCAGGATGGGGGGCAGTTTGTCGCCCGATACAAGCTGCTGGGCGCGCAGAATATCCTGGCTCAATAGTGCCCGATAGCTCCAGATGCGGATCGCCATAAAGTGCTCGTCGCGGGACTGGAACTCGATCAGGAGGTAGAGATATAGCCAGGCGCCGTCGGTGCGCATGCGCACGCGCCAGATGCTGTCGTCGTGGCGCTGATGCAGACCATCGGTGACGAAGCTTGCCTTGTAGGGCTCAAGGGTACCCAGATCGACCAGTGGCTGCCAGGCGGGCTGGATGAAGCCGGTCAATAAATCCGCGACCATGCGCGGGTGGCTGAACAGCAGTTTGTAGCCGCTGTCGTGGGGTATCGGTGGGGGCTTGGCTGCGGTCATGCCGGATCATCCGAAGTAAAATCGAACGATCATTCTGCGGTAAGCCCGCCTGAAAGAGCTGTGGCGGTGGAGGTGGAGGTCACATCGGGATGCCGCAGGGCGCCACCTGCCGCCGATATGCCACACACACTGAACCGCAGAATGCAAAAAACCACCCCGAGGGGTGGTTTTTTGCAGGGCTCCGCCTTGTGTTCGTAACGGCCCGGCAAGAAGCCGGGCCGCATCGCGGCATGGGCTAGCCATGCATGGCGATTAGAACTTGTGGTTGATGCCGATACCGGCTTCCGTACCGTCCAGGTCCTGGATATAGCTGAGGTTGGTGCCGTAGCTAGCGTAGCCATACAGCGATGTGCGCTTGGACAGAGGGTACTTGTACTGCATGTAGTACACGTTTTGGCTGCCGGCGGCATCTGCCCAGGCGTCGGTCCGATCATCCAGGTTGGACGAGGTGCGGGTCCAGGCGCCCACCAACGTACCGCCGCCCACCGGCGCCGACAGGGCTACATAGTAGTTATCCGACTTGAAGTCTTCGCCAGGCGCGGAAAGACTCAGGTCGCTACGGAAGTCCTCACCCAGGTCGCCCCAGCCCATCTTGCCATCGCGATCCTGCCCATAGGCCAGGTGCAGCTTCACGACCTCGAAGTCGTACGCGCCGCCAATCGCCCAACTGGTGACGTCATTGCCACCCCCACCGCTCTGACGGTCATAGTTCAAACCAACGGTAAGCGGGCCATTCGAGTAGCCGATACCGGTAGACAGCCAGTTGCTGCGGTCGGATTCGTCAGGTTGAGTACCGGAACCGTCACGGTAAATCTCGGTATCCGGATTGCCGTAAGCAATACCGGCCTGGAAGCCCGAGAAGCTGGGCGTCACGTACTTGAAGCTGTTGTCCATGCGGTTGGACGAACCGACACCGCCGAAGGCCTTGTCGATATCACCCATCACCACGGTGGCATTGGCCTCGTTGGTGAACGTATTGCCCATGTTGTACTGACGACCCACGGTCAGCGAGCCCCAGTTATCGCTGGAAAGGCCAACCCAGGCTTGACGATGGAATTGGCGGTCACTGGAGCCAGTGCCATCACCGATGTTGAAGCCTTGTTCCAGCCTGAAGATCGCACGCAAACCATCACCCAGGTCTTCGGAGCCACGCAGGCCGAAACGATTGCCGTTGATCACGCCATCGCGCACACCCGAGGAATTCCGGGTGATATCGCCGGTTGCGAGATTGCCGTCGTATTTGTAATTCTGGTAGCCATAGCCGGTATCCAGGATACCGTACAGCGTGACGGACGTTTCCGCTTGTGCAGCGCCGGCAAAACCGACGATCAAAGCAGCAGCGAGCAGCGTCTTATTCATAAAGGAAATCTCCATAGATTTAAGTCAATCAGAACAGCGACGATTCATGTCGCAGCTCCCGACAACTCCAAAAAGGGACGTTGTGGCAAGAACTGAAACAGATTCTAGGCAGTCCAGAGCTTATTTTCTAGGGGAAAATCCTGATTGAAACATATTTCATTTTTATGACTATTTCATGACAAATCAATGACATAGGCGATTTTTACGGAACCTGAACCGTCCTACGCCACTCGCCACCCGAACGGCATACAGCCGGGATCGGCTGCGCCCCTATGACGCCACCGGGAAGCGGACTCGTAGCGGGCACGCGCGGCCCCACCTATAGCATGTTGCACATCGACCACATCATTGAGAATTCAGCATATCCAGAGCGATAGAAGCCTATTTTCCAAATCACCGGACTGTTGGCGATATGCCACACACACTGAACCGCAGAACTGAACTGCACGGGGTTGAATTAAAACGGCAAGAACAGATTTTGGGGATGGTCAGTCATCTGCTCAAAACCATAGCGTTGATAGAAATCGACTGCGGAGTGCTTCGCGTTAACGACAAGGCCAATACCGCCGACCTCACCAGAAATACGAGTCACTCGGTCAATGGCGTCAAAGAGCAGGAACTCTCCGATGCCCTTCCCTTGATGACCTAGTGCTGTTGCCAGCCGCCCAAGACGAAACACGGGCACCTTGGTGGGCATCCGCTTTCCATATTGCGCGGGCAGATTGGTATTCACCAGTTCAGCCAGGCTAATCGCGTAGAAGCCGAGGATTTCGACACCTGTCTCGTTAGCGACCGAGACAAAGGTAGAAGAAACCCCCTTCTCCTTGTGCTGTCTGGCAGTCTGTTTTAGCCAGCCATTCAGGTTTGCATCACCGCAATCGAAGTTCTTCCTGTCATGCTTGCCGTTAATCGGTAGAACCAGCATCGTTCTTTAACCTCTGATAACGGACTTGGGCCTGAATAAACTTTTCATTGCGCGGCGGCGGATTCTCAATCATATCCAGCAATCTCATTGATTCCCGACGAGTCAGGACAATCGTTGATTCGCTCTCGATAATTTTTTCCGCTTTTTCCAAGGCCGCTTGAACGACAAACTGGTTCAGCGTTGCCCCCACGAGATCCGCTGCCGCTTGCAGTTTTTCCTGCACATGGCCAGTTATCCTCGTAGTGAGACGCTTTCCTGTATGAGCGAGCATTGCAGCCTCCTTGGTAGCCAATGGTTGATAGCCCTCAGTATAGGTCAGAGGCGTCATTTTGTCACCACCAGCCTACTCATCAGTCTTTCAAGCATTCTGCGGTAAGCCCGCCTGAAAGAGCTGCGACGAATACACCGCCAGCGACGGTCTGCCCTGGAAAAGCCGTCAGGACTCAGTCCGTAAACACCTCGTCGAGCGTCGTCGCGTCCAGGATATTCAAGGACCAAGCCCCTAGTTGAGCGGGCGTCGCTGCCTGAATTTTCTGCTGAGCGGCTGCGGGGATGGTGCCGAATTTTCGGACCAGTTGACGTTGCAGCAAGGCGGCTTCACCCTTGACCTCGCCTTTCGCTTCGCCGCGATTCTCGGCGTCCTGTACCCATTTGTCTATCGTCTCGGCCAACATGGTGTGCACCTCTTGCAGGTTCTGGTATTCGGGGACGGCAGCGTTACGGAATCGGGCGCGTAGCAGGCGGCTGAGCCAGATGGCGAAGATGCGCTGGATCTGTTCGTCTTCCGGGCCGCGGGTATGTTCGCGCAGCCGTTCGATACAGGCACGGATTTCGTTGACGCTGCCACACTGGCCGATTGCGATCAGGTGGCCGACCAGGTTATCAGGGTTCTGGACACTGTAGTCACGCGGTACGCTGCGTTCCTGGAGCAGGAAGTAGCGCAACCTGGGCGTGTACGGTGCCAGCGCCGGATGCACCGGCTGGATCAGGTCCGAGACGTCCAGCGGACCCGTCCAGGGTGCCGACCCATTGTAGAGCACGATCGGCAGGATGGGGGGCAGTTTGTCGCCCGATACAAGCTGCTGGGCGCGCAGAATATCCTGGCTCAATAGTGCCCGATAGCTCCAGATGCGGATCGCCATAAAGTGCTCGTCGCGGGACTGGAACTCGATCAGGAGGTAGAGATATAGCCAGGCGCCGTCGGTGCGCATGCGCACGCGCCAGATGCTGTCGTCGTGGCGCTGATGCAGACCATCGGTGACGAAGCTTGCCTTGTAGGGCTCAAGGGTACCCAGATCGACCAGTGGCTGCCAGGCGGGCTGGATGAAGCCGGTCAATAAATCCGCGACCATGCGCGGGTGGCTGAACAGCAGTTTGTAGCCGCTGTCGTGGGGTATCGGTGGGGGCTTGGCTGCGGTCATGCCGGATCATCCGAAGTAAAATCGAACGATCATTCTGCGGTAAGCCCGCCTGAAAGAGCTGTGGCGGTGGAGGTGGAGGTCACATCGGGATGCCGCAGGGCGTCGCCCGCCACCAGGACGGCGCACAGTCTTGCGAGTCCGGCGCATCCAGAGCAACAAAAGCTTATTTTCCAGATTATCGACCTCCGGCATGCCACACATCGTGAGCTTCGGAACGCAAAAAACCACCCTGGAGGGTGGTTTTTTGCAGGACTCTGCCTAAGTTCGGAACAGCCCGGCAAGCCGGGCTGCATCGCGGCATGGACTAGCCATGCATGGCGATTAGAACTTGTGGTTGATACCCACGCCGGCTTCCGTACCGTCCAGGTCGTCGATATAACCCAGGCTTGTACCGTGGCTGGCGTAGCCATACAGCGACGTGCGCTTGGACAGGGGATACTTGTAGTTGATTTGGTAGATGTTCTGGTTACCAGCGGCATCACCCCACTTGTCCCCGTCGTCCAGATTGGACGTCGAACGGCTCCAGGACAGGGCCATGGTGCCCGGACCAACCGGCGCCGCCAGGGCGACGTAGTAGTTGTTCGACTTGAAGTCCTCAGGAAGGG
>JAKDMO010000329.1 GCA_030452305.1 Alcaligenaceae bacterium | reverse complement strand
CCTGACCTCCAGCGCGGCGCGCGCCTTGACGCTGGAACAATTGGCCGAGTTCCCGATCGTGACCTACGACCGTGCGTTTTCCGGCCGGCGCGCGATTGACGCTGCTTTTGAGCAGGCGGGCATCCTGCCGGATATCGTGCTTGAGGCAATCGATGCCGACGTGGTCAAGACCTACGCCGATATCGGCCTGGGAATCGGCATCATTGCCGGGGTGGCTTTCGATCCGCGCCGGGACAAGGGCCTGGTGGGCCTGCCGGCGGGGCATCTTTTTGGCACACACACCACCAGCGCCGCCTTGAAACGGGGCGTGTTCCTGCGGGATTACGTCTATGTCCTGCTGGAAATGCTGGCCTCCGACCTGACGCGCGAAGTGGTCACCGAGGCGGTATCCCAGACCCGTCGGCCAGTGGCACTGGTCAAGGAAGTGGCCTGAGGTTCACAAGCCCAGGTAGGCGCGCTGCAGTTCGGGGTCTTCAATCAGTTCGCGTGCGGGGCCTTCCCGCACCACTCGGCCGGTTTCCAGTACGTAGGCGCGATCCGCGACCGACAGGGCCAGATGGATGTCCTGCTCGACCAGCAGTATGGTGACGCCTTCTTTGCGGATATCGGTCAGGTTTTCCATCAGTTGATCGACGATGATGGGGGCCAGCCCCAGGCTCATCTCATCGACCATCAGCAGCGTGGGGCGCGCCATCATCGCGCGCGCCATGGCGCACAACTGCTGTTCCCCGCCCGACATGCTGCCGGCGAACTGACGCCTACGCTCTGCTAGATGTGGAAACAATGTATATATTCTATCCAGGTCTGTGCTGACGGCCTTGCTGTCGTGCCGCCGGTACGCGCCCATCAGCAGGTTGTCCTGAACTGACATGCGGGGAAAGAGTTGCCGTCCTTCGGGAACCTGAACCACCCCCTGGCGGAAGATTTGATCCGGGGTGCTTCCCTGCAGGGCGCGGCCCTTGAGCTGTATGGAGCCGGCGGTTACGGGAATCAGGCCCGAGAGCGCGCGCAACAGCGTTGTCTTTCCTGCCCCGTTGCTGCCCACCAGTGCCAGGAACTCCGAGGGATGGACTTCCAGATCGATCGATTCCAGGACGGGCACGAGTCCGTAGCCGGCTGACAGACCCGACACCAGGAGCAGGGGCTCGGAAGCGGATGCGTTCATGTGCGTTTTTTTCCAAGATAGGCTTCGACTACCTGAGTGTTGCTGAGCACGTCTTCGGGGGCGCCGTCGGCGATTTTTTCCCCGTGGTGCAGCACCATGATGCGGTCAGACAGATTGCGGATCGCCTTGATGACGTGTTCGATCACGATGATGCTGATCCCCCGGTCGCGTACCTTGCGGATGACTTCGATGACCTCATCGATTTCAACCAGATTCAGCCCCGCCATGACTTCGTCGCACAGCAGCAGGCGCGGCTGCATCGCCAGCGCCTTGGCCAGTTCCAGGCGCTTGCGGTCGGGGCCGCCCAGGTCTTCGGCGCGGTGGTCGATGTGCTTGCCCAGGCCGACGAACTCCAGGCATTCGCGCGCACTCTCGCGCGCCAGGTACAGTTTGGATTGCCCGCTGCCGCGCCCGAACAAGGCGCCGACGGCGACGTTGTCCAGCACCGACAGGCCGGGAAAGGGTTGCATGATCTGGAAGGTGCGCCCAATCCCCAGGCGGGCCCGGCGAAAGGCTGCGACATGATTGATGTTCTTGCCTTCGAACCAGATCTCGCCCGAGGTTTGCGGCAGGGTGCCGCTCAGCAGGCTGATCAGTGTGGTCTTGCCCGCACCATTGGGCCCGATAAAGCCCAGGATCTCGCCG
>JAKDMO010000136.1 GCA_030452305.1 Alcaligenaceae bacterium | reverse complement strand
GACGCTGCGCACAATGGCGCTGGTGGGCAGCATCGTGATGACCGCATCACACTGGGCCGCGAGTTCCGCCCCGCTGGCAGCTACCTTGGCCCGGTCGCCCAGGTCGGAGCACAGCTTCAAAGCAGCCTGCGTGTCTGCATCCATCAAAACCAGCGCGTGGCCCGCGCGATGCAGGCAGGCGGCCATCGGCCCGCCCATATGGCCGATGCCGATGAACCCTATCGTATGAAAAGCGGTAGATGTCATGATGGTCAGCCCTCTTTCGACTCAAAAGCACCTTCCTCTTCGAGCACCTGATTTGCCGCCTTGAACGCATCCAGCCCTGCCGGAATCCCGCAGTACACCGTGGCCTGCAGCAAAACCTCGCGAATCTCGTCCACAGTCACACCGTTGCGCAAGGCGCCCTTGACGTGCAGGCGCAATTCGTTCGGGCGATTCAGCGCGGTCAGCATGGCCAGATTCAGCAGGCTGCGCGTCTTGCGCTCGAGGCCCGGACGATTCCACGCATAACCCCAGCACCACTCGGTCGTGATGTGCTGGAAGCTCATCATGAAGTCATTCGCCTTTTTCAGGGATCCATCGACGTAATCCGGCCCGAGGACTTCACGCCGCATTTCCAGACCCTTTTGAAAGAGGCCTTCCAGTTCGTTGTCATTATTTTTGCTCATGCTAATAGCTCCTTTGAATATCGCACAAAAAACTTCATCCGTTTCTTATCGTCTTCCTGCCAAGTCACTCAGTCCAGGCGTGCGGCGACACCTGCCAGATCCTCACGGGCTGCGGGAAAGCGTGCGAGCACCTCAGGATCATGGCCGGGAATAACCAGATCGACGGCATCCGCCAGCCGATACAGACGCTGATGGCCCTCAAGCATGTCTCCGACGTGGTAGACGATCGGAAAAGGGCGGCCAAGCTCCATATTTCCATAGTAATGCGCCGCATCGGACGCCAGCACCAGCCAGCCCTTTCGTGTCCATACGCGTACGGCTTGCAGCCCCGCGGTATGGCCACCAACCCAATGCAGGGACACACCAGGGAGCAAGAGTTCATCGCCATCGTGAAATACCACACGATCCTCAAACACCCGCAGAACGAATTCGGCGACGTCGCGCGGCTCGTACGCGGCGCGCAACGCCGCATGGCGCATGCTTCGTCCCGTCGCAAAGCTGAGCTCTTTATCCTGGATATGAAAATTTGCTGTCGGGAAAAGTTCGAAGTTACCGACGTGGTCATAATGCATGTGCGTGATCACCACATCCTGCACCGACCCAGGATCTATATCCAGCAAAGATAACGACGATACCGGGCAACGCAGAAAATCCCGGCCTCGCGCCTTGGCGACCTGCGCATTGAATCCCGTGTCCACCACAATCGTATGCTCGGAATTCCGCACGACCCAAACGAAATAGTCCATCGGCATGCTGCCGGTCTCGTGGGGATCAGAACCGATATAGTTGTCTCGAATGGATCGTTTGTGATGTGCATACTTGATTGCATACACTTCATAAGGTAGCAAATCTGGCTGGTCCACTGTCGTCTCCATCATCAATTGTTCCGAAACTTGACCCCCGAGCGCGCCACACGGCGCAGCTTGACCGACGTGCGATACCGCACATCGCCATAACTGGCCTGGAGCCCGTCCAGCACATCGACAAAATAGCGCGCACCGATGCGGTCTGCCCATTCCAGGGGGCCGCGCGGGTAATTGACGCCAAAGTGCATGGCATCATCAATGCCCTGCGCCGTACCGATTCCCGCAAGCAGCGCCTCGGCGGCTTCATTGGCCAGCATCGCAAGCGTGCGGGCGACGATGAGGCCGGGCACATCGTCCAGCACGTGCGCCCGAATGCCGATCCCGGCGAACAAGGCGACGGCATCGCAGCGCACGGCATCATCGGCGCCGTCCTGGGTCGCAATGGCCAGATCACTCACCGCAGCGTATTCATCCGCCAGATCGAAGACCACCAGACCCCGCCCCGGGCCATCGGCCCGCAAGGTCGCGGGCAGGCCGTCAGTCATCATGAGCGTGGCACGGCCATAGCGAATGACCGCCGGCCCTGTGGGCTTTCCCGTACGCAACTCGGCACCAGCCGAATCCAGTCGTGCCAACAGCCCGGCGATCGGCCCTGTATCACCCGACACATCGACGGCGTCACGCAGGGGGGCTGCTTCCACAGCAGGCTCATCGACCTCGGCCTGCGAATAATCATAAAAGCCGTGCCCGGTCTTGCGGCCCAGCCGTCCGGCGGCCACAAGCTCGCCCTGCAGCAGGGCCGGGCGATATCGAGGATCCCCGAAATAGGCCTTGAACGTCGATTGGGTCACCGCATAATTGACGTCGTTTCCAATCAGATCCATCAACCGGAACGGCCCCATGCGAAAGCCGGCACCACGCGCCAACAGCATGTCCACCTGTTCAGGGCTGGCTGCGCCTTCCTCGACAACCCGCAGAGCCTCGGCATAGTATGGCCGGGCAACCCGATTGACGATGAACCCCGGTGTGGATTTGGCGTGGACTGGCTTCTTTTTCCAGGCCCCTGCCGTCGCATAAATCAGCTCGGCCACATCGGCTCGTGTCTGCAGGCCGGTGACGACCTCCACCAGTTTCATGACAGGCGCTGGGTTAAAGAAATGCATCCCGACCAGGCGACCGGGATGCGTCAGCACCGAAGCAATTGCCGTCACCGAAACCGACGAGGTGTTGGTGGCCAGGATGGCATCCTGCGCCACAATGCCTTCCAGCTTGCTGAATAAGGCCTGCTTGGCTTCGAGGTCCTCGAAAATCGCCTCGATCACCAGGCCGGCAGCACTCAAGTGATCCAGATCGGAGACCGCCTCGATGCGCTCGAGCAGCCGCTCGCAGTCCTCTGCCGTGATTTTTCCTTTGGCTACGCGAGCATGCAGGCCGGTCTGGATGCGGTCCCGACCAGCCAGTGCCGCCTCGCCACGTGCGTCAGCCAGCAGAACCCGGTGGCCGGCGGCCGCCGCTACCTGTGCAATCCCCGCCCCCATGGTGCCGGCACCCACCACGGCCACAATGCCATCGGTCGGCAGGGCACGGGCTTGCGGCTGATCGGTCATGCACGTTCCTTTCGCACAGTGACGACTGCCTTGCCGCGGATCTTGCCCTGGCTGACCAGCGTCAATGCGTCAGGCAGCTCCTCGAAACTGACCTTTTGCGCGATATGGGGACGCACAGCACCCTTGCGCCACAGTTCGAACAAGCGCTGCTGCGCCTCTACGACGCGTTCAGGTGTGTAATCTCGGTAATCGCTCCACTGAATGCCCAAGACAGAGATATTCTTGACCAACAAATAATTCACCTTGAGGGTTGGGATCTCGCCAGCGGCAAAGCCGATTACGACCAGCCGCCCGCACCAAGCCAGGGCGCGGATTGCGCCAGCGAAAAAATCGCCCCCAAGCGGATCGATCACCACGTCAGCGCCGCCTTTTTTCAAGGGCAGCGCCCGCACCTGTTCGCGGATCGAGTCCCGCAGGTTTGGCCCGGACAGATCAATGACAAAATCGGCGCCTGACTCACGCGCAACGGCAGCCTCCTCTTCACCGCGCACACCGGCGATCACCGTCGCCCCCAGGCCCTTGGCAACCTGGACTGAGGCCAGACCGATACCCCCCGCCGCCCCGCCGACCAGCACGGTTTCGCCCGGCTTCAACTGTGCGCGTTCCACTAGGGAAAAATAGGCCGTCTGATAAACCAGGCCCATGGCCGCCGCCTCTGAAAATGACATGCCCTCGGGCAAAACAAAACTGCGTTCCGGCGCTGTAATCACCTGTTCGGCAAAGGCGCCGGACTCGACCTGGCTCATCACCCGGTCCCCCGGCTTAACGCCCTGTACCTCCGCGCCCACCGAGCGCACAACCCCGGCAAGGTCCTTACCTGGAGTAAAGGGTAAGGGTTGCAGGAATTGATACTTGCCCTGAACCACCAGGACATCTGGAAAATTCAGGCCCACCGCCTCAACATCAACCACAATCTCGTGGTCCCCCGGGGTCAGATCGTCCAACTGATCGATGACCAGGGACGAGGGCTCGCCAAACGCATGTATCCGATAGCCGCGCATGTGTATGTCTCCCTTCAAGAATGATTGTGAGCACGATCATGGGCAACCACTGCCCGGCGAGCAGGACTGTAGGCAGCCTGCCCGGTCATGCGGAAAATTGCTGTGCAAACCTCGTAGTGCCAATCGAGCCCGCCACGCGTCACCCGCTCAATCGGGCCATCGGGATATCCAAGCCCCAGGCAGCAGGTCTTGTCCATGTCTTCGGCCAGTGCCAGGCCTTCGTCCAGAAAGCGCAGAGCATCGTTGTACTTGGGCCGCACCAGGCGGTCGATGATCCTGCCAGGCCGATCCGCGCACACGACGGTATCGAAGCCGGCCGCCTCGAAAACGGCGCGAGCGGCCTCCAGCGCTGGTCTATCGGTATTCGGCTGGCGCACGATCTCGATCAGTTTTGAAGGGGCGTCGGACCCATTGCAATAGCGTGCGAAACCCAGCACGTTGGATCCTTCGCGCCCCGAGTCCTCGTCCGTGTGAAAGCCCAGGCATTCCGTGCCGAGTTCGACCAGTACGGCCGTTTTCGACGGATCTGGCGCATACGCGCCCCCCAGACAAAGGGTCACGCCTGCGGGTGCGTCAACCGCCCGCGCGAGGAAGGCATCCCCGTCCGAAAATGAACGGCTATCGCCTGCGCGAACCACATGAAACCCAGGCCCGTCCGTGGCCGGCTCGCGCGAGGCAGCGGCTCCGAGCAGCCCACGGCCGGACTTTTGCCCCAAAATTCCGGCCGCCACCATTCGACGCACGATAGGGGGCACCGCAGCGCGCGGATCCTGCGTAATGGGATAAAACGCCTCGCCCAGACGCTGCTGAGTGTCCAGCCCGATCAGGTCCAGCAGCGTGCAAGGGCCCATCTTGTAGCCCAGGCCTGAGCAGATGGCTGTGTCGATATCCTCTGCGCTGGCAACCCCCTCGTCGATAAGACGCAGCACATCATTGTTGAACGGCACCAGCAGAGCGTTCAGGATGAAGCCCGGTTTGTCTTGTGTCTGAACCGGCTTCTGCCCCGCAGCTTCGACCCAGGCCCAGGCCGTATTGAAAGTCTGTTCCGAGGTCATGAGGCCACGCGACATTTCCACGAGCTTCATCACCTGGGCCGGCAAACAGAAATGCATCCCGACCACCCGATCCTGGCGTTCACACCCACCGGCGATCTCGGAAATCGACAGGGTCGATGTATTGGAGGCAAAAATGGTTTCCGGCTTGCACAGCCCGTCCAGTGTCCCAAGCAACTGCTGCTTGACGCCCAAGTCCTCAAAAATCGCCTCGATGACCAGATCGCAATCCGCCAAGGATTCCAGTTCGGTCTGGTCATGCATGCGCGCCAGCGCCGCCGCCGCGTCATCCGCCGACATACGGCCGCGCTGCACGGACTTGTCAAAGAATTTCTGTGCCGCCTTTCGCGAGCGTGCCAGCCCGTCTGCAGACTGATCAAAACAGATCGTTTCAAAACCGGCACGAGCCGCCACCAGGGCGATGCCCGCCCCCATCGTACCGCCCGCACCGCAGACGGCCACTTTTTTGATTACAGTCATTTGTTCAGAAAACTCCGTCCTATGAGTTGTCGATGGATCTGGTTGGTACCCTCCCAGATCTGCGTGATCTTGGCATCGCGCATCAGGCGCTCTGCCCGATAATCCTGACAATAGCCGTAGCCACCATGAAACTGCACGCACTCGGTGGCCATGGCCATGGCCAGATCCGACGCACGCAGTTTGGCGATAGAGGCTTCGAGCCCCATATCATCGACCCCGCCATCCACCAGCTCGGCCACGTAGTCGATCCAGCGTTCGACCATCAGCAGTTCGCTGGCCAGATTGGCGAGGGTGAATTGGTTGCCCTGGAAGTCGAGTACGCGCTTGCCGCCCTGCACGCGATCATTGCCATACGCCACCATGTCCTTGAACGCCGCCCGAGCAATACCACGTGCATGAGCGGCAACGGAAGGCCTGGATTTGTTCAGGGAGGCCAGCAAAATCCTCAGCCCATCGCCGGGCTCACCCAGCAGATTGGTCCTGGGTACGCGGCAGTCATCAAAGGCCAGCCCACAGGTCGAGGACCCGTTGTGGCCCATCTTGTGCTCCTTGGACACCACTTCGAAGCCGGGAGTCCCTTTTTCCAGGATCAGGACAGAGATCGCACGCTTGGGATCCTCGATCGTCGACCATTTGCCGAACAGCAAGTACAGATCGGCCACATCCCCATTGGAAATAAAGATCTTGGAGCCCTGCACGATAATGTCGTCGCCATCGGGCGTAAAGCGGGTCTTCATCCCGGTGGCATCTGAGCCGGCCGTCGTTTCGGTAATCGCCAGCGCGCCCAGGCCACCCTCGGCGATCCGGGGCAGAAGGCGGGTGCGCTGTTCGTCATTGCCATACTGGATCAGCGGCTTCATGCCATGGAAATTTGTGGCGTATATGATGCCGGTCGATGCGCAGGCCTCGGTGATGATAGAGACCACCTCCAGGTACAGCGCATACGACATCCCAAGGCCGCCGTACTGCTCGGGCACGAACAGCATGTTCAAGCCCAGTTCGTTGATCGCCCGGACGTTTTCCCACGGAAAGTCCCCTGTGCGATCGGTGTGTTCGGCATTGGGCGCAATGATCTCGTCAGCAATACGCTGGACCTGGTCGAGAATCTGACGATCTTCGGTATCCCAGCGCCGCGCGCGGGCCAATTGCTCTAACAGTTTCATCAGTGATTGATTCCTTGTGCGCCATCGATATAAATGGTTTCGCCAGTCAGGTAGGGAATGGCTTCCGTCAGAATGGCAGCCACCAAACGTGCGACATCCTCGGGTTTGCCGGCGCCGCCTGTGGGTATTCTGGACTTCAGCCAGGCTTGGACTTTCTCGCGTGCCAGGTAGTCTCGATTCAGATCTGTTTCGATATAGCCTGGAGCTACATTAGTGACACTAATTCCGTAACGTGCCCACTCGACCGCCATGACTCGGGTCATGGCAGCGACTGCCGCCTTGGACGCGCTGTAGGCGAGGTTATCGGGCGCCCCGATCTTGTCAAAGAACGACCCAATGTTGACGATGGTGCCGCCATTTTGGCGCAGAAAAGGGAATGTCTCGCGCGCAGCCACCATGACCGCAGTGGCGTTCAGGGCCATGGTGCGGTTGAAGTCCGCGACGGACAGACTTTCCGCAGAGCCACCGATATGAACCCCCGCGTTGTTGACCAGCCCGGCTATCGGGCTTCCACTCGCAATGTGCGTAATGGTCTCGCGCACTGCGGA
>JAKDMO010000135.1 GCA_030452305.1 Alcaligenaceae bacterium | reverse complement strand
GGGTCAGCGCGGGCCCGTTCAGCAGAGGCTCGTCGCAACGGCCGTCCTGGTTGGTTTGGGTTTGCTTGATCAGGTGGCGCGTATCGCCTTCGATGCGATAGAGCTCGATGGCTACGCCCTGGGCCGGCACGCCGTGCACGGTGTCCAGGACATGGGTGGAAAGTTTCCCCATGATTGTCTCCGGTCTATGATTGTCAACAATTTATGTTGACGATTCTCGTACGATACACAATAATTGTCAACACTTTATCGTTATTCAAAACCAATATGCTTCGCTTGAACCCCACAGAGCCGACGCGCGCGGACCTGGCAGCACCCAGCGCGTCTTCCTTGCGCAGCACGACCCAGGGGGCGGTGCGCTCCGAGGCGGATCGTGTGTATGCCGAGATCTTTGATGCGGCCATGGATCGCCGCCTGATGCCTGGTGCCAAGCTGACCGAGGCGCGGCTGTGCGCGATTTTTTCCTGCTCGCGCACAACGGTTCGGGCGGCGCTGTCGCAACTGGCGCACGACCGGATCGTGGTGATTGAACCCAATCGGGGTGCCTACGTCTGGCAGGCGACGGCCAAGGAATCCAAGGATGTGTTCGAGATGCGGCGTACGCTGGAAGGCGTGGTGACTGATATGTTGGTCGCGCTGCCGGATAGGCCGGGGCGCCTCGCGCCGCTCTACGATATGGTGGATCGCGAACAAAAGGCCTTCGAGCAGGGGGACCGGGTGACCTGGATCCGGCTGTCGAATGCCTTTCATGTCGAGCTGGCGCGCTTGGTCGGCAATGATGTGCTGACGGGGATGCTGCATACGCTGTGCGCGCGCACGTCGCTGATCATCGCGTTTCACGATACCCCGAATGACAGTGCCTGTTCGTATGTCGAGCACCGCGAAATCCTCGACGAACTGGCCCGCGGCAGCGCCCAAGGCGCACGCAAGGCCATGGGCCATCATCTGCTGGACTGCGAGCAGCGCATGCAGGATCCGGATCGCCGTTCCCCCGACCCGTGGGCGACATTCGGCTTGAAACCTTGATCCCTGGGAGACCTCAAATGACTGAAACAAAATATCCGCGAGACCTGGCCGGCTATGGCCGCACGCCGCCGCAGGCCGATTGGCCCGACAAGGCCCGTGTGGCCGTGCAATTCGTGCTGAACTTCGAGGAGGGCGGCGAAAACTGCGTGCTGCATGGCGATCCCGGATCCGAGCAGTTTTTGTCCGAGATCATCGGTGCAGAATCCTATCCCGACCGGCACTTGTCCATGGAATCGATTTATGAATATGGGTCGCGCGCCGGGGTTTGGCGTATTTTGCGCGAATTCGAGCGTCGTGGCCTGCCCCTGACGGTGTTCGGTGTGGGAATGGCGCTGGAACGCAACCCCGACACCGCGCGCGCCTTCGTCGAACTGGGCCACGAAGTCGCCTGCCATGGATATCGCTGGATCCACTACCAGAATGTGCCCGAAGAGGTCGAACGCGAGCATTTCCAGCGCTGTGTCGAGATCGTCTCGCGGCTGCTGGGCCGACACCCCGATGGCTGGTATACCGGGCGCGACAGCCCGAACACCCTGCGCATCGTCGCCGAAGAAGGGCAGTTTCTATACGATGCGGATTACTACGGCGACGACCTGCCGTTCTGGATTGATGTCGAGCTGGCCGACGGTACGACGCGACCACAACTGATCGTGCCCTATACGCTGGATACCAATGACATGCGCTTTGCCTCGCCGCAGGGCTTCAATACCGCCGATCATTTTTTCAATTATCTGAAGGACGCGTTCGATGTGCTGTATGCCGAGGGCGAGGACACGCCAAAGATGATGTCGGTCGGCCTGCATTGCCGCATCACGGGCAGGCCCGGCCGTTTTGCCGGCCTGCAGCGTTTTCTGGATCATGTGCAAAAGCATGATCGTGTCTGGATTGCCACCCGCGCCGATGTGGCGCGCCACTGGGTGCACACGCACCCCTATCGTTCGTAATATCAGGAGCATGTCTTTATGGCTACAGCCAATTTACCCGTTGGTACCGTGATCGATGCCCAGGCGGTCGATTTGCCGGTGTTCGCAAGCCGCTATCCCAATCTGGCCGACGCCGGGCTCGGTGCAGAGGTCATTTCATGCACCGATGAGTTCTTTGCTGCGGCCGAGCGCATGCTGCAGCCGTCCGAGCCGGTATTCATCGTGGGCAAATTCGATGAGCATGGCAAATGGATGGACGGCTGGGAAACCCGGCGGCGGCGTAACGGCGGGCACGACTACGCCATTATCCGCCTCGGTCTGCCCGGCGTTATCCGGGGTCTGGACATCAATACCAGCCACTTCACCGGCAACTTTCCACCGGCCGCGTCCGTGGTTGCCTGCCATAGCGAAACCGAACCCGACGAGACGACCGAATGGGTGGAGCTGGTTCCCGCGACCTCGCTGCAGGGTAATTCCCATGCATTTGTGGAAATCTCAGACACACGCGTCTGGACGCACTTGCGCCTGAGCATTTTTCCCGACGGTGGTGTGGCGCGCCTTCGTGTATACGGCCAGCCTGCCTGCAACTGGGATGCTCGCGATCCGAGCGTGTCGTACGAGGTGTCGGCATTGGCCAATGGCGGCCGGGTAGTGGCGTACAACGATGCACACTTTGGCGTGCCGACCGGGCTGATCAAGCCGGGGCGCGGGGTCAATATGGGTGATGGCTGGGAAACACGCCGGCGGCGCGAACCGGGCAATGACTGGCTGATTCTGGAGCTCGGCCACGCGGTGCATGTAGACAAAATCGAGATCGACACGGCGCACTTCAAGGGCAATTACCCGGATCGCGTCTCGATCCAGGCGGCCCGGGTCACGGAATCCACAGATCAATCGCTGGTGACTCAGGCGATGTTCTGGCCGGAGCTGCTGGGCGAGCATAAGACCGAAATGGATGCCCAGCACTTCTACGAAGGCGAGCAGATCAAGCCCATCGGGCCCGTCTCGCACGTGCGCATCAATATCTTTCCAGACGGGGGGCTCAGTCGCGTGCGTATCTGGGGCCGCCTGGCAAAGGACTGAATCATGACTCAGTCACCACAAGGGGATATCGAAACCCGCCTTGATGCGTGGGTGGAAGCGAATTTCGACCAGCAGGTTCAGTTGCTGCAAAAACTGATCGGGATTCCGACGGATACGCCGCCGGGCGACACCGCGCCACATGCGCAGGCCGTGGCGGCAATCCTGGAGTCCTGGGGCTGGGAGGTCGAGCGCCACCCGGTACCCGACGAGCAGGTGCGCGCCTATGGCATGCAGAGCATCACCAATCTGATCGTACGGCGCCGTTATGGTGCGCCTGGGCCGACCATCGCCTTGAATGCGCACGGTGACGTGGTGCCGCCCGGTGATGGCTGGACCCGGCCGCCCTATAGCGGGATCATCGAGGACGGTCGTATCTATGGTCGGGCGGCAGCCGTGTCGAAAAGCGATTTCACGACCTATCTGCATGCGGTGCGTGCGCTGGAGGCGCTCGGTGCCCCGCTGGCCGGCGCGGTAGAGCTGCATTTCACCTATGACGAGGAATTTGGCGGCTTGCTGGGTCCGGGCTGGTTGCTGGAGCAGGGCCTGACCCAGCCTGATTATGCCTTGTGTGCGAGCTTTAGCTACGACGTCATCACTGCACATAACGGCTGCTTGCAGTTTGAAATCACCATTCAGGGCAAGGCCGCACATGGATCCATGCCCCAGACCGGCCACGATGCGCTGCGGGCGGCCACGCGTGTTCTACAGGAAATCTACGCGCAGGCCGACCGCCTGGACGCCATCCATTCATCGATCCCGGGCATTACCAGCCCGACCATGATTGTGGGTCGTATCGAAGGCGGCACGAACACCAACGTCGTGCCCGGCCAGGTGGTGCTAAAGCTGGATCGGCGCATGATCCCTGAAGAAGACCCGGCTCAGGTTGAGGACGAGGTGCGCGCCTTTGTAGCACGGGCGGTGGCGGATCTGTCCGGTATCCGGGTGGGTATCCGCCGGATCCTGCTGGCCCGTGCGCTGCGTCCCTTGCCGGGGCATGAGCGCATGGCTGAAAGCCTGTGCCGACATGGCCAGGCTGTATTTGGCACAGCAATCGGCGTATGCGGCACGCCGCTGTATGCCGACGCCCGTCTATACGGCGAGCATGGCGTGCCTGTCGTGATGTACGGAGCGGGGCCGCGTACCCTCATCGAGGCCGGTGCCAAGCAGGCCAACGAGAACGTGTCCTTGTCGGATCTGCAAGGCGCCACCCGTGTGGTGGCCAGGACGCTGGCGGATTTCCTGCTGGCCTAAGCCTTCTTTAGGATCGGCTGGACAAAAAAATCCCTGCACAATAAATGCAGGGATTTTTTCTTGGGCCACGCGAAGTATGCGACCCGAAGCGATCGGGTCCCGGATTACTTCAGTTTGGTTTCCTTGTAGTCGACGTGCTTGCGTGCGACGGGATCAAATTTCTTGATCAGCATTTTCTCGGGCATGTTGCGCTTGTTCTTGGTCGTCGTGTAGAAATGACCCGTCCCAGCGGTGGACTCGAGTTTGATTTTTTCGCGGGCGCCTTTTGCCATGGTGTGCTCCTAATATGAGGGCGGGGCCGTTCAGGCCAGCTCGCCGCGGGCGCGCAGGTCGGCCAGCACGGAATCGATACCGTTCTTGTCGATGGTGCGCAGGGCATTGGTTGATACACGCAGGCGAACCCAACGGTTTTCGCTCTCGACCCAAAAACGGCGCGTCTGCAGGTTGGGCAAAAAGCGGCGCTTGGTCTTGTTATTGGCGTGCGAGACATTATTGCCCACCATTGGGCCCTTGCCGGTCACTTGGCATACGCGTGCCATGGTCCACCTCTATGAATTGGTATGTGTAAAGCCAAGCATTCTACTATGAAAGTGTCTGAGAAATCAAATCGATTGGCCATGCGATTGGCCGCGCAACTCGCCATATAGTGCCAAGCGGCCAAACAGCCACGACAGTACGGCGCTGGCAGCCAGCATTCCGGTCAGGGGCAGGGGCGAATTCGTCTGCCAGAGGCTGACGGCCAGTCCGGCGCCCGCACCGCACAGCATTTGCAGCGTGCCCATCATGGCCGAGGCGACCCCCAGCCTGTGCCCCTGTTCGCCCAGGGCGAGGGCGGCAGCGTTTGGGTTGACGAAGCCGATGCAGGCCATGAAGGCCATGAGGCAAAGCATCAATAACAGCAGGTTGATCACGCCGGCCAGCGTCAGGGCCAGGGCGATCAGGGTGATGGCCAGCTGTGCGATCTGCGCACTGCGCAACAGGCCCTCGGGCTGGTGGCGGTTCAGCATGCGGGCCCCCAACTGTGAGGCTGCGATCAGCGACAGCGCATTCACGCCGAACAGCAGCCCGAAATAGCGTGGATCCACCCCGTAATAGCTGATGAAAATACGCGGCGAGCCCACGATGTACGAAAACATGCCCGCCGAGCCAAAGCCCCCCGCCAGCGTGAAGCACAGGAATTTCCGGTGCCTGAGCAGACCCGAGTAATTGCGCGCGATGATGCCCGGGCGCAGCGAGGTCAGGAACTCTGGATCAAGCGACTCACGCATCGCCAAGGTCACGGCAATTAGTTGCAAAATTGCAACACCCGCCATGATGTGAAAGATTGTGCGCCAACTGCCGAATACCAGGGCCTGGCCGCCGAGCAGTGGCGCGAGGATGGGCATGACCCCCATGATCAGCATCAGCAGCGAGAGCGCCTTGGCTGCGTCGCGGGTCTCGAGGTGGTCGCGAATGACTGCGCGCGGGATCACCATGCCCGATGCGCCTCCAAAAGCCTGGACAATGCGCCATAGCGTCAGATGTTCGATATCAGTGGAGGCCGCGCAGGCCAGCGAGGCGATGATGAACAGCATCAGCCCGAACATCAGCGGGATCTTGCGCCCGTAACGATCAGCCAGCGGGCCGTAGATCAGCTGGGCGAGCGCCAGGCCCAGCAGGTAGCCGGCCAGGGTGCGCTCGACAAACCCTTCAGGCACCTGCAGATCGGCGGCGATCGCGCCAAACGAGGGCAGGTACATGTCTACCGCTAGGGGGCCGATGGCCGCCAGCGAGCCCATCAAAATGAGCCAGGGGGGAAACGAGGTGAGGATTTGCTTTTGGGGCATTATGCGCGCTTGAGCTTCTGTGGGTTGGCGCTACTATAGCAAGGTGCCAAAAACCATAAGGGAGATAGAATTGAGTCCGATCCTGTCCGCAGTCGAAGGCAAGCTTGAGGCCTTGCCGATTCCCGTACAACTTGAGCTGCCCGATGGCAAAACGGTGGGTGCCGCCGATGCCGCAGTCCGGCTACAGGTTCATGACACTGCTGTCCTGGCCCATCTGACAGCCGGGGACGTGGGCGTCCTGGGCGAAGATTATGTCGAAGGTAAATTCACCTTTGACGGAAATATGCGCGATCTGATGAGCCTGGCCTCGTCGATCCTGCCCAGTTCCCCTGTGGATGCCGCCCAATCCGGGTGGCTCACAGGCCTCGTTCGGCGGCTGATGTCTGTGTGGCGACACTCGATCGAGCGCGATGCCAAGCAGATCGAATTTCATTACGATTTGTCCGATGAGTTCTACGGGTTGTGGCTGGATCCGCTCAGGGTCTATTCCTGCGCCTATTTTCGCGAACCCGATATGACGCTGGCCCAGGCCCAGGAAGCCAAGCTCGACCATATCTGCCGCAAGCTGCGCCTGCAGCCCGGTGAGCGATTCCTGGATGTCGGGGCAGGGTGGGGCGGTTTGCTGCTGTGGGCGGCCGAACACTATGGCGTGCAGGCCACAGGCATTACGCTCTCGCACAATCAGCACGCCTATGTGAACCAGCTCATCGAGCAAAAGGGGCTGGGTGACCGCGTGCGCATGGAACTGCTTGATTACCGCAAGCTCGACGCATCCGATCCCTATGACAAGGTGGCTTCGGTCGGCATGTTCGAGCACGTAGGCCGTGCACAGCTGACTGGCTATTTTTCCAAATTGCGCACTCTGGTGCGTCCCGGCGGCCTGATCATGAATCACGGCATTACCGCCGGCGGGCTGGACAACGCCGATCTGGGTGCAGGGATGGGCGATTTCATTGAAAAATTCATTTTCCCGGGCGGCGAGCTCTCGCATATTCAGTACGTCATGCGCACCCTGGCCGAAGGCGGGCTCGAGGACCTGGATGTCGAAAACCTGCGACCGCACTACGCACGTACGCTATGGGCCTGGAGCGATGCACTCGAAGCGCGCCTGGACGAAGCCCAGGCGATCCTCAACACCGAGCAGGGGATGCGCTCGTTGCGCGCCTATCGCATGTACCTGGCGGGTTGCGCGATGGGCTTTGAGCACGGCTGGATCGCCTTGCACCAGATCATTGCGCAACCGCAAGTCAGCGGGCGTCGCGACGAGCTCGATCACCCTGCTGATCTGGCCTATCCGTGGCGTAGGGAT
>JAKDMO010000328.1 GCA_030452305.1 Alcaligenaceae bacterium | reverse complement strand
GGGTACAAAATAGGCCGCCGCCCCAATCAAGGCGGAAGCCGCTGCCGCAAAATCACCAAACCCCCAGGACACCAGCACCGCAAGCAGCATCATCAATGCCTGCGCGCCCAGCGCCCTGAACAGCCCGACCCTTGCGCGCCTGGCAATCACCGCCCGATCCCGATCCGTCAATACAAGCACATCGGTGGGCGCCGCATCGGCGCCGGGTACCTCGATATCGGTTCCAGACGTCATTCCAGGCTGCATTCAGCGCGATGTCAACTTCGCACTGCAAAATAGTCAAACTTGTAGAGTATAGCGTTATTTCAAAGGGCCGTCTAAAACCCGACCCCTTAAAAGGCGAGCTATTTTAGCGCAGATCGACTATTCGTGCTTGAAGTCAGGCTTGCGTTTCTCTACGAAAGCAGACATGCCTTCCTTTTGGTCGTGTGTGGCAAACAGCGCATGGAAATTACGGCGTTCGAACAGCAAGCCTTCGCTCAGGGTGGACTCGAAAGCACGATTGACGGACTCTTTTGCCATAACGGCCGAAGGCAGCGACATCGACGCAATCACCGTAGCCGCCTCGATCGCCTCGTCCAGAACCTGATCGGCCGGCACGATACGCGACACGAGGCCGGAACGCTCGGCTTCCTCGGCATCCATCATGCGCCCCGTCAGGGCCAGATCCATGGCCTTGGCCTTGCCGACGGCGCGCGGCAGTCGCTGCGTGCCGCCGTAGCCGGGGATCACACCCAGCTTGATCTCGGGTTGTCCGAATTTTGCGTTGTCGCCTGCAATGATGAAATCGCACAGCATGGCCAGCTCGCAGCCGCCCCCCAGGGCATAGCCGGCCACTGCGGCAATGATGGGCTTGCGGATGCGGCGCAAGGCATCCCAATTGCCGCCCAGATAATCGGCCTTGTAGACGTCCATGTACGTCCAGCCCGCCATGGCCGCGATATCCGCGCCGGCCGCAAAGGCTTTTTGGCTGCCCGTCAGCACCATGGCGCCGATATTGTCGTCTGCCTCGAAGCGGCTGACAGCCTGGGCAAGTTCATCGATGACTTCATTGCTCAGTGCATTGAGCACCTTGGGGCGGTTCAGCGTCAGCAAACCCACCCTGCCACGCACTTCGACTACTACCAGCGGCTCACTCATACTGCCTCCAAAATGTACACTTAGGATATGGAAAAAGACTTGATTCGCTACCATGTGCGCCTGGCCGATCCGGCCGGGCACCGATATGCCGTAGACCTGACGATACCGCATCCTGCACCCGAAGGGCAGACCGTCAGCCTGCCGTCATGGATTCCGGGCAGCTACCTGATTCGCGACTTTGCCCGCCAGATCGAGTCCCTGCAGGCCGGCTGCGACGGGCGCGATGTACCTACCCGAAAGCTCGACAGCCATACCTGGCAGTGCGATCCCTGCAAAGGCGTGCTGACTCTGAGCTACACGGTCTATGCCTGGGATCTGTCGGTGCGCGGTGCACATTTCGATGAAACGCACGCATTTTTCAACGGCTGCAGCCTGTTTCTGGCCGTGCATGGTCGCGAACACGAGCCCTGCCTGCTGGAATTGACGCCGCCCGAGCATGCCCGCGACTGGAAGGTCTACACCAGCCTGCCCCCGGCCAAGGGCCGGCCGCGCCGCGCCCGGACACACGGCTTCGGCGTCTATCGTGCGCCGGACTACGACGCACTGCTCGACCATCCGGTTGAAATCGGCACGCCGCAGACCGTCCGATTCGAGGCCTGCGGCGCGACACACGAAATGGTCTTCACAGGCGTCATCCCGAATCTGGATCTGGCACGCATCGCGGCTGACGCACAAGGTATCTGCGCTGCGCAGATCGCCCTGTTTG
>JAKDMO010000327.1 GCA_030452305.1 Alcaligenaceae bacterium | reverse complement strand
TACGGATATTTATTATTGGAATTTGAATGGGATGACTAAACACCGAACATCCACAGTTACAATAATTTTTATCAACAATTTTCCGCGTGCGATAACCACAAAGAAATGATATCTGGTCGATTGCGCATTGTACCCCACGCTGCTATGTGTAAAGTAATAATGAGACACCTCGTGCAACGCAAACCCTGGCAGTGAAAGTTTTGCAGGCACGAGCACATCGCCGAGCTGGGCGCAGGGCCGGCTCATGCGCTGAGTGCAGCCTTTCTTCTATATGGCGACTCGCGGTTATTGCCGAATATTTCCAAAGACCCCACACTTACGCCATGAGTGAAAACATCCGCCTCGACAAATGGCTTTGGGCCGCCCGCTTCTACAAAACCCGCAGCATTGCCGCCCAGGAGATCGGCAAAGGCAGGGTGATGGTCAATGGTCAGCCGGCCAAGCCGGCGCGTGATATTGCACTGGATGATCTGATCAGCATTCGTCGGGACCAATCCACGATCCAGGTGCGGGTGCGAGGTCTAAGCCGCATAAGGGGCCCGGCGCCGGTCGCGCGCGAGCTTTATGAGGAAACCCCCGAAAGCGTATCGGCACGGGAACAGGCGGCCGAGATGAAGCGCCTGGCACCCGAGCCGGCTCTCGGGATCGCGACAGGCCGCCCGACAAAGCGTGATCGGCGATTGATCGACCTGGCGCGTGGCAAATGATCCGTATCGCCCTATCCTCTCCTGGCTATTTTCAAGAATGTGGAACGTAGAATATGCAACCTGGGCTCACGACGCTCCAGGTCCATAACTGTCCTTCAACTCGCCCACAAAAAAGCCGCCGAAACGCGTGATGGCGCGCCATTTTCCCCGAATGCCGTCCGCATCGGTCGCACGCAGTGTGGACGCCAGTTTCAACAGCTCAACCACTCCCAAGCGCAGGACGCCTGCACCGATCACGGTGCCGGTCTGATCGGTGCCTTGATGCAAACAGGTGTACAGGGTCGTGGTGTCGGACCACAGGTCGAATCCCCGGTTGTTATGGACGTCTTTGTAGCCCGCCAGGTAATAGTCCTGGTCGGCATGGCGAAAGCCCAGTTCATAGACCATGCGCTTCATGCCGGGCTGTCTGGCGGGGTTGAACAGATTGAACTTTCCACTCAGACACGATAGGCCCAGGCCAATGGGGCTGAAATCAATTTCGCCGTGGATCAGGCCGGCGTGCTGAGGATCGCTGACAAAGCGCTCAATGTCCTCAATGTAAATACCGGCGTGCATGATCAGCTCAGTGCCGGCCTGCTTGCCGGCTGCGGCACCCGCCTTCGGATCCGTCTGGCCCAGACTGAAGGGGCCGCGCATGGTTTCCCGGAAACGGATTCCGGCCTTTGGGGACTGCATACTCGTGATGGAGGGATCCAGCGGCATACCATCCGGATTGGCGTTCTGCAGATAATCGTTCATGTCGCGATACCCCCTTGCAATGAGATCCGCAGCGCTGACCCGCCCGAGGTAAAGATTGGGATCCAGGGGCAAGGGGCATTGCGGGTGAATCAAATGAACGCGGATCGGTCGGCTCTGGCCGTAGGGCGAGTCACCGGCGTTGATGCGCGCATTCAGGTCCGAGATATCCTGCAGGTCGCGATGCAGGGAGCCATGCGCCGCCATTTCCAGCATCTGTACGTAGATCCTCAGTGGGCCGCCCAGGTACTGGTCTGTATTGCCCAAGCACCAGAGCACCCATAGCTCCTCGGCACCCGCCCGCACGGCCGCCATCAGATTGGCGTCCTGCACGAATGCCGTGTCCAGGTAGAGTGCGTCATCCCGGGCCACTGGTGGCATGACGCCCGGCAAGGACAGGCCGGCA
>JAKDMO010000134.1 GCA_030452305.1 Alcaligenaceae bacterium | reverse complement strand
TATCCGGACGAACACATCCACGCGCTGTTGCGCCTGATTGACTGGGTAATCGCGCAGCCCGCAGCACTGGAACCGCTATTCGCTCAGGCCATGAGCAAGATCGAAAGGGAGCACAAAATGGCATTCGTCACCAGCTTTGAACGCGTCGGCATACGGAAGGGCGAGATCAAGGGCCGGATCGAAGGCAAACTCGAAGGAAAACTCGAGGGCGAAGCCGACTTGGTGCTGCGCCTGCTGGCTCGAAAATTTGGACCTGTTCCCACAGCCACCCGGCAGCGCGTTCAGACCGCCACATTCGCTCAACTGGAAACGTGGTCCTTGAACATCCTGGATGCCGGCACTCTAGAGGATGTGTTTTCGGAATAAAGCCGCAGGCTACGACCTCAAGCGATCAAGCAGGGCCATGTTCGAACCATTGAGGACATTCTGGATGAACAGCGTTGGGGCGACGGATCGTGAAGCTCGACGTACACGTCTGCAGAAGAACGGTCGCCAAGCTCTATCGGGAGCGCGACGAGTATGTCTTGAGCTATCTGCCGGAACCGATCCTGCTGACTTCGTCCGCCTGACAATGCCAGTGCGCGCCGGTCACGCCTATAGTCCGCATGTGAGCACTACCACGGATATTCTCGTGCACTACGAGTATCCGTCGGCGGCGGCCTCGGCCAGAATGGGGTCAGCAATCAATGTGGATCCACCACCATGGCCGACGACGCCCCCGCCGACTATGGTTCGCCCTGGAAAGAAGCCCTGCGCCTTTCCACCAGGTGTTCGCCTTGCTTCGCCCAGAACTCACGCAGGCGGTTGGCCTTCCAGGTCCTCGGTCGTTCCAACCGCATTCGCCTTCTGTTGAATGGCTTGGCATTGCTGGAGGAGGGCGTCGAACGATTCGACCTCATCGAGGAACAGGCCATCGTCGATCATGTGCTGGTAGTCGGCGGCCAACTTGGCCAGGGCCTCGTCGTCGGGCACCAGGCATAGTCCGCCCGAGACGGCGGCATGGTAGTCGATCGGTGCGCCGTCCAGGCTCTTTTCCACGAAGAAGATGCTCTTGTGATCGGCCACCGTCTTCGCGAGCGCCCTGTCAGCGATTGCCGCATCAGTGAAGCCAGCGGCGTCCAAACGGGTTACGTCGTGCCAGTGACGTGCAAAGCGGTCACCGCCGCGAAAGACACCTTGTGCGCAAAATACGTGGATCGCGGTGGCTTTCTCCCAAAAGGTGCGTTCGGCGCGCATCACCTGCGGCGTCGCTTCGGGGAATTCCACGCCCTGCAGATGCGCGGCGGCGTCGCAACGAACTGCGCGCAGCTCGCAAGGCTCTCCGGTGGAACGCGCGCCGAATTCGAGCATGACTGCCGATGGCACATAGCCCGTTCCTGAGACCAACGGCGTGTAGTCGATGAAGACCTTGTCGCCTTCGGCGCGGGCCTGGGCCGGCAGGCCTCGCCGATCAGATCGCTGGCGATGGCGCGGCGAAGAGGTGGCGCAGGGCCCACACCACCCAGACGTCCTTTTCCAGCAGGAGGGGAGGGCGACCGGAAGCGTCGGCCGCCTGGGCGAGGGCCTCCAGACGTTCATCGACAGAGAGATCGAAGAACTCAGCCATGCGACACCAGCGCGCTCACTTCCTGCGCCATCCATGTCGGCAGGCGCGCACGTGCCGATGCGACTTCCTTCATCTCGGCAGGCGGCAGTTTGGCGCGCAGCGTGCACAGGGCTTCGCCGGCACGCTCTGGCCCCAGCCAGGCCAGCGCCCGCACGACATCGCCGGCAACGCGGCCAGGAAAGATCAACTGCCACACCGGCGCATGCCTGAATTCGACGGTCTGGGCCCCGAGCTTTAAACGGCGGCTGGGGCCGGAGGTCAGATAGACGGATCGCACGGGCACTTGGGTGGTGAGGCCCAGCGCGTTGGCGGCCGCCGCACCATGCGACACGATGGTTTCGCCGCGTTGGTGGGCCAGCCCCTCGACCATTTTGGAGGCCGAGGGGGCGCGGGAACCGAAACGGCTCTCCACCGGCAGCACATAGATGCCGCGGCTGGCGCGCAGCAGGGCGCCGCGCTGCACGAGCCGGGACAACACTTGGTCCACCGCCGCCCGGTTTCCCAAATGCA
This sequence comes from Alcaligenaceae bacterium, assembly GCA_030452305.1. Classification (GTDB taxonomy): domain Bacteria; phylum Pseudomonadota; class Gammaproteobacteria; order Burkholderiales; family Burkholderiaceae_B; genus Castellaniella. The sequence goes on along the minus strand of JAKDMO010000134.1, from coordinate 5,350 downwards.
GCAGTTCCTTGGCGACCAAGGGCGTGCCTTCCGGCAATCCGGCGGCGTGCTCCAGAACGTATTTGGCGAGGGTGTGCATGGCGGGAACCTCCTGATTGATAGAAGTATGGATGAATTTCTGACACTTTTCAAGAGTTAATCACGATGTCACTCACCATGGAAGCAACCAATCCCGTAACGTTCCTCGCTAAACGAAATTTTTTCATGGCAAAGGAGAAGCGAAATCAGACGTTGGAGATCGCATGACCCAGCCGTCGGTGGACACAATTCCCGACCTCTTGCAACGCAGCTTCCTATCCGTGCGATGGTAGGCACCTGCCCTGTCCTATACTTGGAGCAGTGGCTCGACCGATGGGACGAGCTTGAGGCCAGCGCTCGCACCAACCCGTTTTCCGTGATTGTCATGGCGCAGTTGATGGCCCAGGAAACCCACGGCAAAGGCATGCAGCGACTGGCCTCGAAAACGCAGGTGGCCGGCCTGCTGTACAAGTACCAGTATCCAGAGGCGCACATCCAGGCACTGCTGCGCCTCGTAGACTGGATGATGAAGCTGCCGGCAGCATTGGAACCGCTATTCACTCGGGCCATGAGCAAGATCGAAAAGGAGCACAAAATGGCATTCGTCACCAGCTTTGAACGCGTAGGCATACGGAAAGGTCTGGAACAAGGCATGCAAAAAGGCGAGATCAAGGGCCGGATCGAAGGAAAGCTTGAAGGCAAACTCGAAGGTGAAGCCGACCTGCTGCTGCGCCTGTTGGCCCGCAAATTCGGTCTTGTTCCCAAAGCCTCCCAACAGCGCATCCAATCTGCCACATCCGCCCAACTGGAAACGTGGTCCTTGAACATTCTGGATGCCGGCACTCTAGAGGATGTGTTTTCGGAATAAAGCCGCAGGCTACGACCTCAGTAAAGACAACGCTGTCCCCGCTGGCCACTTCAAACTCCCCCACTTCTGGCTGGACGCTAACCCGGTGACTGGGCCAGATACTGGTGCAGGCGCTCCTTTTGCACTGAGGACAGATCCCAGTGATGGCGGCGCATGATCTTAACGTAGCGGCCAGCGCCTTGGCCGAGCTTTGCTCGAACTGACGGATCAAAGCCAGGAACTTGGGTAAAAGCCGCTCGGCCCGCTTGGCTCTCATGTTCTTCATGACCAGAAAGCCGTTCAGCTGTTGCTTGGCGAACGACTGATGGTCGATGGCGCAACATCCAGGCGCAAAGCCAATTCCCGTGCGCCGATCCCAAACGGGACAAGATAAATTTCGGCAATAAATTCACCGAGATGAGGGGGTTATGCATGATCATCAGCAGTATGCTCTGCCTGCACCACAAGCCGCACCCCCAATGCTTTGCACACCTTGGCAATGGTATCGAAACGTGGGCTGGCATCCGCCCGCAAAGCCTTGTAAAGAGACTCGCGGCCAATACCCGCAGCTTGGGCAATTTGCGTCATGCCACGAGCACGCGCTGCCACACCCAGGGCATTGGCCAATTCACCGACGTCACCATCTTCGATGACCTGCGTCAAATAGGCGGCAATGTCTGCATCATCACGCAGATAACGTGCAGGATCAAATGTGGGCAGATCGGAAATTTGGATAGTGCTCATGACGGGTTCTCCTGGTTGTCTCGGAGGGCGCGTGCCAATTCTTTAGCTCGCTTGATATCACGACTCTGTGTGGCTTTCGTACCACCGCCCAGCATGATGATCAGAACATCACCCTGTTCGACGTAATACAGCCGCCAGCCAGGGCCGAAAAATTCGCGCATCTCGCTGACGCCGTCACCCGACCGGCTGGACATCACCCAGCAGGCCCTTGGCAACCTTTTCAAGCCTGCGAACAAGCCTTGCCCGCGTAACGGGGTCTTTCAGGCTGTCGAACCAAGCATCGAATTCGGGCAGTGGCTTTATCGTGTACATGGTGAATTGTATTCTATCGAATACACCATATCAAGCACCATCGCTGACCTGCCTTACCCATCCACCCCAACTATGCCCATTCCGGATGGAGACCTGTTCCCACGCGTTCGATGCTGGTGACAAATGCCATTTTGTACTCCCTTTCGATCTCGCTCATCGCCTTGGCGAATACCCCAACCATTAACGCCTCCTCTAATCCCCTGCTTCAACGTAGGCACGATACCAGCGCGGCAGATTCTTGCGCGAGGGATATCCCAACTCCCGAATGACCAGTGCGTGTGCATCGTCCGCGCAGCGCATTTTGAATGAGCCAGGCAGGCGCAACTACCCATGGACCTTTCCCCGCACTACGAATATTGCCGAGCGGCGCCTTTGGCCAGAATGGGGGATCGATAACCAATGTGGAACCTCCATGGCCGACATAATCCTCGTTCATGTCCCCCTATTTACATCAGCCGGTGGATTCGATCATTATCTATCTCACCTGGTGGTATAATTTGTCAAGGGGCAAGACCTTTCGTACGCAAACGTTTAGCCGTTGGATGCAAAAAATTGGCCTGACGGACGAGGTTCTTTGCCGCGCGGTGTCCGAAATGACGCATGGCCTCATAGATGCCGAGTTGGGGGGCTGCATTCTAAAGAAGCGGATGCCGTTGCCAGGCCTCGGCAAGCGCGGCGGAGCGCGAACCATCGTTGCGACGAAACTGACCGGCCACTGGTTCTTTCTATACGGATTTGGCAAGAATGAGCGAGCCAATATCAGTAGAGAGGAGTTGAAGCTGCTGCAGGAAGTGGCGAAGGAGCTCCTGGAATTTGATGACGATCAGCTGGCGATCGCGCTGGCAGCCGGTGAGATCTTGGAGGTGCACAATGACGGCAACGAAACGCAAGAGCCGTATTCTGGATGAGATGCATGAAACCGCCCATGGGCTGCATCGCGCTGGACTTATCAGCAAAAGACGCATGGGCGAGTTCGAGGCGCTGCGCCATCTCGACGTCCGGGAAATGGCACCGCAGCACATCAAATCGCTGCGCGAGCAGACAAGGCTCAGCCAGGCGGTCTTTGCTGCAGTGCTCAACACCAGTGTGTCTACGGTACAAAAGTGGGAAATCGGTGACAAGAAACCAAGCGGTCCTTCCCTGAAGCTCCTGAACATCATAGAACGCAAGGGCTTGGAGGCGGTGCTGTAGCGACTGCTATAGGCCGCACAACCACCCACGGACATTTCCCCGCACTACGAATATCGGTAGGCGGCGGCCCAGGCCAAAATTAGAGGTCGACAGCCAATGCAGAGCCGTTTCACTCAAGCAATCGGATGTTGTCGTCGATTCGCCCTTGAATCGTGCGCAGCGTGTCCCGGGTGATGCAGTCGGGGTACAGTTGTTTGGCATGGGCGGTAAAACTGCTTGCCGCCTGCCGGGAGCGGTCGATGATATGGGCAGCGTCTTGGGCGGATAGCTCGGCTTCTTTGGTGCCCAGGGCGATCAGGGCCTTTCGCGTGATACGCAAGGCTTCACCCATCACATCCATTTGGTGGTAGCCACCTGGTCCCTCGCAGAACGTCACGTCATAAGCGGGCGCCAGCATCCACTGGCCCGTGGCTGACATAAGGTAGGCGAAGTTCTTGGGGTGGTCGTCGCGATTGTTGAATACAACGTTAAAGACGGCGCGCTCGAACGCGAGTGCTTTTTGGCGCACATCATTGGTGCAACGCGCGGTTGCGCGCAAGAAAGCGGCGTAGTCCAACGACCCTGGAGTGCGGAAATCTCCCCCGCTAAAGGCCGCAAGACTTTGCATCGGCACCCGCACTTCCCCTTCCCGGTCAAAACGTTTTCCGGCAAAAGCCGCCTGCCCGTTGGGCAGTTCGAAGTATTCCGTATCCGGGGTGCTGATGCCGCAGTCTCGGAGGCATTGGGCATAGACGGCTTCGATGGCGCAGACTTCAGGGTGCTCGTTCTGGGCCGGGAATTTGACGATCCAGGCCTCCAGCCCTGGGGCCGGTACGGTGGTGAGGATCCCTCGGCCGAGGTCGCGGTATAGCAATGCCTTGGGCCTGGCACCATGTGGCGAGCCGCCGATCAGCAGCAGTTGTTGCAGGAAGGCGCCGCCTTCGCCTCTGAGCACATCCTGAACTTCCGCAGCCAGTTGTGCAAGGGCGATATCCTCGTTAGATACAGAGACCTCGGCGGCCACCGGCTTGAATGACATGGCCCCCATGGCGTGCGGGCCAATATAAGTCAGCCGCTGCAGGGGGCCGATGCGCGCGGGATTGAGGCCGTGGCGTTTGAACAGGCGATCCATCAGCATCATGCCCCAACCGTCAGGCAGTGAGTCATAGACAGGCCCCGGCAGACCCATTTGGTGGGCGGGAAAGTCTTTGCGTAGCTTGGGGCCTTTCAGGGGCAGGCGCAAGGCCGATAGTTCCAGCCCCCGGTTGAGCGCTTCGCTGCTGTACTCGAATGCAAACAGTGGCCGGCCGGTGAGGGCGGTCGAACTCACCAGCGAACCCCAATGCCAATGTTCCCCCCAGCCATCGTAGTAGACATCGATTTGCTTAGGCATTGTGGGTCTTCTTTCTGATGCGTTGGCGCTGGGTGCCGTGTTCGTAGCGTCGGATGTCGTCGAGACTATCCAGTCTGGGTTTGAACAGGTTTTCCAGTTCGCCAACATGGCCTAACACCATGGCGACGCGCACCACGCTGTCAAATACCACGCTACGGCCTGCTTCCAGGTTGGACACGGTGTTGATCCCAATACCGGCGCGTGCAGCCACCTCGGCCTGAGTCATTTCCTGAGCCAGGCGTTCAGTGCGCAGACGCGAGCAGAGCAGCTTGACGATCTCGCTGGATGTGCTGAGATTCAAATCTATAATTTTGTATTTTATTTATAATATTTTGGCTTAACACACAATATAACAGCATTATTAGGCATCAACAATACAAGGTGTTGATTCACGGACATTTGCCCGTATCAATCGCAAAATAAGTACCCATATTGGCGTACCCGCCAATAGTTGCATCTGGTCATCGTGCTTAAGATGGTTCACAGCATTTGCGGTTTCTTACTATTTCCCACTAGGGAGAGTCACATGGCAACCGATACGGTACTCGTTTCAAATGTAACCGGCAAAGCGTGGATTCGCACCGATGACGGTAGCTTGATCCCCCTGCATGAAAACATGCGGATTCCGGCCGATGCACACATCATTACCGACAGCGGCAGCCAGGTGACACTGATGGCCTCGGGCGTGCCGCCCATCATCGTGGGCGAAGGCCGCGACCTGGTCCTGAACGTCGACGTCACCCAGACCCCAGACGCCACCGGCAATACCGTCACGCCGCCGTCCGACCCGACCGTCGCCCAGATTCTGGAGGCGCTGGAATCGGGCAACGATGATATCTTTAACGAACTCGACGCCACTGCGGCCG
>JAKDMO010000133.1 GCA_030452305.1 Alcaligenaceae bacterium | reverse complement strand
GGGGTGGGCCGGGGTCGTGAAATGATGTCGGGCGATATAATGCCCGATCAATCTATTTATGCACGTTTTCCGGATTTCATCATGAGCACAACCATACTCGAAAATCTTCCTGTCGGGCAGAAGGTCGGCATCGCCTTTTCGGGCGGGCTGGATACCAGCGCCGCGCTGCTGTGGATGCGCAACAAGGGCGCGATTCCGCATGCCTATACGGCGAACCTGGGGCAGCCCGACGAGCCGGATTATGACGAAATCCCGCGCAAGGCCCTGCAGTATGGTGCGCAGGGTGCGCGTCTGATCGATTGCCGCGACCAGCTCGTGGCTGAGGGGATCGCTGCGCTGCAGTGCAATGCGTTCCATATCTCTACGGGCGGGGTGACATACTTCAACACGACGCCCATCGGCCGTGCGGTGACGGGCACGATGCTGGTCGCTGCGATGAAGGATGACGAGGTCAATATCTGGGGCGACGGCAGCACGTACAAGGGCAACGATATCGAGCGTTTCTACCGTTATGGCCTGCTGACCAATCCGGAACTGAAAATCTACAAGCCCTGGCTGGATCAGTTGTTCATCGACGAGTTGGGCGGGCGTGCCGAGATGTCGGAATACATGCGCGAAAACGGTTTCGACTACAAGATGTCTGCGGAAAAGGCCTATTCCACGGACTCCAATATGTTGGGTGCGACGCACGAGGCAAAGGATCTGGAGCACCTGGATTCGGGTATCCGCATCGTGCAGCCGATCATGGGGGTGGCGTTCTGGAAGGACGATGTGGCGATGCCGGCCGAGGAAATCACTGTGCGCTTTGAGGAAGGCCAGCCGGTTGCCCTGAACGGGGTGGAATACAGCAGTGCGGTCGAGCTGATGCTGGAGGCCAATCGGATTGGTGGGCGGCACGGCCTGGGCATGAGTGATCAGATTGAAAACCGCATCATCGAGGCCAAGAGCCGGGGGATCTACGAGGCCCCGGGTATGGCGCTGCTGCACGCTGCATATGAACGCCTGGTGACCGGCATTCATAACGAGGATACGATCGAGCAGTACCGGATCAATGGCCTGCGCCTTGGGCGTCTGCTGTATCAGGGCCGCTGGTTCGATCCGCAGGCCATCATGCTGCGCGAAACCGCCCAGCGCTGGGTGGCGCGTGCCGTCACGGGTGAGGTCGTGCTCGAGCTGCGCCGTGGCAATGATTACTCGATCCTGGATACGCGTTCGCCGAACCTGACCTATCACCCCGATCGTTTGACGATGGAGAAGGGCGATTCCGTATTCTCACCGCGCGATCGTATCGGCCAGATGACGATGCGCAATCTGGATATCGTGGATACCCGCGAAAAGCTGTTTGGTTATACGAAATCGGGTCTGCTTTCGACTTCCGGGCATCCGGCGATCCCGCAACTGCGTCGGGATGTGAAGCCCGGTAAAGACGACGCGGAATAAGGATTCACCCGACCAGGCGCTGAGTTTCGTCCTGGCCGCTGTCGGTTTCGCTGGTTTTCAGATGATTGCTTTCGGCGAAATCGGTGACGAATTTCCAGGCCAGGGGTTCCAACTGCCGCAAGCGGTGATCGACCAGGACGCAGCGTACGCCGTCGATGACGCGCGGCACGACATAGGGGGAATAGGTCAGCGGATTGACTAAGGAGCCGGCCGGCCGGAACTGCGACATCACCCCAGCCAGGCGCTCGGCCCAATCGCTGGGGCGGAATCGCTGGCCTTCCTGCGTGACGCCGTGGATGATCAATTTCTGCACCGGGTTGCTCATAAACTTCCAAAGACAGGTTGCGCCCCTTTTGAGAACGCCGCCACTTCCCCCTTCGCCGCGCATTGTATCTGATTGCCGTTTTGCGCGCGCCTTGCGCTCACGGTAAGATGTCCGTTTTACCCGGGGCATTTTATGTCTGCAGCCACACCACCGACCGGACCTTTGCGTCATTTCCTGCAGCTTCGCGACTTTTCAGCCGACGAAATCAACTATGTGATCGAACGCGCGCGCCTGATCAAGGATAAATTCAAGCGTTACCAGCCCCATCACACCCTGCATGATCGCACACTGGCCATGGTGTTCGAAAAGGCCAGCACGCGCACCCGGGTGTCGTTTGAGGCGGGCACCTACCAGTTGGGCGGTTCGGTGATCAATTTGACGACCGCAGGCTCGCAGCTGGGGCGCTCTGAACCCATCGAGGATACGGCACGGGTGATTTCCCGCATGGTGGATCTGGTGATGATCCGCACCTTTGAACAAACCCGTATCGAACGCTTTGCCGCGCATTCGCGCGTACCGATCATCAATGGCCTGACCAACGAATTTCATCCCTGTCAGATCCTGGCTGACATCCTCACCTTTGTGGAGCATCGGGGTTCGATACAGGGCAAGGTCGTCGCGTGGATAGGCGATGCGAACAATATGTCCTATACCTGGCTGCAGGCGGCCGAGCTATTGGGCTTTACGCTGCATGTATCGGGCCCTCAGGGCTATCGTCTGGATCCGGCACGTACGGGGACGCCGGCGGCTTCGGTGCTGCGGGAATTTGCCGATCCACGCGAGGCATGCGCGGGGGCCGACCTGGTCACCACCGATGTCTGGACCAGTATGGGCTTCGAGGATGAAAACGAGGTCCGCCGCCGTGCCTTTGCCGACTGGTGCGTGGATGCCGAGATGATGTCGGGTGCCAATCCGGACGCTATTTTCATGCACTGCCTGCCTGCACACCGTGGCGAGGAGGTCATGGGCGAAGTCATCGACGGCCCTCAGAGTGTGGTCTGGGACGAGGCCGAAAACCGCCTGCACGTTCAAAAAGCCTTGATGGAATTTCTGTTGCTGGGGCGCCTGGGCTGATCACCTGGGCCGGCCTGGCTGCCCAGGCAGGCCCAGAGCCAGCCACCCCACAACAAAAAGGACGCCGTAGCGTCCTTTTTGTGCTCGTAAGCGGTTTCCGGTGATCAGGCCAGGGACTTGATCGCGGCAGCCAAGCGGCTTTTGTGGCGTGCGGCTTTGTTCTTGTGGATGATGCGCTTGTCAGCCACACGGTCAATGACGCCGGTGGCTTTCTGGAATACGGTGTTGGCAGCTGCCTGGTCGCCCGCAGCGATTGCCTCGCGCACGCGTTTGATCGAGGTGCGCAGCATCGAGCGCAGGCTGGCGTTGTGTTTGTTGCGGGTAACGGCCTGACGGGCGCGTTTGCGAGCTTGGGCGGAATTGGCCATAGTGTGTGTATGCGGTTCGGTTCGAGTTGGAAACTACTTGCTTATACGAGCAAGAAAGACGATAAGTATATATTAAGCGCGCCTTCGTGTAAAGTCTGACGGCCGGAAACCCAGTAGAAACAAGGCACTGAAGTAGGCCAGCATACACGCCAGCAGCGTCAGTGCCAGGTATGCAGCCCGCAGGGCGGGGTGGGCGCCCAGCGTCACCCAGTCCAGTTGCTGGTTCACCGCATAGAGCACGGCGCCCAGCACCGCCAGGGCAGGGACCAGGCGGGCAGTGAACATCCACCAGCCCGGGCCCGGTTTGTATAGGTTCTTGCGGCGCAACAGCACCACCAGGGTCAGGGCATTCACGCTGGCACCCAGACCGATCGACAGCGCCAGGCCGGCATGGGCATACAGTGGCACAAAGATCAGATTGAACGCCTGGGTCAGTACCAATACAAAGATTGCGATGCGCACAGGTGTGCGAATGTCCTGCTTGGCGTAGAAGCCCGGCGCAAGGATCTTGATGGCGAGCAGGCCCAGCAGGCCGACCGAGTAGGCCATGACGGCCAGCCGGGTTTGCGAGACATCGTGCGCATTGAAGGCGCCGTAATTGAACAGCGTGGCCACCAGGCCGTCCGAGAGCATGGCCATGCCCAGGGCGGCCGGCAGGCCCAGCGTCAGCACCAGCCGTAGGCCCCAGTCCAGCAGCGCGCTATATCGGTCGTGGTCTTGGTCGGCGTGTGCCGCCGACAGGCTGGGCAGCAGCACAGTGCCCAGGGCGACGCCCAGCAGTGCGGTTGGGAACTCCATCAACCGGTCGGCGAAAGACAGCCAGGTGACACTGCCGGGCGTGAGCCAGGTGGCGATGTTTGTGTTGATCAGCAGCGAGAGCTGAGCCACCGATACCCCCAGGATGGCGGGCAGCATCTGGCGCATGATGCGGCGTACGATCGGGTCATTCCAGGCGTGGCGGACCCGGGTCGTGTAGCGAGGCAGCAGGCCGAGTTGTCTGAGGGCCATCCACTGGATCAGTAACTGCAGGATGCCGCCGATCATGACGCCGGCGGCCAGGGCATAAATGGGGGTGTCTAAGCGCGGTGCGAGCAGGATGCACGCGCCGATCATCGAGAGATTCAGCAGAACCGGGGTGAAGGCGGGTACTGCGAAGCGGCTCCAGGTATTCAGTACCCCCGAGGCCAACGCGACCAGCGACATGCAGACGATGTAGGGGAACATCGCCCGGGTCATCCATACTGCCGCAATGAAATCGCCCTCGCGGGCGGCGGTGCGCATGCCGCTGGCCATGGCCGTCACCACCCAGGGTGCGGCCAGAATGCCGATTGCCGTGACCAGGATCAGGACGAGCGTCAGAACCTGTGCGACGTGATCGAGCAGGCGGCGCACGGCCTCGTGATCGTGTTCCGTGCGGACTTGTCCGAGGATGGGCACAAAGGCCTGTGAAAACGCGCCCTCACCGAATAGCCGCCGCAGCAGGTTGGGGATGCGGAAGGCCACCCAGAAGGCATCGGTCAGCGGACCCGCACCGAAGGTGCCGGCGATCAGAATATCCCGCAGCAGCCCGGTGATGCGGGAAAAAAGGGTCAGGCCGCTGATCGTTGCAGCCGAACGCAGCAGACCCATGGAGGCTTACTTTGGCGCCATGCGGATGGCACCGTCCAGGCGGATGGTTTCGCCGTTGAGCATTTCGTTGTCCAGGATGCTCAGTACGAGGCGCGCGTAGTCCTCGGGTCGGCCCAGGCGGGACGGAAAGGGGATGCCGGCGGCCAGTGAATCCTGGACCTCCTGCGGCATGCCGAACACCATGGGGGTGCCAAAAATACCCGGTGCGATCGTCATGCAACGGATGCCCAGGCGTGACAGGTCGCGCGCGATGGCCAGGGTCATGCCCACGATGCCGGCTTTGGAGGCCGCATAGGCGGACTGCCCGATCTGCCCATCGTAGGCCGCGACCGAGGCGGTATTGATCAGTACGCCACGCTCGCCTGTGGGCTCGGGTTCGTTTTGCGACATGGCCTGGGCGGCAAGGCGCGACATATTAAAGGTGCCGACCAGATTGATGTCGATGACCTTGCGGAACAGATCCAGCGGGTGGGCTCCCGATTTACCCACGATCCGGGCAGCCGGGGCAATACCTGCGCAGTTGATCAGGCCGAACAGCCGGCCCTCGTGCGTGGCGGCCTCCACGACGGCCTGAGCATCGGATTCCTGGGTGACGTCGCAGTGAACAAAGGTTTGCCCGAGTTCACGTGCCAGCGTCTGCCCGGCCTCGTCCTGAACATCAGCCAGTACGACGCGCGCGCCTTGTGCAACCAGGCTGCGTGCGGTGCCGGCCCCAAGGCCCGAGGCCCCCCCTGTGACGATGAAGGTCTTGTCCTGAATATTCATGTGTGAACCCTGTTTTCAAGCGTTGCGGATTTGTTCCGGGCGCAGGATCGAGAGGATCTGTTCGCGGATCGAGTCCACCGAACCGACACCCGATATCTTTGCGTAGTGTGGGGCGGCGGTATCGCCCGTTGCCGCCCACTCGGAATAGTAGTCAACCAGCGGGCGGGTCTGCTCGCGGTAGACCGACAGGCGATGCCTGACAGTTTCCTCGCGATCGTCATCGCGCTGGATCAGAGCTTCGCCAGTGACGTCGTCCAGGCCCTCGCGAGCCGGTGGGTTGAAGGTGACGTGGTAGCTGCGCCCGCTGGCCGTGTGCACGCGTCGCCCGCTCATGCGTTCGATGATGTGTTCCTCGGGCACCACGATTTCGATGACGAAGTCCAGGTGTACGCCGGCGGTCTTCAGCGCATCGGCTTGGGGAATCGTGCGCGGAAAGCCGTCAAACAGATAGCCCCCGGCGCAATCGGGTTCCTGCAGGCGATCGCGGACCAGGCCGATGATGATGTCGTCGGATACGAGCCCGCCTGTATCCATGATTTTCTTGGCTTCAACGCCCAGGGGGGTTTGTGCCTTGACTGCGGCGCGCAGCATGTCGCCCGTCGAGATTTGCGGGATACCGAAGGCTTCGGTGATGTAGGCTGCCTGGGTGCCTTTTCCGGCGCCTGGCGGGCCGAGCAGAATCAAACGCATGGTTTCCTCCGAGTGTGCTGTTCTTCTGAATTTTTCCGATTATGCCGCAACGCAGCAAATTCTGCATGATTCGTGTGTCTGGGTGGCTTATCCCTGTTGGCGATAGATGCGGCGTACGCGTTCCAGGTCGTCGGCTGTATCGACGCCGGCGGCCGGCATGCTGTCACTTTGGCGTACCGCGATCCGGTAGCCGTGCTCCAGCGCGCGCAGTTGCTCCAGTGATTCAAAACGTTCCAGCGGTCCAACGGGCAGTTCCGGGAAGCGACGCAGAAACGCTGCCCGGTAGGCGTAGAGCCCGATGTGATGCCAGGCAGGCAGGCCGTCGGCCACGCGACGACCGCCGTCGGCCAGGGCGTCGCGTGCCCAGGGAATCGGCGCTCGTGAAAAGTATAGGGCCTGTCCGGCCTGGTCGCATACGACCTTCACAACGTTCGGGTTGAACAGGGGATCACTGTCGTGGATTGCACAGGCGCAGGTCGCGATTGAGGCCTGTGGGTCGTGTACCAGCAAGTCGGCGACGGTGTCGATCATGGCCGGGTCGATCAGGGGCTCGTCACCCTGTACGTTGACGACAATGGCTTCAGGGTCCAGGTCCAGCGCCTGCACGACTTCCGACAGCCTATCGGTGCCGGTGGGGTGGTCGCTGCGGGTCATGAGGGCGTCAACGCCATATTCCCGGGCGACCGCGAGGATGTCCGGGTGATCGGTGGCGATCAGCACGCGCGAGGCAGAGGACTGTGCGGCGCGCTCGGCGGTTCGGATCACCATCGGGCGGCCTGCAACGTCCAGCAGGGGTTTGCCTGGCAGGCGCGTGGATGCGGCGCGCGCCGGTATGACGGCGATAAAACTCATGCCTTTGCCGGATTGGGTTCCAGTTGCCGCGCTTCGTCCTCGAGCATGATGGGCACGCCGTCACGGATGGGAAAGGCCAGCCTGTCGGCCTTGCAGATCAGCTCGTTTTGCTTGCGATCGTGCTGCATCGGGCTTTTGCATACCGGACAGACCAGGATTTGTAGCAGGCGGTTTTCCATCGGATGCTCCGGCAAAAAAGGTCAAAGCCTACAGTTTAATGCCTGTGGGGGCATCGGGCCATGATTCTCGCAGGCGGCGGTCAAGCTGGTCGAACCAGTGCGGGTTTGAGAAGCGGGGCTCGATCAGCACAGCCCACAGACGGGTGGCGTCCAGATGCTCGCATTTGAGCGCGTCTTTTGCGGGGATCAGTATAGGGGCGTCTGG
>JAKDMO010000326.1 GCA_030452305.1 Alcaligenaceae bacterium | reverse complement strand
CGGCCATCGCTCAGCTCAACCCACATGGTGTGTTCGTCAAAGCTCAATGTTCTAGACATCATGTTTTGACCTGCCCATCCTCAAGCTGCGTGGATTACGCTGAAGGGGATGGGAAATCACCAACCGTGGCGCAGAGCCACCTTGAGGAGGACAGGTCATGAATGATTCTAATGTGACAGCAGCGAATTTGGAAACCGCATCGGCACTGGATTTGGTTATGGAGACGCCACGTGCCGCTGTGTATCCGGCTTATGTCGGCTTGGATGTGCACAAGGACACGATTGCGGTAGCCGTAGCGCCCGCAGGACGAGGGGCGCCGGAATATCACGGAGAGATCGCCAACAAACCCAAGAACGTCGCCAAGCTGGTGGACCGGCTCAGCCAAGCCTATGGCGGCGAAGTGCTGCTGTTCAGCTATGAGGCGGGGCCGTGCGGTTACGCGCTGTATCGCCAGATTCTCTCGCTGGGCCACGACTGTGAAGTCGTCGCACCATCGAAGATTCCAAGCAAACCGGGTGAGCGGATCAAGACGGATCGGCGAGACTCGATCAAACTGGCAGCAAGTTCACGCAGCGGTGACCTCACGGCGGTGTGGGTACCCGACATCGAGCAGGAAGCCATGCGCGACCTGACACGGGCACGCGATGACATGAAGGCCCAGCAACGCAAGGCTCGCCAACAGCTCAATGCATTCGTACTACGCCATGGTCATGCCTGGCCGGCAGGCAAGACGCGCTGGACGAAAGGGCATTACGCGTGGTTGGCGTCACTGCATTTTGCGCACGATTGGCAATACGGGGTTTTGCAGGACTACATCGATGCCGTACAAGCGGCCACGAATCGCGTCAGCCAGCTCAATGCGCAGTTGGAGCGGGTGCTGCCGCAATGGTCGCTGGCACCGGTGGTTTATTCGCTGGTGGGGCTGCGCGGCATCGACAAGCTGGCGGCCATGGTGTTGTTGGCTGAATTGGGCGATATCAGCCGGTTCGACTCACCCCGGCAGCTGATGAGCTATCTGGGGTTGGTGCCCAGCGAACACAGCAGCGGCTCGAAGCGTCGCCAGGGCGCGATTACCAAAACCGGCAATCGCTATGCCCGGCGCATCCTCGTTGAGTCGGCATGGAGCTATCGTTTCCCGGCACGCCAGACCGCACACATGAAGCGCAAGGCGGGCAGTGCTTCGCCTGAATCCCGGGCCATTGCCTGGAAGGCACAGAAACGGCTGTGTGGCCGCTACCGCACCCTGATCCAAGCAGGCAAGAATACCAAGCAAACCACGGTGGCGATCGCCCGGGAACTGGTCGGCTTCATCTGGGCTGTGGTCTGCCAGGAAATGCCCAGAATGCAGGCCGCGCAGTAAGTCAGGCATGCACTGCTTTACGAAATTGAATCAGCAATAGGAGGTAACAGGCGCGTTGAGTCAGGGCAGGGTCAGGCCGGTGCGGAGAACCCTTGTTTCGGCTATACCGGCATCGACAGACATAGCGATTGCTGACGCAATCCCGGTCGATGATCCCTGCTTCTAGAGAAAGGCCAGCTCCACGACGCAGTGAAGTCCGGTGGTAACCAACCCACGCATATGAGCAGGATCCACCGTCGTAATCTGCCTGGCCGTGTCCTGACCCAACGCGCTTGAAGAAAGTTTATCGTAGAAGTTGACAGGTCAAAACATATGAGCCGAAAAACGCCGCCGGTTGATCCCCGCGCCTGCGGGGAACGGTGTGTGTGGGCAGGTTGGTCGACGTTGGCGGGCGGTTGATCCCCGCGCCTGCGGGGAACGGCCATTCCACAAGAAACGAATCAGACGGACTGCCGGTTGATCCCCGCGCCTGCGGGGAACGGGGCACATCCTGGTAGTAGCGGCCACCA
>JAKDMO010000132.1 GCA_030452305.1 Alcaligenaceae bacterium | reverse complement strand
AAGGTCTTGCGCTCGCGCGCGGCGCCCAACTCGTCCAGGGCGGCCAAATTGACCGCGCCCAGAGACTCGATCTGGCGCGTGATGCGCTGCACCTCGGACTGCAGCCAGCCAATCCGGCTCCAGTCCTGCGGCTGCTCGTCAATAAACCGGCGCAGTGCGGCCCGATCGACCTGATGTGCGTCGAGCTGTTCGGAGAACTGCTCGACGGCCAGCCGTGCGGCCTGTTCCTGCAACTGCAACTCGGTGACGCCCGTGCGCAAGGGTTCGAGCGATTGCTCGATGGCCAATCGTTCTTCGTCGGCCTGCCTTAGGGCCGCCGCCATGTCGTCCTGGCGGATGCGGGCCGTGCGCAGCGTGTCTTCGAGTTCCGTGCGCGTCGCTACGGCCTGCTGTAAACCGGCTTCGGCCACGGACTCATCCAATTCAAAAAGTTCGCCCTGCAAGGACTCCAGCTCAATGCCCGAGCGGCGTGCCTGCTCGCCCGCGAGCTGCAGGGTGCGCCGCAGTTCGTCGATGCGGCTGTGCAGGCCACGCGTCGCGTAGTCGGCCTCCTGGGCAGCGCGCTCCTGGTCGCGCACGGCCTGGCGCGCCTGTTCGGCCCGCTGTGCCAGATCCTCGCATTGCAGATCGATCGTCGCATAGTCGTCCTGCTGCCCCGCCAGGGCCTCGTCCAGGGTCTGAAAACGCTGCTCAGCCTCGTCGCGGCGTGCTTCGAGTTCGTCATACTGGGCGGCAATTTCGGCCAGGTCACCCTCAATGCGCTGTGCGCGTTCGCCGGACTGCTGGGCCTGCTGCCTGAGCCGATGCAACTCGATTTCGTTTTCATGCAGGCCGTGCATCAGCTCGGCGATACGCCGGCGGGCCGGAACCAGGTCGCGCGAGACCTCGTGGCAGGCGGATTCCGCACGCGCCTGGTCCGCCAGTGCCTGATCGGCGATCAGTTGCCCCGCCTTGATTTCCCGCTGCAGGTTCTCGATCTGCTGTTGGCGGGCCAGCATGCCGGATTGCTCGGAGTCGGCTGCATAGAAACGCAGGCTGTGGGCATCCACGCGATGGCCCTCACGCACCACCCAGCACGCGCCCTCGGGCAAGGCTGCGCGATCGGCCAGCGCGCGATCCAGGCCTGCGGACACATACACGCCGCGCAGCCATTGTTCGAGCAGGGCGAGGATATCGGGATCGGTTGCGCGCAGCAGCGAGGCCAAAGGCTGCACCCCCGGAGGTACGGGCGGCTGCGCTGCCGACTCGGGAATCTGATAGAACGCCAGGCGCGCGGGCGGCGCATCCGAGGCAAAGGCCCCGGCGATCTGCAATTGGCGCAATTCGAGCCCATTCATGCGTTCGTGCAGGACTGCTTCGAGTGCGTTTTCCCAACCAGGTTCGATATGCAGCTTTTGCCAAAGGCGGCCCAGGCTGTCCAGCCCCTGGCGCTGCAGCCAGGGCTCAAGCGTATTTTGATTCTGGATGTCTTCCTGTAGCGCCATCAGGGCTACACGCTGGGCGTCGAGCTTTTCAACCGCCAGACGCGCATCCTGACTGGCCTGTTGGGCCTGTGCGCGTTCGGCTTCCAGCCCCGGCAGACGCTCTTCGAGTTCCAGTAGGGCGTCCTGGGCGTCCTGGAGCCGTGCCTGCGCCAGCTCGCACTCGCCGGCCAGGTGTTCGATCTGAGTGGTGTCCGGTGCGCCCAGCGCCTCGCGCTCGTCATGCAGGCGCCGGCGGCGTTCGACCAGCGTACGCAACTGGCCATCGGCATCGCGCTGAGTCTGAGCAGCCAGGGCCAAGTCCTGCTCGGTGCGCGACAGGCCGCTGCGCAAACCATCGCGCCTGGCTGCCGCCTCGCGCAGGACCGTATCGAGTTCGGGCAACTGCTCGCGAGCCGTATCGCAGGCCTGCGCCAGGGTTTCCGCCCGCGCCGCCGACTCGTCGACCTGGCCCTCGACTTCCTCAATCATGGTCTGGCAGTGGCTTTGCTGATCGCCCCATTCCTGCAACTGGGCCTGCAACTGCCCACGGCGTGCCTGCAGGCGGTTGCGCGAATCGATCACGTGACGGATTTCGGCCTCAAGGCGGCTGACCTGTGCGCCTGCCTCGAACACCTTGCCCTGCGCAGCGTGTACCGCATCGTTGGCCTCAAAATGACCCGTGCGCCGGGTTTCGATATCTGCCTCGCAGGCGCGCAGCTTTGCAATCGCGCCTTCCAGGCCCGCCTGCGCCTGCTCGATACGCGCGGCCATGCCCTGCTGCGAGTTGCGGGCGGATGCCTCGCGCAGCAGCCACAGGGCGTGCTGCTTGGTCTCGCCTTCCTGCTGCAGGCCCCGATACCGGCCTGCCACCTCAGCCTGCGATTCCAGCTTGTCCAGTTGCGTCGACAGTTCACGCAGGATATCCTCTAGGCGCTGCAGGTTTTCACGCGTATCCGACAGGCGGTTCTCGGTTTCGCGACGCCGTTCCTTATAGCGCGACACCCCGGCGGCTTCTTCGAGGTAGACGCGCAGTTCCTCGGGGCGCGCCTCGATCAGGCGATTGATCATGCCCTGGCCGATGATCGCGTACCCACGCGTACCCAGGCCGGTACCCAGGAAAATATCGTGAATATCGCGCCGCCTGACCAGTTGGCCATTGATGAAATAGCTGCTGGCCCCATCGCGGGTGAGCGTGCGTCTGACGGCGATCTCGGCGTACGTGCTCCACTGCCCCGCCGCCCGGCCCTCGGAATTGTCGAACACCAGTTCGACCGAGGCGCGTGCTGCCGGTTTGCGCCGGCTCGATCCGTTGAAAATCACGTCCTGCATCGAAGCGCCGCGCAGCTCTGAGGCCTTGGTCTCGCCCAGCACCCAGCGCACCGCATCAATGATATTGGATTTACCGCAGCCGTTCGGGCCCACCACGCCTACCAGCGCACTGGGCGTGGGGATGGTCGTCGGCTCGACAAACGACTTGAAGCCGGCAAGTTTTATCTGGGTTAGGCGCACAATAGGGATTTCGTCGCTACGGTGCACGTATGATAGCGTACTGGAACCAATTTTCGACCCGGAAAACCCGGGTCTCGGACGTTCATTTCTGAACGAATCATTTCACACCAGCTATACTTCATCACGCTTTTTACAGAATGTCCGGGCAACTCCCCAACCCCGTCAGCAGGATCATCCCTTGAACAAAGGTTTCTATCTGGTCATGACCGCACAGGCTTTGTCGTCTGTCGCGGACAATGCCTTGCTGATCGCTGCGATCGCACTGATCGCCGACCTCAGTGGGCCGGACTGGATGGCACCCATGATGAAATGGTGGTTTGCCCTGGCCTATGTCCTGCTGGCCGCCTTCGTCGGAGCCTTCGCCGACTCCTTCCCCAAAGGCCGGGTGATGTTCTCGACCAACGCGATCAAGATCGCGGGCTGCCTGCTGATGTTCTGCTACAACTACCTGGGAGTGGCCGAGCAGCATCAGCTGATCCTGGTGTTCGTCGCCTACACACTGGTCGGTATCGGGGCCGCCGCCTATTCACCCGCCAAATACGGCATCGTGACCGAGATGCTGCCTCCTGAGCTCCTGGTCAAAGGCAATAGCTGGATCGAGGGCTTGACCGTCGTCTCGGTGATCGTCGGAACCGTGCTGGGTGGGGTCCTGATCAACCCCACCGTATCGGCCATGCTGATGACGCATGAATGGATACAGGCCATTTCCGATAATTCGGCGCAAACCGCGATCCTGGTGATCGGTCTGGTCTACCTGGCCGCTGCGCTGTGCAATCTGCTGATCCCCGACACCCACGCCTACTACCCGAAACAGGAAACCTGTCCGTCGCGACTGATCCGCAATTTCAGCAAATACGTCGTCATTCTGTGGCACGACAAACTGGGCCAGATTTCGCTGGCTGTCACGACGCTGTTCTGGGGGGCGGGTGCCACCCTGCAGTTCATCGTCATTGAATGGGGCGCGCAGCACCTGGGCTACCGCCTGGACCAGGCCTCGATCCTGATGGGCGTGGCTGCGGTGGGCACGGTCGCGGGTTCGGTCGCGGCCGGCAAAGTGCCGCTGCGCCGCGCCCTGTCGGTACTGCCGGTCGGGGTCGCCATGGGCCTGGTCGTTCTACTGATGCCCATGGTCTACAGCACCTGGGCGGTCTATATACTGCTGCTGGTGATCGGTGCGCTATCGGGTTTCTTTGTCGTGCCGATGAACGCCCTGCTGCAGCATCGCGGCCACGTGCTGCTATCTGCCGGTCATTCGATCGCCGTGCAGAATTTCAACGAGCAACTCAATATTCTGCTGATGCTGGCCTTCTATAGCCTCATGCTGTGGCTGGGCCTGTCGATCAACACCATCATCGCCATATTCGGGCTGCTGGTCGCCACCCTGATGCTGCTGTTCATACGGTGGAATTATCTGAATCATCGCGCCGACCCGGGGCTGGAGCACCAGATCGGGCAAACCGGCCACGGCACCGCGCTGCACTAGTGCCCTGTTTGCTTAGTTGTGCACTGAAACCATGGCCATCAAATCGCGCCAAGCCTCGGCCTTATACGAGGGCCGCAACAAAAGCGACGCCGGATGGTGCGTCACCCACACAGGTATGTCCGCGCCGTCGGCCGTTCGATAATGCTGCTCGTGACCACGCAGACCGGCCAGCGATGCCCTGGATCCCAGCAGGGCCTGTGCCGCCAACCGCCCCAAGGCCAGAATGCGCTGAGGGCGCAGGATTGAAATCTGCCGCTGCAGATAGGGCAGGCAGCTTGCCACCTCGTCGGCACTGGGTGAGCGCCCGCCCGCCGGGCGGCAACGGATGACATTCGTCATGAATACGCGGTCCTCGGCCACCCCTGCACTGGCCAGCATGGCCCGCAGCAGCACCCCTACAGCGCCTTGAAAGGGTTCGCCCGCCAGATCATCCTCGACGCCGGGCATCTCGCCCACGATCAGGTATTCCGGCGCCTGCTCACAGCCCGCGCCAGGCACTGCGTGCGAACGGCCGACATGCAGCGCACACACTTCGCACTCGCGGATCCGGTCTGCCACAGCCGGC
The DNA here is from genome assembly GCA_030452305.1 of Alcaligenaceae bacterium. Taxonomy (GTDB): domain Bacteria; phylum Pseudomonadota; class Gammaproteobacteria; order Burkholderiales; family Burkholderiaceae_B; genus Castellaniella. Next base: position 2,583 of record JAKDMO010000132.1, on the reverse strand, counting down.
AGATCGTCCAGACCGGACACGTCGGCCACGGTTGCCGGCGCCTTCGGAGCCTCTGGCCGGACCCGACGGGGCTCAGGCGCACGCGGGGCCCGCACAGCGGGCGCCGGCACGGTTTCCACAGCTACCGCTGGTGGCGGCACAGCAGAAGGCCGGGGCGCCTCGACTTCACGGGGCTGCCCATCAGCTATCGATGCCGGTCGCAGACGGGCCAACCACTGCGCATCCACACCGATCTCGGCCAGCCAGGCCTCCTGCAAGGGGGCAAGGTGCAGGCTCACGATTGCTCCGTCCACGTTTTCGTCATGATCCAGGCGTCCTCACGCAGGCTGCGACCCAAGGGATAGTAGTCCTTGCGAGTGCCTACGTGTTGAAAGCCGTGGTGGCGATAAAAGCCGATCGCCCCGGTATTGCTCGGGCGCACCTCAAGGGTCAGGGCACCCAGCCCCCGACCACGCGCATGGGCCTCGCATTGCGCGAGCAGTTGCGCACCCGCGCCCTTGCGCTGCGCGTCCGGGCGCACCCCGATGACCAGCAGGTGCGCCATGTCAGGAGCATCCATCACCATGGCAAAACCCGCCATGCCGCCCATTTTTCGCACCACCCAGCCGGAATAGCCCGCGCGCAGGCCATCGGCGAAGTGATTCCGCTGCCAGGGAAATGCCTGCACCTGGCGCTCGATTGCCGCGACCTCGTCCAGATCCGATTCCCGCATGGCATGCAGCGTGACGGCATTCAGGGCGGGTGCCTGCGGATTGCCACCCAGGCCGGCCTGGCGTTCCTGGATCGTGAAAGCGACCTTGTCGCGCACATAGATCGGCGCGGCCTGCCCGGCCCCAACCGCGCGCCCCGCCTCCCAGTCCGACAAGGCCAGCCGGGCCACCATGGCCACCTGGGCGTGCGCATGCCCCGGATCCGCAGCCGGGCATATCCGGTAGCCCAGGGCCGCCAACTGCTCAGCCAGGCCTTCGAACACCAGCAGGGCGTCGCCATGCACCCGCACGGGCGCATCCGCACCCCACGGACCTTTTTCCAGCCACAGGGGAATATCCGCCAGGGCCAGCAGCCGGGGCGCCTGCGCCGCCTGCCACCGGCCACCGTCCGTGCATTGGTACGAGGCGGCGTAGACCTCATTCATCCGGGCATCCTGCAGCACGACATGCGAGCCATCGGGCTCATCGTCCTCGTGCTGGGCGGCCACCGCCATCAGCGAATCGACGGGGATCACGGGCAGATCCTGCGCCACCGCAATGCCCTGGGCGACCGAACAGGCCACCCGCAGGCCGGTAAAACCGCCCGGCCCCTGGCCGAATGCCACGACCGATAGCGCCGATCGATCCAGACCCGCCTCGGCCAGAATCTGTTCGGCCAGGGGCAGGATGCGCTCGGTGTGCCCGGCGCGCCCCTCGTGGCGGGCCGTACGCAGGCGCACCCGCCCCCCAGTGCGCGACAGCAAGCCCGCCTCGCAGACGTCGCCCGAGGTTTCAAAGGCCAGAATATGCAGATCTTCCATAGCCGCCTATTTTAGTTCAGCCCAATGCCATCACAAATTTACACAATATCTAGGGTTAACGTTAAAATCGACACACGCAAAATATTCCCACACGCTAAACATGGGAATCTTTCATCAACTGGGAAAAATGTACCAAACGCTTAATATGTAATATGTTGTGATAAGCGCTGTACTCGTTTTCCCGAGCCTGTTACATTTTCCGCATGAATACGCAAAATCAACCGCTTACACGAAAAATCCTCATTGTCGACGACGACCCCAGGCTGCGCGACCTGCTCCGTCGCTATCTGACCGAACAGGGTTTCAATGTCTATGTCGCCGAGGATGCCAAGGAAATGGCCAAGCTCTGGCAGCGCGAGCACTTCGACCTGCTGGTGCTCGACCTGATGCTGCCCGGCGAGGACGGCCTGTCGATCTGCCGCCGCCTGCGGGGCAATCACGACAACACGCCCATCATCATGCTCACCGCCAAGGCCGAGGAAATCGACCGTATTGTGGGCCTGGAAATGGGGGCCGACGATTACCTCACCAAACCCTTCAACCCGCGCGAACTGCTGGCCCGCGTCAATGCGATCCTGCGTCGGCGCGGCACCGAGGAACACCCGGGCGCGCCCAGCCAGGAAAGCGAATCGATCGAGTTCGGCCCCTATGTGCTGAACCTGTCGACGCGCACCCTGACGCGCAACCACGAAGTCGTCCCCATCACCACGGGCGAATTCTCGGTGCTGAAGGTATTCGCACGCCACCCCAAGGTCCCGCTTTCGCGTGACAAGCTCATGGAACTGGCTCGCGGGCGCGAATACGAGGCCTTCGACCGCAGCCTTGACGTCCAGATCTCGCGGCTGCGCAAACTGATCGAACCCAATCCCTCCAAGCCCGTTTTCATCCAGACAGTATGGGGCTTGGGCTACGTGTTCGTTCCGGACGGCGGCCAATAACACACCCCTTGGCGCAGGCTCGTCCTGCGCAGCGTCCTCATGCTGTTTGCAAAGCCCAAGCCCGGCTCGATCAGGCCCCGCATCCGATTGGGCCTGTTCAGCCGCTCGTTCCTGCTGCTCGCCACGCTGATGCTG
>JAKDMO010000001.1 GCA_030452305.1 Alcaligenaceae bacterium | reverse complement strand
CGGTGTTGCCCGTAGTCGGCAGCGACGCCGTTTTCCCGGTACGTCGGGTCTACTGCGTCGGCCGCAATTACGCCGATCACGCTCGGGAAATGGGCGCCAGTGGCCGCGAAGATCCCTTTTTCTTTGCCAAGCCCGCCGATGCCGTCCTGAACGTCGCCGACGGCCAGACCGGGACCATGCCGTATCCGTCGGCCACCCACGAACTGCATCACGAGATCGAACTCGTCGTGGCCCTGGGCCAGGGCGGTCGCGACCTGGATCCGCAGCAGGCGGCGCTGTGCGTCTGGGGCTATGCAGTCGGCCTGGATATGACGCGCCGCGACCTGCAGGCCGCCGCCAAAAAGCTCGGTCGCCCGTGGGAAACCGCCAAAGGCTTCGACCATGCCGCACCCATAGGCCCGCTGCACCCCGTCACAAAGACCGGCGCGCTGGAATCCGGCGAGATCACCCTGTCGGTGAACGGCGACCTGCGCCAGAAAGGCGATCTGTCGGACATGATCTGGAACGTGCCCGAGGCCCTGGCCTACCTGTCCACACTGTTCGAACTGAAGGCCGGCGACCTGGTCTTTACCGGCACGCCTGCAGGCGTGGGCGCCGTGCAACGCGGCGACGTGCTGACCGGCGAAATCGCCGGCCTGGGCGCCCTGAAGGTACGCGTCGGCGACTAGTATCCTGAACTGAACCGCTGCGTGCCAGTTTTGGCCGTGGCGGCTTCTGCGAATTGTCGGCCTCGCGGCCGCCCCGCACACTGTCCCCATCCTATTCTTGATGGCGGGGGCGGTGATGCAGACACGGGGCAGACACGTCAGGCAGCGTGGCCAGGGCATGGTCGAGTACATCATTGTGGTGGCGCTGGTCGCCGTTGCAGCGATTGCGGTCTATCAGCTTTTCGGGCAGGTGATCCGGTCGCAGACCGCAGCCATGGCCAAGGAAATCGCAGGCGAAGACGGCTCCGAGCTTTCGCGCATGGCACAGTCGGCAGCCGAGGCCGCTGCCGCACAGGCCGCGGCCAAAACACTTAAATCCTTCACCGGCAACGCTGCCGCAGGCCAGTGACATGGCGGCACGCGTGATCCATCCCCAAGCCGGCCAGGCCCTGGTGCTGGGCATGCTGATGGCGGCCTTGCTGTCTGTGGCCGCCCTGCATTATTTTTCAGCGGGCCGGATCCTTGCCGCGAAAAGCCGTCAGGTTCACGGCCTGGATGCCGCTGCGTACAGTGGGGCCCTGGTTCAGGCGCGTGCATTGAATTTGCTGGCCTACCTGAACCGTGCCCAGGTCGCGCACCAGCTCGCCATGGCGCACATGGTCACTCTGGGCAGTTGGGCCATGTATGGCGGTACGCAGGCGGGGCGGCTGGCGCGCGGCAATCCGCCGGCGCACCTGATCGGCATGCTTTTTGGTGCCGATTATGGTCGCGCCTACACAGCGGCTGCGCGCGCCTCGGGCCTGGATGTGCAAGCCGGAACCACCGGGGCGCTGGCGCAGGCCCACGCGGCCCATAATCGCTTTGTGCAGGATCTGTATCGGGGCCTTTCGTCTGATGTGGTGCGTGGCCTGCCCAAGGCACGGCGGGCCGCTATCCACGCGGTGCTGGCTGCGCATTACCCTGACCAGCAGATTTCGGATGATTCAGTGGCGATCGTTTCGGACGACTGGCCGGGGTTTGTGCGGCGCTTTGCGCCCGAGGCCCAGTTCCGGCCATTGGTGTCGCAGGTGGTGGGCATGTACGATTTTCTCGATCCGCGCAATGACACTGCGGAAAATTCGTGGGCGGTCAGCCACCGCTGCCCGCACCTCAGGCACCAGTTACGCCGCCGGGGCGGCACGCGCATGGACGGTGCGGGGCGCTGGCAGTCCTTTGATACTCAGTCCTATCATGCCTTGCGCTCCAATCGCTGGATTGGCTGCTATTACCGCGAGTACGTGATGGGCTGGGCCTGGATTCCCGGTGAGGCATCCCAGGTGATGGATGGCGCATATACCGATGACGCTCCAGACAATTTTTCAAAACAGGATTTCTGGCGCTGGGTCGAGGAAGCCACCCAATGGGATTTGCTTGATGGGCACGACAACCCCCTGGCCAATTCCTATGCCATGCGTGGGCGGGCGGCATGGCCTGGGGACGGCCTGGCTGCATACTACGATGTGTCGGCGGACAAGGCCGACGCAGCACCCAGCTTTTCGGTGGCCTTCACGCAGCCCGGGCCCAAAGAGCTTGCGATTCACGCGCGTAGTGCCGCACGCACCTACTTTGCCCGGCCCGATCCGCGCTCCGACGGCAGACACGAGCGTCCGAATCTATTTCACCCCTATTGGCATGCAGCCCTGGCGCCCGTGCGCGCCCAGGCCGGGAGGCCTTAGAATGCGGGCGCACACGCAATCAGGCCAGTCCGCCCTTGAGGGCCTGCTGGTACTCGGTGTCCTGGCCAGTTTGTGGATTGGTGCCGCCTGGCTTGGCCGCATTCAGGATGCTGCTCTGCAGGCCGGCTATGCCGGCAGATATCGAGCGTTCGCTCTGGCACATCAGGGTTTGGGGGAACATGTGGTGAAATCCGGCCAAGCCATCGTGCCCGAACGTGGCGGGGCAAATCGCCGGGGTGAGGCCTTTCTGGATGTTTCCGCTGCGCGCGCGGCCTCGGTGCCCACTGCCAGGACTCCAAGCATTCAGGTTGGTGATTCATACCCGGGGGCAGCTGTGGTACGTCAGGATCTCGTGCTGGGCGACCCGAGGATTTGGGTAGCGAGCGTCCATGTGGAAACCAATGGCGAGCATCAACCCGGCCTGGGCCTTGGGGCTTTTGATCGCTACAGGCTCGGTCTGGATCGCCATACTGCCATCATGCGCGGCACGGGCGCATCCGACAGTGATTCGGCCACCCAGCAGCGTATTGCTCAGGCACACAGTGTCTGGACCCAGTATGCCGATCGTTCGATTGCCCTGGGGCAGCAGGTTACCGAGCGCATGCAGGCCGTGGATGCCGCGTGGGGGCGGCCCGAGGTGTCCTTCGACTGGCTGCAGCCCTGGGTGGGGCGTGTTCCGGCGCGTCATCTCGACCGGGGGGCACCATGATCGTCCGTGTGATTTTTGCGGTCCTGGTACTGGCCCTGTGGTCGTCGGCTGCCTGGGCTGTGATTCCGCCCCTGGATCAATCCGGCTGGGCCTGGTCCGAGGAAAGCACCTTGCGCGTCTCGGGTGTGAGGATAAGCGAGCGGCGCTGGCGGGCCTCTATGCCACAAGCCCAGGCTGCCAGGCGATTGTCAGAGCATTTCACATTTCTGGACCGTATGCTGATCCTCAATGGCCGTATCGTCCTGTCCGGCCTCGCGGCTGAGCGCCACTGGTTGGCCGAGATCATCCATCACCCGGCAGGATCCCACGGCGTGGTCTCGGTACTGGATGCCGTGCGTGTGGTGCCCCCGGGCTTTGATTTCTCGCTGTACCTGCCACACGGCACGCATTCTGTTTTTAGAAATATAGAAACTTTGGATAATAAAACTATTACTCGTGCGGCCTACCGGTCCAATCTGCCCGAGGCCGCGCTGCGTCGGCACTTCAGGCATGTACTGTCCAGCGCGGGCTGGCGGCACGAGGCGAGCTCCGGCGGAACTCTGCACTGGTGGCGCGGCAAGGCACAGCTTGATTTACAGATACGTCCAGACCCCACTGGGGCGCAGCTTTGGCTGCAGCATGTTCAGGAGCCCGAAACCTCATGAAAATTCGCCTGTCGGCACGCAGCAGTATCCTCCTGGGCCTGGCGTTGGCCTCGGGCCTTGCAGCCGCCTGGTCAGTGCGCAGCCATATTCAGGACCGCATCAGCCATATTGAGGCACGCGCCCAGGTTCGAACCGTCGAACGTATCGTGGCGGCTTATGATCTGCCCACAGGCACGCGCCTGCGGCCGGAACACATGGCGTTGCGCAGTTTTCCTGCGGAATGGGTCGGCAGCACCAGCATGCCGCCGGAACGCTTCGAGGCGTTGGACGATACCATTCTGGTTGCCTCCCTGCGGGCGGGTGACCCTATATTGCCGGTGCACACCATGGTCGCTCGGCAGCAGCCATTCTCCAGCCAGCTCGCACCGGGTCGCCGTGCGATCGCCTTGCCGGTCGATCAGATTAATTCAGTATCGGGGCTCTTGCAGCCTGGCGATTTGATCGACCTGTATGTGTCTTTCGAGTACCAGCGGCGCCAGGTGACCGCCCCGTTGCTGCAGGGCGTACTGGTGCTGGCTACGGGCCGCTCTACGCGCCTGGACGATGGCGCTGAAGGCGCGGCGTTTTCCACCGTGACCCTGGATGCGGCGCCCGAAGATGTCGTCAAACTCGTGGCGGCGCGCCAGGGCGGCCGGATCACGGCGATTCTGCGACATCCGGATGATTTCCAGACCGACATGCGCGCGGTGCGCGGCGACCTGGCTGCCTTGCTGGGTGTACAGCAGCCACCACCCGTGCGTCGGAAAGGCCCTCAGGTGATCTACGGCAGCCAGTCCACCCGTGTGATGCCCGGCCTCACACCACCCGCTCGTCGAGGACCCAGTCGTGCGTCGGGTCTGTTCGATCTGCCGCAGGCCCAGGATCTGACCAGTGCCTGGATGCGCACCGGAGCAACGGGCGGTTTGCAGATTCACACCGATCCGTCAGGAGACTGAGATGCCCCCCCGAAAGCCTTTTCTGGCCCTGATGTTTGCGCTGACGACCCTGCTTGTACTGAGTCATCGTCCTGCATTTGCGCGCGCTGAAACCCTTTTATCCATGCAGGTGGGTGAGGTGCGTGTGCTGGGACTGCCTGATGTGGCACGGGTTGCGGTGGGCGACGGGCATGTTGTGAATGCTGTGACGACCGAAGACAAGGAAATCATCGTCTTTGCGCGTAATCAGGGTTCCAGCACCCTGCATGTCTGGACATCCGACGGGCACAGCCATCGCTACATAGTTGATGTGGCCCCCGAGGGTGCGCGCCAGGTGCAAAGCGAGTTGCGCGGCATGCTTGAGCGCATTCCCGAGGCCGAGGTTACGGTAGTGGGTGACAAACTGGTCGTTGAGGGTGATCGCTTGTCCGACGGGGATCGCGAGCGCGTGGCCACGCTCAGCAAGCGCTATCCGCAGTTGCTCGACTTCACCAGCCCGGTGGGCTGGGACCGCATGGTCCTGCTTGACGTGCAGGTTGTCGAGGTGCCGCGCTCACTCGCACGTGAGCTGGGTTTACGCTGGTCGGCGCAGTCTGAGGGCGGGCTCAATACGTCACTGGCGTGGGACGGCGGTTCGCGACGCTATGCCGATCGCCCCGGCCAGACGGTGATACCGATGGCCTTTCCATCCGGTGCGGCCGCCGGTTATTTCGGGGTCAATGCCCTGTTTTCTGCGCAAATCAATGCCATGGCCCAGGAAGGCACAGCCGTCGTGCTGGCACAGCCGCAAATCCTTGCCCGCAGTGGCGCCACGGCCGAGTTTCTGGCTGGTGGCGAAGTGCCCTACAGCACGGTGGATCGGAACGGTAATAGTCAGACGGCGTTCAAGCCCTACGGTGTGTCGCTGCGCATCACACCCCACGTCGAACGCAATGGTGCGGTGCGCTCCAGTATCGAGGTTGAGGTCAGCTCCATAGACAATGCACTTTCCGTGCCCACCGGGCCGTCGCTCAAGACGCGGCGCGCGGCCACAGAATTCAATGTCCAGTCCGGCCAGACATTGGTACTCGCGGGTTTCCTGTCACGCGACACTTCCCGCAATGTCGATAAAGTGCCGGGCCTGGGCGACTTGCCCGTGCTTGGGGCGTTATTCCGTTCGACGCGCTTTCAGCGCAATGAAACCGAACTTGCAATCCTGGTTACGCCGGTCGTCGTGGGCGCGGATCATCCGGGTCTGGCGCAGCGCGCCGCCAATGCCCAGTCTGTTGTGTCCAGGGCGTTTCCTGATACGCCAGTCATCAATACACCCGTACGCCCCGATCAGATCCGTCCGCCATTGCTTGAGGGCGCCGTAGGATGGAATTCTCGATCAGGGTCGGGTTCGCAGTGGACACAAAAGGAGTAAGTCATGATCGAACTGGGTCTGAAGTTCGAGTATGGGCGCGAGGATGTGCGACGCTTTTCGCTGCCTCTGGATGTGGGTAGGTCAGCTGACTGCGGCCTGTCCATACGGGCATGGCGGGTCGCCCGTCGGCACGCCGGCTTCCAGATACGCGATGCCGAGGTCTGGCTTGAGGACTACGGATCGCTGGGCGGCACTGAGGTCAACGGGCGGCGTGTGGCTTTGTATGGGCCCTTGCGCTGCGGGGATGAAATCGTCATTGGCCCGTGCCTGATGCGGGTGCGCGACCTGCCCTCGGAAGCCGGTCCTGCGCAGCCCGGCCTGGCTCCCGAAATCCCAGCGCGCCTGTCCGAGCCCGGGCCGCTGCAAGGCAGTGCCGACGGCACTCCATCCGCAGCACCACCCGTATCTGTAGCCATCGTGCAGACAGGCGTATCGCTCGATTTGCTGACGCATCAGCGTCGGCTGCACGAGCGGCTGGTTCAGGCATTACAGTTGCGTCGTCGCGATATCGGTGCAATGAGCGATGAGGCCTTGCGCGGCGAGGCGGCCCATGTGCTCGGTGAGCTGATCGCTGACGACCGTGCCTTGTCCGATGATGTGGACCGTGATGCGCTCGTTCAGGCTTTGGTGGACGAGGCCGTGGGTCTTGGGCCCCTGGAACCCTTGCTGGCGGATCCCGACATCAGCGAAATCATGGTCAATCGCCATGACGAGATCTTTGTTGAATCCAGGGGACGGTTGCAGCGCCATCCATTGGCTTTCAGTAGCGACGAGTCGGTACTTGGGGTGATCGAGCGCATCGTGGCGCCGCTGGGCCGGCGCATCGACGACAGCTCGCCCATGGTGGATGCGCGCCTGCGCGACGGGTCGCGTGTCAACGCCGTGATTCCGCCCATCGCCCTGCGTGGCGCCAGTATCACCATCCGCAAGTTTCCCGCCAGGCGTCTGCAGTTGGACGATCTGCTGGCGGTAGGTGCGCTGGATGCCTCGATGGGCCGCTTCTTGGCGCTGTGTGTACAACGGCGAAAAAATCTCGTCATCTCTGGCGGTACGGGTTCGGGCAAGACCAGCCTGTTGAACATTCTTTCGAATTTCATCCCTGCGGGCGAACGCATCGTCACGATCGAGGACGCAGCCGAATTGCGCCTGAATCACGCACATCTGGTCTCGCTTGAAGCGCGCCCCGCCAACCTTGAGGGGCGTGGGCGGGTGGACATCCGCGATCTGGTGCGCAATGCCCTGCGCATGCGGCCCGACCGCATCGTTGTGGGGGAATGCCGTGGGGGCGAGGCCTTCGATATGCTGGCAGCAATGAACACCGGCCACGAAGGGTCATTGACGACCCTGCATGCGAATAGCCCCCGGGATGCCCTGGCCAGGCTTGAAACCATGATCCTGATGGCCGGCATGGACCTGCCATTGGCGGCGGTACGCGAGCACATTGCATCCAGTATCGACATTATTGTCCAGCAGGCGCGCGTGCACGATGGGCGCCGTATGATTACCTCGATCGTGGAGGTCACCGGTATCGAAAGCGGCCGCATCCAGTTGCAGGAACTCTTTGAAGGGCAGATGGGGCCGCCCGCCGTTTACCTGGGCAAAGGCCTGGCGCCGGATTGCTTCGTACGCGAGGGCGCCGCCGAACCTCTGGATATGGCGCTTTTTACCGCCCGGACGGTCTGCGAGGGTCACGCCTGGCTCGATGCGCAGGCGGGCACATGATCGGGCTGGCTCTCTTTCTGGTCATGGCGCTGGTGACGGGGGCCAGTTGGTTTGCATTCGATCGCCTGATACGAACGTACCGTTCATATGAATCGCGCATGAAGGATGAGGCCCGTCTGCGTTTCGACGAGTTTTTCCTTTTCCTCGACCCAGCCCAGCTATGGGTGGCGCTCACACTGGCCTGTGCACTGCTGGGTGGCTTGGTGTTTTGGCTCAGTCAGCGTTGGTGGCTGGCCACCCTGGTGGCGGCAGTCGCTTTGCTGGCGCCTCGTCGGGTGTTGCAGCAGATCCGCATGCGCAGGCAGCATCGCTTTGATACCCAATTGCCCGGCCTGTTGCAGTCGCTGGCGGGTGCCTTGCGTGCAGGCTCGGGCATGCAGCGGGCATTGCAGCATGTCGTGACCCAGTCCGAGCCTCCGCTGTCGCAGGAATTCGGGCTGATGCTGCGCGAACAGCGCATGGGGGTGAGCTTCTCGCAAGGGCTGGCAAATCTGCATCAACGCATGCCGACGCAGGCCTGCGGTCTGGTTGTTTCGGCGCTGACGATCGCAGCGCAAAGTGGCGGCAGCTTGGCTGAAACCCTGGAAAATATCGCTCAGACCTTGCGCTCTCGCCGGCACTGGATGGGGCGGGTTCGTGCGCTCACTGCCCAGGGCAGGATGCAAAGCTGGATCATGGCCGGCTTGCCGCTGCTTTTGTTGGCGGTGCTGCACAGCCTCGAGCCCGAGGTCATGTCTTTGTTGTGGACGACATGGCCCGGGTGGGTGGTGCTGGGCCTGGTTCTGGTGCTCGAATGTCTGGGTATTATGCTGATTCGCCGCATCGTGGCCATCGACGTTTAGTCCATATAAAAAAGGGGGTGGCATGGTGTGGGTGGCGGCGTTCTTTGCAGGGGTGTCGGCCGCAGCCTGGGTCTGGCTGATCTGGCGCCCGTGGTTGGGGCTATCGGATAGCGTCGTGCCGATCGGGGGTCTACGCTGCTTGTCACCCTGGGTGCGTGCACTGGGGCCGGGCTGCGCCACGCTGGTTTCGTGGCGTATGCGCCGCCGTTTCACGACCCTGGTCCAACGCGCCGGCCTGGATGGGGCCTGGCAGGTCGAGCACTGGCTGGCCTTGCGCATCGTGCTGGCTGTTCTGGCGGCTGGGGCAGGGGTCCTGGTGATGTCTGTCTGGCCCGATGCGGGCGCTTCGGGAATGCTGATGGGCGGGCTGTGTGCCGCAGTGCCGGGATTCTGGTGGCCGGACTACAGCCTGGGCAGGCTCGGTCGGATCCGACGTGCCAGGATGCTGCGTGAACTGCCCTTTATGCTCGACCTGATGACCTTGTGCGTCGAGGCCGGCCTGAGTCTGCATGGTGCGCTCGAACAGGCCGCGCGGCATGCACCCGAAGGCCCCTTGCGTGACTCCCTGGGCCAGGCACTATCGGCGATGCGGGCGGGTGTGGCGCGCCCCCGCGCGCTGCGACAATGGGCGGATCAGTGCGGGGTGCAGGCGTTAAACGGCCTGGTGCTTGCGTTGGAGCAAGCCGATCAACTGGGCATGAACCTCGGGCCTTTATTGCGCGCCCAGGCTGCCGAGCAGCGCAGCGAGCGCTTTTTGCGCGCGGAAAAACTCGCACTTGAAGCCCCCGTGAAAATGCTGTTTCCGATGGTGACCTGCATTTTCCCGTGTACCTTTTTGATCATCGCATTTCCGGTCGCGGTAAAGCTGTTCGATGCCGGATTCTGATCTGATTGTTATCCGGGTCGCACCAGAGCCCGCGCCCGTACTCAGGCTGCGTGTCGCACGTGGCTTTTTCGCCCGTCTGCTGGGCCTGTGGGCCGTGCCCTTTGGGCCCGGGCACGATGGTCTGCTGATCCGGCCCTGCCGCGCGATTCATACCTTCGGGCTGCGCCGACCGATTGACGTGGTGTTTCTGGATGCCCAAGGCCGTGTATTGCGCTGGCGCCACAATCTGGCCCCCAATCGCGTGGCGGGCGCCTGGCGGGCGAGCATGGTGATCGAACTACCCGGCGGCTTTTGCCTGGGGCTCAAAGATCGTCATATAGGCGGGATAAAAGCTGCAATACAGCACGGCGGCGGCCAGGACGTTCACGGGGATGGTGATCCACTGGACCAAGCCGACGCCTGCGCCCGCTGCCACCAGGAAGTCGCCCGCGGCGCCCAGGCCGTAGAATATCGCGGCCCAGCTCAGGGCATACAGCAGGAATCCCCATTTGTTGCGCCAGCAGGCCACCATGGAAAAGAACAGGGCCTGCGTCATGCCGATGCGGTGCCAGCCGATCAGGGCGGGTGCATGCCAGAACAGCGCTGAAATCAGTACGTACAGGATGCCAAAGGTGATCAGCGGGCCGCGCATTGCGGCTGACACCGTGGCGTAGTCGATCTGGCCCCCGGCCGGGTCGATGGCCCCCATCAGCGAGTTCACAAAGGGCAGGGTGGCGATCAGCGCGCCAATGAAGCTGCTGGCCAGGTAGGCCAGCCCCAGCCTGACCAGTCGCCGCTTCACGCCCTGTTCGCGCAGCGGCAGCAGCCACATGCCCGGCATCATGCGTATTCCGGTGTCGATTTTGCGACACGCGCACAGTGTCAGGAACGTCAGCAGGGGGGTAAAGATGATCAGCACGATCTGGCCGATCAGGGGGATCAGGTAGCTGATCATGATCAGCAGGCTGGTCAGCATGCTCCAGAAAAACATGGCTAGTGGCTGGCGCCGGAATAGGGCGTAGCCCTGGGTGATCCAGTACCAACCGGCCGAAAGGGGAAGAATCGCTGCTTGCATGGTGTCGGTTTTGATCAGGGCAGGGCCGGGGCCGTGCTGGTGCTGCGCAGCCGCAGAATACGCTCAAAGTGGCGGGGGTCGTGCGGCTTCAGGGTCTGGGCCGGGCGCGGGATATGGAAATCGTACAGTCGTGATAGCCAGAATCGCAGGGCGGCGGCGCGCAGCATCGTGGGCCAGGCGGCGCGTTCGGCGTCGGTAAAGGGGCGCACGGCGTGGTAGGCCGCCAGCCAGGCCGAGGCCCGTTTGCGTATGAAGGCGCCTGTGGCGCGCTGTATGCACCAGTCGTTTACGCTGACCGCGACGTCAAACACCCAGGTGTCGCAGCCTGCGAAATAGAAATCGATGAAACCGCCCATGTGCGGGACGTCGTAGGTGCCGCCAAACAGTACATTGTCGCGAAACAGATCGCAATGTGACGGCCCCGCAGGCAGGTCCTGATAGAGGGCGGATTGGGCGAACTCGATCTGCTCGGTCAGAGTCTGATCCAGCAAGGCAGCCTGGCTGTCGTTCAGGAACGGCCGAACCTTCGGGGCCGTTTCGATCCACCAGTCCAGGCCGCGCAGATTGGGCTGCTGGATGGAAAAATCCCGGCCTTCGAGGTGGGCGTGCGCCAGGGTTTCACCCGTCAGTCCGCAGTGGACAGGACCGGGCTCCGGCTCGTAGCCCCCGTTCAGACGCGTGACCAGGACGGTGGGCTTGCCATGCATCTGGGTGATGCGTGTGCCGTCGCGCAGTGTCTGCGGTTCGGGTACGGGTACGCCTCGGCCGGACAGGTGGTGCATCAGTTCGATATAAAAGGGCAGTTGTTCGATCGTCAGCACCTCGAACAGCGTCAGCACGTAGGCGCCCTGCGTCGTGTCCAGGAAATAATTGGTGTTTTCAATACCGGCGGTGATGCCGCGCAGGGCGACTAGGTCACCCAGGTCGTAGCGGGTCAGCAGTGCGTGTGCGTCGTCTTCGGTGACGGTGGTGAATACGGCCATGGATGAGGATGCGCTCGGGCCGTTCGGGCCAAAAGTGATCAGACAGATGATTTTAGTCTAGCTGGCCGCAGGCTGCTTTGCGCGAGCAGGTAAAATATTTCCATGAGTACGAATTCCCCAATCGACGAAGGCGCCTGGCGCCTGTGTGTCGCCCCCATGATCGATGTGACTGATCGCCACTGCCGCATGTTTCATCGCATGCTGGCGCCGCAGGCGCGTCTGTATACCGAGATGATCACGACCGGGGCACTGCTGCATGGCGATGTGGCGCGGCATCTGGATTACAACGCCGCCGAGCACCCGCTGGCCCTGCAGTTGGGAGGCAGCGAACCGGCAGCCCTGGCCCACTGCGCACGTCTGGCCGAGCAATGGGGCTACGACGAGGTGAACCTGAATTGCGGCTGCCCGTCCGAACGCGTGCAGCGCGGTTCTTTCGGGGCCTGCCTGATGGCCGAGCCCGCGCTGGTGGCCGATTGCATCCGGGCCATGCAGGATGCGGTATCCATCCCGGTGACGGTGAAGCACCGCCTGGGCCTGGATTACGACGACTCCTACGCCTTTGTGCGCGATTTCGTGGGCACCCTATACGACACGGGCTGCCGCGTATTTATCGTGCACGCGCGCAATGCTGTATTGAAGGGCCTGTCGCCCAAGGACAACCGCGAAAAACCGCCGCTGCGCTACGAGTACGCTGTACGCCTGAAGCAGGATTTTCCCGACGCGCGCATCGTGCTGAACGGCGGGCTGGTAGATGTCGAAACATGCACCCAGTGGATGAAACGCCTTGATGGCGTCATGCTGGGTCGCGCCGCCTGGCACCAGCCTGCGATTTTGTCGGATCTGAATCGGGTGATCGCGCCGGATCAGGCGATTGCCGAACCCTTGCAGATTCTGGAGTCATTCCTGGCATACGCCGCCCGCCAAACTGCGCAGGGCGTGCCCTTGCATATCATGCTGCGTGGTGTGCTGGGATGGATGTCGGGTCGCGCGGGTGCGCGCCAGTGGCGCCGGATCCTGTCAGATCCGGTCAATTTGCGTGCTGAAGGGCCCGCAGTGCTGCGTCGCGCCTGGGCAGCACTGATCTAGAGTTGTTTGCGCGGGGCTTCGGATTCCGCGTCGGCGGGCCAGTCGCGGATATAGGCCTTCAGCATGTCGTTTTCGAATTGCTGGGCCTCGACGATCGCACGGGCCATGTCATAAAAGGAAATCACCCCCATTAGCGTGGGGCCGTCCATGACCGGGATGTAGCGTGCGTGTTTGTCGAGCATCAGCCGCTGAACTTCGTCGAAATTGGTATTGGGCGATACGCTGACCGGCGCGTCATCCATGATGCTGCGCACAGTGAACTGCCCGGCATCGTTGGCGTGGGCATTCATGTGCCGGATGATTTCGCGAAAGGTCAGCATGCCGACGAGTTCGCCGTGTTCCATGATCACGAGCGAGCCGATGTCCAGCTGGCTCATGGATTCGACCGCCTGGCTCACGGGCATGTCGGGCGTCCCTGTATACAGGGTATGGCCCTTGACCCGGAGGATCTCATTGACTTGTAGCATATGCGTCATCCTTGGCTGCTCGGCAGGGTGGTAGTGTCATTGTGCACCATCGTATCGTTTTCCGATAGCGCTTGCGCAAACAGGCTGTCTAGGGAATCTGTTTTCCCCTCCAGGGCCCGCGCTAGGGCTTGTGCAAATTGCGGCGACAAGCCGGCTTGCGACCGATCGATCAGCAGCCTGTCGACGATCGGGCCGATCTGCGCGTGCACCGGATCGCAGGCCATGACCCAGCGGTCCGCGTCCTGGGTATTGGTGATGTAGCCCAGATCCGTGAGGGTCTGCAGCGTGGTGAGCAAGGCATCGGGGTGGATCCGCAAATGAGCCTCCAGGAAGCCCAAGCTGCGCCCGGGCGGCACACTGTTGCGCGCGATCCACAGGGCCTGCAGGATATGCAGGGCATCCACGAAATGCGCGCCCCGGCGCCGTCCCAGCGCCCAACGCTGGTGGCGCAGCGCGGGCAGCAGCGAGGCCACCATGGCGCCCATTAGTACCACCAGCCACGACAGATAGACCCACAGCAGGAATATCGGCAGGGTCGCAAACGTGCCATAGATCACGGTGTACGAGGGAAACTGCGTCAGGTACCAGGTGAAGGCCGATTTCATGATCCCCAGGATCACGGCGCATCCAACCCCGCCCAGCAGGGCGTCGCGCCACAGGACGCGGCAGTTTGGCACGACTACGTACAGTGCGGTGAATCCCAGTGATGCCGCGACCAGCGGGACGACCGAGAGCAGCAGGCTCAGCCATGCGGATACATCGCCGATATATCCCAGGGACTCGCGCAGCAGGATGGACGAGGCCCACAGGCTGGCGCCCGTCAGGATCGGCCCCAGGGTGATGATGGCCCAGTACACCAGCAGGCGTTGACGCATGGGGCGCTGCTTTTTCACATGCCAGATTTCATTGAACGCGGCGTCGATGGTCATGATCAGCATGATCGAGGTGACCACCAGAAACACACTGCCCAGGGCCGTCAGGCCCGAGGCCTGTGAGGCGAACTGGTTCAGGTAGCCCATGATGGTGTCCGACACCGAAGGGGGCAGCAGGCTTTCGGTCAGGAACGATTCCAGCGCCACGCGGAATGCGCCGAACAGGGGAAACGCCGTGAACAGCGCCAGCACGACGGCCAGCAGGGGAACAATGGCCAGAATGGTGGTGAATGTCAGGCTGCTGGCCACGCGGGTCAGCTTTTTGTCGACGGCAAAACCCAGGGCGAAGCGCAGCATCTGTCGCAGGTAGGGATTGCGCAGGCCCAATTTCGGCCGGGGCGTGTCGCGTGGTTCCGGAGAGGCGGGGGTGCCCGTCATGGCATGCTCGATCGGCTGGTTTCGGTGATAATAACAGTATGAATGTTCAACTGAATTCGCGCCTGCACTGGGCCGCCGTCTTTTTCCTGACTGCTTTGACGGTTCTATGCCTGGGGTGGGAGCTATGGTGGGCGCCCTTGCTGCCGGGCGGCACCCTGCTGGCCCTGAAGGCGGTCCCCCTATTGCTGCCCTTGCGCGGCGTGCTTAAAGGCAGCGTCTACACCATGCAGTGGACGGCAATGCTCAGCCTGCTGTATTTGATGGAGGGCGCGGTGCGCGCCTGGTCGGATATTTCGGTGACGTCAATGTGGTTGGCGGGCCTTGAAATTGTCCTGTCGCTGGGCCTCTACCTGAGTACGATTTTCTACGTGCGTCCGGCCAAGCGTGCGCAGCGCGCGGCCCGCCATGCTTGATCGGCTCGACGAACTCACGGTGTGCAACAGCTTTGCATGCCTGCCCGACAGTTTCTACACTCGCCTCGCTCCCAGGCCACCCGGCGATCCACGCTTGTTGCACGTCAACCGCGACGTTGCCGCTCTGCTCGGCCTGTCGCCGGCTGCGCTGGATACACCTGAATTCCTGGATGTATGTGCGGGCCGCGCGCCCTTGCCGGGCGGGCAGACGATCGCGACCGTCTATAGCGGCCACCAGTTCGGGGTCTGGGCCGGGCAACTGGGCGATGGGCGCGCGCATCTGCTGGGCGAGGTGCAGGGGCCGGGCGGCAGCTTCGAGCTGCAGTTGAAAGGTTCGGGGCGCACGCCGTATTCGCGCATGGGCGATGGCAAGGCCGTGCTGCGCTCCAGCGTACGCGAATACCTTGCCGGCGAGGCCATGGCCGGCCTGGGCATCCCCACCACCCGTGCGCTGGCGCTGGTTGTGTCCGACGACCCGGTCTACCGCGAAACCGTGGAAACGGCCGCCGTCGTCACGCGCGTTTCGCCCAGTTTCGTGCGTTTTGGGCATTTCGAGCACTGGGCGCACTCGCACACCGAGGAAAAAATCCTGTTCGACTATGTGGTGGATCATTTCTACCCGGAATGCCGCGAGGCCCAGGGCGGTGAGCCCGCCACCGACGAGGCGGTGGTGCTGCGGTTCCTGCGTACCGTAGTCCGGCGCACAGCCCAGTTGATGGCCCAGTGGCAATTGGCGGGTTTTTGCCACGGCGTCATGAACACCGACAATATGTCCATCCTGGGCCTGACGATCGACTATGGCCCCTACGGGTTCATGGACGCCTTTCAGGCCAATCACATCTGTAACCACACCGACACCGGTGGCCGCTATGCCTGGAATGCGCAGCCTGCGGCCGCAAACTGGAACCTGTATCGGCTGGGCAGCGCCCTGATGGTGCTGGGGCCGGACGGTGAATCGCTCGAGGCCCAGATCGAGCCTTACGAGGCCGATTTTCTGGCGGCCTACCATGCGGGGATCACCGCCAAACTCGGTCTGGGTGCATGGCGCGAGGGCGACGAGGCGCTGGTCAATGACTGGTGGGGGCTTTTGCACAGCCAGGCGGCTGACTTCACCCTGAGCTTTCGCCGCCTGGGCGGGGTGGCTGAATCGCCCGATGCGTTTCTGGATCTGTTTTCCGACCCTGTGGCCGCGCAGGCCTGGCTGGATCAGTACCAGACGCGTATCCAGGGCGACACCCGCAGCCCGGCGCAGCGCCGGCACGACATGGATCGCGCCAATCCGCTCTACGTCCTGCGCAATCACCTGGCCCAGCAGGCGATCGAGGCGGCAGGGCGCGGCGATGCCGGGGAAATCCAGCGATTGCTGGATGTGTTGCGCGATCCCTATACCGAGCAGCCGGGGTATGAAGCCTATGCGGCCTTGCCACCGGCCTGGTCGCAGGAAATTTCAGTCAGCTGTTCATCCTGAGGGCTGACATCACCATGAGGACCCCGACGTGACGCGATCGAAGGTGTTGGTTTACAAGGGCTTGCCTGCTGATCAGGTGGAACGCATTCGTGCCGAGCACGAAGTCATCGAACTCGATCCGCATTCGGCGGATCAGAGGTCGGCGTTTCTGGATGCGCTCGGTGAGGTCGCAGGCATCGTGGGCGCGCCCTACCGGATTGGCGAGGCCGAGCTTGGGCGGGCGAAGTCACTGCGTGTGGTGTCGTCAGTATCGGTCGGGGTCGATGCCTTTCCGCTGGCGGCCCTGCACCAGCGCGGCATCGTCCTGTGTCATACGCCTGATGTGCTGACCGAGTCGGTGGCTGATTTACTGATGGCCATGGTCCTGACCGCCAGCCGGCGCATCTGCGAACTGGCGAATCTGGTGGGGCAGGGTGGATGGAAAACCAGCGTGGGCCCCTCGCTGTACGGATGGGAAGTCCAGGGCAAGACCCTGGGCGTGCTGGGCTACGGCCGGATCGGTCAGGCGGTCGCCCGCCGTGCGGCGCTGGGCTTCAATATGCCTGTACTGTATCGTTCGCGCTCGCAGGTGGATAGCGGTCTGCCAGACGGTCTGGCCAGGCAGGTCGATCTGCCGGAACTGCTGCGCGAGTCGGATTTCCTGGTGATCGTCCTGCCATCCAGCCCGGCCACGCGCGGCCTGATCGGCGCGGCTGAGCTGGCCCAGATGAAGCCCGAGGCGATTCTGGTCAATGGCGGGCGGGGACCCGTCCTCGACGAGGACGCCCTGGTGGCGGCGCTGGATGGCGGGCGCCTGCGCGCTGCGGCGCTGGATGTATTCGTCACCGAACCGCTGCCCATGGACTCGCCGCTGCGCACGCACCCCAAGGTTCTGGCGCTGCCTCACGTGGGCTCGGCGACCCACGAGACACGTCATGCCATGGCCACGATGGCGACCAGCAATCTATTGCAGGTCCTGCGTGGCGAGGCCCCTCTGGCGGCCTATGACACTTCGGGCGCCTGAAAGGCGAAAAATGCAATAATGGGGCCGTCCGCACTCACCGTCCGTAGAACTCATCATCATGTCTGGCAATACCCTTGGCGAACTATTCCGCGTCACCAATTTCGGTGAATCGCACGGGCCCGCGATCGGTGCGGTGGTGGACGGCTGCCCGCCGGGTCTTGAACTGTCCGAGGCCGACATCCAGGCCGAACTCGATCGCCGTCGCCCCGGCACCTCGCGGCACGTGACCCAGCGCCGCGAGCCCGATCAGGTCGAGATCCTTTCCGGTGTATTCGAGGGCCGCACCACGGGCACGCCCGTGGGTCTGCTGATCCGCAACACCGATGCGCGCAGCAAGGACTACACCAATATCGCCGATACCTTTCGGCCCGGTCATGCAGACTACAGCTACTGGAAAAAATACGGTATTCGTGATCCGCGTGGCGGCGGGCGCTCTTCGGCGCGGCTGACCGCCCCCACGGTGGCCGCCGGGGCGATCGCGAAAAAATGGTTGCGCAGCACCCATGGCGTTGAAATACGTGGCTACATGAGCCAGTTGGGCCCCATCCCGATTCCGTTCGAGTCCTGGGACCACATCCCGGAAAATCCTTTCTATGCCCCGAACGCGGATATCGTGCCGCAGCTTGAGGCCTTCATGGATCAACTGCGCCACGATGGCGATTCCATCGGTGCGCGCATCGAGGTCGTGGCCCAGAGTGTCCCGACCGGCTGGGGCGAACCGATCTATGACCGGCTCGATGCCGATATCGCGCACGCCATGATGGGTTTGAACGCCGTCAAGGGCGTATCCATTGGCTCGGGGTTCGACTGCGTTCAGATGCGGGGGTCACAGCAGGGCGACGAGCTCAGCCCCGATGGTTTCCTCAGCAATTTTGCCGGGGGGATTCTGGGCGGGATTTCTTCGGGGCAGGACATCCGCGTGTCGCTTGCGGTCAAGCCCACTTCCAGCATCCGCGTCGAACGCCAGTCCGTCAATCGCGCAGGTGAACCCGTGGTCGTCCAAACTCTGGGCCGCCACGATCCCTGCGTGGCCATTCGCGCCACCCCCATTGTCGAGGCACTGCTGGCCATCGTATTGATGGATCACGCCTTGCGGCAGCGAGGGCAGTGCGGGCAGTAAGGGATCGCCCAACTCAGGAGACCTCATCATGAGCCTAGTCCGAATCCGAAATCTCGCCGTGGTTGCGCTTGCCCTGTTCCTGGGCAGTTGTACATCCGTGCAGACGACGCAGTCCGGCCTGGTGGGGATCGACCGGCCACAGTACATGTCCAGCATGGTGCCTGAGGCCCAGCTCGATCAGGAGGCCGCAGCCCAGTACGCACAGATCCTGTCGCAGGCGCGCGCCAAGGGGGCGCTGGATGCCAATGCCGCCCAGACGAGGCGCGTCCAGGCGATCGCGCGCCGGCTGATTGCGCAGGTGGGTGTGTTCCGCCAGGACGCCCTGCGCTGGAAATGGGATGTACACGTACTCAGTTCGGACGAGGTCAATGCCTGGTGCATGCCGGGCGGCAAGATCGCGGTCTATACCGGTCTGCTGAACAAGATCAAGCCCACCGATGCTGAACTGGCGGCCGTCATGGGCCACGAAATCTCGCACGCGCTGCGTGAGCACGCACGCGAACAGGTGTCGCAACAGATGGTGACCAGCGTCGGGCTGTCGATTCTGTCGGCTGTGACCGGTAGCCAGGCCACCGCTGACCTGGGTTCCGCACTGACCAATGTGATGTTCAATCTGCCCAATAGCCGCGAGCACGAAACCGAAGCCGACCGCATGGGGGTCGAACTCGCTGCGCGTGCCGGCTACGATCCGCGTGCCGCCGTCACGCTGTGGCAGAAAATGAGCCAATCCGGTGGTGGTGCACCGCCCGAATTCCTGTCCACGCACCCGTCACCGGCCAGCCGGATCGCCGATCTGAAAAAGGTCTCGAACGAGGTCATGCCGCTATACCGGCAGGCATCAAAAAAATAGGCCGAATATCCCAAGATGGTATTTCTGATACCAGTATGAGAAATGGTCTTGTCGCGGTGTGAGGGCCTGTCATAATCGGTTCATGTGAACTTTTTCGAGACCGATCATGGCACAAACACTTTACGACAAGCTCTGGGATGCCCACGTGGTGCACCAGGGTCCGGACGGCACCTGTCTGCTCTACATCGATCGCCACCTGGTGCACGAAGTCACCAGCCCCCAGGCCTTCGAAGGGCTGGCGCTTGCGCAGCGCAAGCCCTGGCGGATCGATGCCAATCTGGCGGTGGCTGATCATAATGTGCCGACCACGGCACGCAGTGAAGGCATCGAGGACCCGGTATCGCGCCTGCAGGTCGATACGCTGGACAAAAACTGCGAGACCTACGGTATTACCGAATTCCGCATGAATGACCGGCGCCAGGGGATCGTGCACGTCATCGGCCCCGAACAGGGTGCAACTCTGCCGGGCATGACGGTGGTCTGTGGGGACTCCCACACCAGCACGCACGGCGCCTTTGGCGCCCTGGCATTCGGCATCGGCACGTCCGAGGTCGAGCACGTCCTGGCCACCCAGACGCTGCTGATGAAAAAAAGCCGCAATATGCTCATCCAGGTGGATGGCGATTTGCCCTTCGGCTGTACGGCCAAGGACCTGATCCTGTACGTGATCAGCCAGATCGGCACCGCCGGGGGCACGGGCTGTGCCATCGAATTCGGTGGCAGCGCCATTCGCGCCCTGTCCATGGAAGGCCGGATTACGGTATGCAATATGGCGATCGAGGCCGGCGCGCGTTCCGGCATGGTGGCCGCTGACCAGACCACCATCGACTACTTCAAGGGCCGGCCCTACGCACCGGAAGGCGAACTGTGGGATCAGGCGGTCAGCTATTGGCGCACCCTGCATTCCGACGAAGGCGCGCAGTTTGATCAGGTGCTGAAGTTCGATGCGGCGCAGATCATGCCCCAGGTCAGTTGGGGCACCTCGCCGGAAATGGTTCTGCCCATCGATGGGCGCGTACCCGATCCTGAAAAGGAAAAGGACGATGGGCGCCGAAAGGGTATGGAACGTGCGCTGCAGTACATGGGGCTCAAGCCCAACACCCCCATGGTCGATATCCACATTGACCGCGTGTTCATCGGATCTTGCACCAATGCCCGCATCGAGGACTTGCGAGCCGCCGCCGTTGTGGCGCGGGGTCAAAAGGTGGCCTCCAACGTGCACCAGGCCATGGTGGTTCCGGGTTCGGGCCTGGTCAAGGAACAGGCCGAACGCGAGGGGCTGGACAAGATCTTCCTTGCTGCGGGCTTCGAATGGCGCGAACCGGGTTGCTCAATGTGCCTGGCCATGAATGCCGATCGCCTGGAACCCGGCGAGCGTTGCGCGTCCACCTCGAATCGTAATTTCGAGGGTAGGCAGGGGCAGGGCGGTCGCACGCACCTGGTCAGCCCGGCCATGGCTGCCGCCGCAGCCGTCGCCGGCCATTTCGTTGATATCCGTCGGATCTAGCCCAGGAGCCTCATATGCAAGCCTTCACCACACACCACGGATTGGTGGCACCGCTGGATCGGGAAAACGTCGATACCGATCTGATCATCCCCAAGCAGTTCCTGAAATCGATCAAGCGCACCGGATTCGGGCCGAACCTGTTCGACGAATTGCGCTATCTGGATCATGGTGAACCGGGCATGGACAATTCCCGTCGCCCGCTGAATCCCGATTTCGTGCTGAACCAGGAACGCTACCAAGGGGCCTCGATCCTGCTCGCACGCAAAAACTTCGGCTGCGGCTCCAGTCGCGAGCACGCGCCCTGGGCCTTGCAACAGTTCGGATTCCGGGCGATTATTGCGCCGTCCTACGCCGATATTTTCTTTAACAACAGCTTCAAGAACGGCCTGTTGCCGATCGTGTTGCCCGAATCGCAGGTCAATCGCCTGTTTGACGACGTCAAGGCATTCCCGGGCTATCGCTTGCTGATCGACCTGCCGCGGCAGGTGGTCGTGACGCAGGACGGCAGCGAATACGGCTTCGAGATCGGTGGCTATCGCAAGGAATCGCTGTTGCGCGGCCTGGACGAGATCGGCCAGAGTCTGCAGCATGCCGACAAGATTCGTGAATTCGAGGCAAATCGCCTGGCGCAGCACCCGTGGCTGCAAAAACAAGTGGGATAAACAGGAACACAATGACGCATCGTATTGCAGTGCTCCCGGGCGATGGAATCGGCCCGGAAATCGTTGAACAGGCCGTGCGCGTTCTGGGCGCACTGGACCTGGATCTGGAGTTCACGCAGGCGCCGGTCGGCGGGGCGGCCTATGCCCAGCACGGCCATCCCTTGCCGCCCGCCACCCTGGAACTCGCCCGGGGCGCATCGGCCGTGCTGTTCGGCGCGGTGGGCGACTGGAAATATGACTCGCTGGATCGCGCCCTGCGGCCCGAGCAGGCGGTGTTGGGGCTGCGCAAGGCACTGGGGCTGTTTGCGAACCTGCGCCCGGCCGTGCTTTACCCCGAACTGGCCAATGCGTCCTCACTCAAGCCCGAGGTGGTGTCCGGTCTCGACATCCTGATCGTGCGCGAACTCACCGGGGATATCTATTTTGGCCATCCGCGCGGTGTGCGCGTGGTCGAAGACGGCCCGTTCAAGGGGGTTCGCCAGGGCTTCGACACCATGCACTATGCGGAAACCGAGGTGCGCAGGATTGCCCATGTCGCCTTTCAGGCGGCCCGGAAACGCCAGGGGCGCCTGTGCAGCGTGGACAAGGCCAATGTGCTGGAAACCTCGCAGTTCTGGCGCGACATCATGATCGATGTTGCGCACGAGTATCCAGACGTGACCCTCTCGCACATGTATGTCGATAACGCCGCCATGCAACTGGTGCGCGACCCCAAGGCCTTTGATGTGATCGTCACGGGCAATCTGTTTGGCGATATTCTGTCCGACGAGGCCGCCATGCTGACCGGCTCGATCGGCATGCTGCCCTCGGCATCGTTGAACGCATCCAGCCAGGGCCTGTACGAGCCTTGCCACGGTTCTGCACCCGATATCGCGGGGCAGGGCCTCGCCAACCCCCTGGCGACCATTCTGTCAGGCGCAATGATGCTGCGCTATTCCCTGGCGGCGCCCGATCAGGCCGCCCGCATCGAGGCCGCTGTGCAGTCGGTTCTGGCCGATGGCTTGCGTACGCCCGATATCCATGAAGCCGGTACGACACGGGTGTCTACGTCCGATATGGGCGACGCCGTGCTCAAAGCATTAAACTAGAGGTTTATGCACGCGAATTCACATCTGCGGATTCGCACCGGATATGGAGTGAATGAAGTTATGAGTCAGGCAGTAGGCTTGGTCGGCTGGCGTGGCATGGTGGGCTCCGTGCTCATGCAGCGCATGCGCGACGAGAACGATTTTTCCTTGTTCGAGCCCGTGTTTTTTTCTACCAGCAATGCGGGCGGCAAGGCCCCGGACTGGGCATCGGGTGCCGCACCTTTGGCGGATGCCTACGATATCCAGACACTGCGCAAACTTCCCATCATCGTGACCGCGCAAGGCGGGGACTACACCTCGCAGGTCTACCCCAAGCTGCGCGAGGCGGGTTGGGACGGCATTTGGATCGATGCAGCCAGCACATTGCGCATGCAGGACGATGCGGTCATCGTGCTGGATCCCGTCAATCGCCCGGTCATCGATCAGGCAATGCACAACGGCGTGCGCAATTTTGTCGGCGGCAACTGCACGGTCAGCTGTATGCTGATGGGGCTGGCCGGTCTGTTCACGCACGATATGGTCGAATGGATGAGCAGCATGACCTACCAGGCGGCGTCGGGCGGCGGTGCGCGTCACATGCGCGAGCTCCTGACCCAATTCGGTACACTCAACCAGGCGGTGCGGCCCTTGCTCGATGATCCGGCCTCGGCCATTTTGCAGATTGATCGCGAAGTCCTGGTCGCTCAACAGGACCCGACCCTGCCGCAGGACAACTTCGGCGTGCCGCTGGGCGGCAGCCTGATTCCCTGGATCGACAAGGATCTGGGCAATGGCGTGTCGCGCGAGGAATGGAAGGGCGGCGCGGAAACCAACAAGATCCTGGGGCGTGGCCCCGGCTACGACCGCGACGAAATTCCCGTTGACGGCCTGTGCGTGCGGATCGGGGCGATGCGCTGCCACAGCCAGGCCTTGACCATCAAGCTGCGCCGCGATGTCCCCATCGATGAAATCGAGGAAGTGATCCGTACCGGCACCGAATGGTCGCGTCTGGTGCCCAATGAAAAAGAAGCCTCCATGCATGCATTGACGCCGGTGGCGGTTACCGGCACACTTGACATCCCCGTTGGGCGCCTGCGCAAAATGTCCATGGGTCCGGAATACCTCAGTGCATTCACGGTCGGGGATCAGTTGCTTTGGGGCGCGGCCGAACCGCTGCGCCGGATGTTGCGAATTTCTTTGGGTGAACTCTGATCATGGATCCTCTTTGTCGGGTGGCAATGCACGGTGTACGAACTCCTTTTCGACGCCTGGCGTTGGCCGCTGCGACAGGGCTGCTGTTCGTAGCCACGGGGGCCTATGCCGCCACCTTCGGCCACTCGCGGATCATTTCCCATGCGGGCGAACCGCTGGTGGTTCAGGTGCCCGTATCGGGCCTGACCCAGCAGGATATCCAGACGCTTTCGGCTCAGGTGGCACCCGAGGCCGACTGGAAACAGGCAGGGCTGGTTCCACCGGTTGATCTGGGCAGCCTGAGCATCCAGGTCGAACCGGGCATGCAGCCTGCGGCGCGCGTGCTGCGCGTGCAGTCCACCGAGGCATTCACCGGCGGGCTGGCCGACTTGCTGCTTGATGTCCAGACCGCTAGCGGTCGGCAACGTTATCAGGTCACCCTGATCACCGGGGCCGGCCGTGCCGCTCCAGTGGAACCGGCCTCTAGTTCGGCGACGACCCCGGCCGGGCAATCAGCTGTAGGCACAAGCGCACAGCACGCGGTACAGCCCTCAATCGCGGTACGGCATGGCGATACCATGTTCGCAGTGGCCCGCCGCCACGCGGTGGAAGGTGTGACGGTCTATCAGATGATGATGGCCCTGCAGCGTGCCAATCCCCAGGCGTTCATCGAACACAATGTCAATCTGGTGCGTGCAGGCGCCCGTCTTGTCGTGCCAGACATGGATGAATTGCTGGCCCTGTCTGATCGCGAGGCCCGCCGCGAGTTCGCAGCCCAGGCTGCGGCCTTCGCCGCGTACCGCAATCGTGGTCACGGCGCACAGGCGGTCTCGGCTGCGCCGCAAAACGAAACCGCTGCGGCCCAGGGCGCAGTTTCCAGCGAATCGGCGGCCACGCCGGCCCAGCCCGAGGCCCAGGGCGATCACTTGCGCCTCAGCGATGCCACCCCTGCGGGTTCGGGCGAGGCGGGCGCCTTATCCGCCCAGGCCGGCATCGGCGGCCAGACGGGTGAGCAGGGGCAGGCCGGCACTGAAGCCCAGGCTGACCTGCGCACCGCGCAAGGCAAGGCGATTGCAGACGCCCAGGGCCGCGTCTCGCAGCTTGAGGAAAACGTCGGTCACATCAGCCAGGCACTGAAGGCGCAGGGCGAGGCCGCCCGGACGGCGGTCGTCGAGGGCGCCAAGGGCCTCAGCGAATCAATCTCGACCGTTGCCGACGCGGTCAGCCAAGCCAGTCACGACGCGGTCGCCCAGTCCGGGGATTCGGACGCGGCGGCTGCCGGGAATGGGGCGATGGGTGCTGCCGGCGCTTCGGCGTCCCTGGGTGCCCCGGGCACTGTAACCGATCCTGCAGTAACCGATCCTGCAGTAACCGATCCCACAGCAACGGATTCCGCCGCAACGGATTCCGCCGCAACTGATCCCGCAGCAGCCGACGGCGCCGCAGGTTCCCAGGCCGCGATCGAGGCCATGACGCAACCCACATCAGAGGCGAAAAAGACCGTGCCCTGGATACAGGATCATCTGCTGGGAATCATCATCGGCTTGCTGGCCGTGATCGTTCTGTTCATTGCCTGGTTGCTGAAACGCGCCGGCAGCGCTCGTGACGACGTGCACGGCGGTGCCCAGGTCACCGAGGCCATGGTGCGTGAGCGACTGGCCAATATCGATCTGGACCTGACGCCCGAGGCCGGCAAGGCCGACAAGACCGGCGGGTAGGCCCCATGTCGCGCATTGTCCTGGGCCTGGCCTATGACGGCGCGGGCTGGCACGGCTGGCAGACCCAGCCCGGCGGGCTGACGGTGCAGGATCGCGTCGAGGCCGCCCTATGCGAATTTCTTGACCAGGACGCCGTGCCCACGATCTGCGCAGGCCGCACGGACTCGGGCGTGCATGCGCTGCAGCAAATCATTCATCTGGACACCGCGGCCCAGCGCCGGGATGAATCCTGGGTTCGAGGTCTCAATGCCTTGCTGCCCCCCAGTATTTCGGTTAGTTGGGCCCAGCCCGTCGCCCCCGGTTTCCACGCGCGTTTCGAGGCCCGCGCGCGCACCTATTTCTACATCCTGCGCTGCTCGCGAGTGCGCTCGCCCCATCTGCACAGTCGGGTGGGGTGGGCCCACTATGCCCTGGACCTGGGGCGTATGAGGGCTGCAGCCGCCCACCTTGTAGGTGAACACGATTTCAGCGCCTTTCGCTCATCCGAATGCCAGGCGGCCAGCCCGGTGCGCACCCTGCAGCGCCTGGATATCGCCTCTGATGGGGAATTCATGGTGTTCCGTTTTCAGGCCAATGCCTTTCTGCATCATATGGTGCGCAACCTGATGGGCACACTAATTGCCGTCGGGCGAGGCAGGCACGAGCCTGAATGGGCGGCCCAGCTTCTGGCGGGCCGCGACCGCACCCGTGCTGCCGCCACCTTTTCGGCCGCTGGGCTGTACCTGGCCCATGTGGCCTATCCTGAAGCCTACGGCTTACCGTCGGCTACGCCGGAAAGCCTGCTGCGCTCCCACCTGGGCTGGGCCCTGGGCGATGCATGGGCGACTACCTAGAGTAATTCTGGGACGTTTCGTATAGAATCTACACTTTTGCCGCGCACGGGAAGATCCCCGAGCGCCGCCTGTATTGCTGGGCACAAGATGAAACTACTCCTACAGATCTCCCGGGTCATAGACCGGGTGAATACCTGGGTTGGCAAAACCGTCACCTGGCTGGTGCTTATCGTCGCCGTGGTCAGTGCAACCAACGCCGTGGTGCGCAAGCTCTTCAATGTCAGCTCAAATGCCTGGCTCGAGTTGCAGTGGTATCTGTTTGGTGCCATTTTCCTGCTGGCCGCCGGCTATACCTTTCTGCGCAACGAGCACGTGCGGGTCGATGTTCTGTCCCAGCGCCTGTCCGAGCGCACCCAGATCTGGATCGAGATCTTTGGCGTGGTGTTCTTTCTGCTGCCCGCTTGCTGTCTGGTGTTCTGGTTGTCCATCCCGTTTTTCTACCAGTCCTACGTGCTGCACGAGCTCTCGTCGAATACAAACGGCCTGATACGCTGGCCGGTCAAGCTCCTGATCCCGGTGGGTTTTGGCCTGCTTATCCTGGCGGGGATTTCGCATCTGATCAAGAGCATCGGCTTTCTGATGGGGAAATGCCCCAATCCGATGCGGGTTTCCAGCGGCAAGTCCTCCGAGGAAGCCCTCGCCGAAGACATCCTGGCCCAGCGCAATGCTGAAAATGACGCGAAACCGGCGGGACATCACTGATCATGGAATTTCTCCTCGACAACCTTGCTCCGATCATGTTTTTCAACCTGATCGTGATCCTGCTGCTGGGCTTTCCGGTTGCATTCTCGCTGGCCGCCACAGGCGTGTTGTATGGCCTGGTTGCCATTGACCTGAATCTGATGCAGCCTGCGCTGTTCCAGGCACTGCCCCAACGCATATTCGGCATCGTTGGCAATGACACGCTGTTGGCCGTGCCATTCTTTACCTTTATGGGCCTGATACTCGAGCGATCAGGGATGGCCGAGGATCTGCTGGATACGGTCGGCCAGTTGTTCGGCCCCCTGCGTGGGGGCCTGGCCATCGCGGTTGTCTTTGTGGGCGCCTTGCTGGCTGCCACGACCGGCGTGGTGTCGGCCTCGGTGATTTCCATGGGCCTGATTTCGTTGCCCATCATGCTGCGCTACGGCTATGACCGCCGCCTGGCCTCGGGCGTCATTGCCGCCTCGGGTACCTTGTCGCAGATCATTCCGCCGTCCCTGGTGCTGATTATCCTGGCCGACCAGTTGGGCCGTTCGATCGGCGATATGTATCGTGGGGCCATGCTGCCCGGCTTGCTGCTCGCGGGCCTGTACGTCCTGTATGTCGTCCTGGTGGCGTTCTTTCGGCCGAAAATGGTTCCGGCGCTGCCCCCCGAGGCACGCGTGTATGTTGAACCGGACGGCAGCCGGGGCCTGAAGTCCCTGGGGGTCCTCACCCTGATCGCTGCGGCCGCAGCCTATTTCGGCTCGGGCTATTACTTCCGTTCGCACACGGATATTCCGATGGACGAGCGCGTCGTCATCGTCCTGATGATCTGGGGGATCACTGCCCTGGTCATTGCGCTGGTCAACAAGGGCCTGCGTCTGGGCCTGCTCTCGCAGATTGCCGAGCGCGTCACCTTTGTCATGATTCCGCCGCTGTTCCTGATTTTTCTGGTGCTGGGAACGATCTTCATCGGCGTGGCCACGCCCACCGAAGGCGGGGCCATGGGGGCGATGGGCTCTCTGATCATGGCGGTATCCCGTGGCAGGTTCTCGATGACACAGCTCAAGCAGGCCATGGAAAGTACGGCCCGCCTGTCGTGTTTTGTGATCTTCATTCTGGTCGGCTCCACCATATTCAGCCTCAGCTTCCGCGGGATCAACGGCGACATCTGGGTAGAGCAATTGATGCTGCATGTGCCGGGCGGCGAATTGGGCTTCCTGATCGTCGTCAGCGTACTGACGTTCTTCCTGGCGTTCTTTCTCGACTTCTTCGAGCTCGCCTTCATCATCATTCCGCTGCTCGGCCCGGTTGCCGAAAAAATGGGCATCGACCTGATCTGGTTCGGGGTCTTGCTGGCCGTCAATATGCAGACCTCGTTCGTGCACCCGCCATTCGGATTCGCGCTGTTCTATCTGCGATCTGTTGCGCCAAAGGAGGACTACCACGACAAGGTCACCGGCAAGCTCATCCCCAAGGTCACCACCGGTCAGATCTACTGGGGCTCTGTGCCGTTCATCGTCATTCAGGTCCTGATGGTGGTTATGGTGCTCAGTTTCCCTCGCCTGGTCACGCACTATAAGGACGACATCGTCATGCTGGATCCGTCCACCGTCACCTTCGGCACCAGCGATCCCTATGGTGATGGCCTGTATGGCGAGGACGACCCCGGGGCGGCATTCCAATGAGCACGCCTGCCGATGCGCCCGTACGTACCCGCGTCAAGGTATGCGGCCTGACCCGACCTGACGACGTACGCGCGGCGGTCGAGCTTGGCGTGGATGCCATCGGCCTGGTGTTCTATCCGCCCAGCAAGCGCATGCTCGATCTGGCGCATGCCCGCGAATTACGGGCGCTTGTGCCCGCCTTTGTCGATGCCGTGACGCTGTTCGTCAATCCGGATCCGGCCGAAGTTCGCCGGGTGCTGGATGCGGTGCAGCCTGATCTGCTGCAGTTCCACGGCGAGGAATCGCCCGAATTTTGCGAAAGTTTCGGCGTGCGCTATATGAAGGGCTTTCGGGTCGGGGCGCCCGGCCTGGATACCCCCGAAGGGCTGGCACAGCATTGCTCGGCCTACGCCACAGCCAGTGCTTGGCTTTTTGACAGCTACAGCGGCGGCTATGGCGGCAGCGGCACATCCTTTGAGCTATCCCTGCTGTCGGGCCTGCATGGCGCGACAGCGCGCCCGCTGGTGCTGGCGGGGGGGCTGTCGCCCGAAAACGTCGGTGCCTCGCTGGCAGCCGCGCACCCGTATGCCGTTGATGTCAGCAGCGGTGTCGAGGACGCCCCGGGCCTGAAAAACAAGGAAAAGATCCGCGCGTTCATGCAGGCCGTATATCTGGCTGATCGGGATACCTGATCGGGCCTGCCCCAGCCGTACACGCATATAACGAAAAACCCGCAAAGCGCTGCGCCTTGCGGGTTTTTGGATGCCATCGCGACCATATGCGAGGTCTGTGGCGATGTATATTCTGGTAGGCAGTACTGGGTTCGAACCAGCGACCTCTACGATGTCAACGTAGCGCTCTAACCAACTGAGCTAACCGCCTGAAGAAGAGCAGCATTATAGGCAGATGGATAAGGGCTTGTCAAAGCCGCCCGGAATAGGGCATTTTCACAACAGGCGGGGCACACAGTGCCCATGGATTGATTTTTTCGAGGCTCAGGCTGGGAATTTATCAGGGCCGGATGTTACACTAAAACAACATCCACCCCCTGCAAGGCAGTTTCAGGTTTTCCAGACGCGGCGCAGGCCGCGTTTCGCATTTTCAGGACACCAAATGGTTCGTATCAGCTTGCCAGACGGCTCACAACGTGAGTTCGATCAGCCAGTTTCCGTGCACGATGTTGCACTTTCAATTGGATCTGGGCTGGCGCGCGCAGCGCTGGCGGGGCGCGTCACGCTGAGGGGGCAGGCCCCCAAACTGTTGGATACGAACGCCATCATCGATCAGGACGCGGAACTGGCCATCGTCACCGATAAGGACCCTGACGGCCTGGATCTGATCCGGCACTCCACCGCGCACTTGCTGGCGTATGCCGTGAAAGCGCTGTTCCCGGATGCTCAGGTCACGATCGGCCCGGTGATCGACAACGGCTTTTATTACGACTTTTCGTACAAGCGCCCGTTCACCCCCGAGGACCTCGCAGCCATCGAAAAGAAAATGGCCGAACTCGCTCGAAAGGACGAGGTCGTCACGCGCGAGGAATGGGATCGCGACGAGGCAGTCAAATATTTCAATAGCATCGGCGAGCACTACAAGGCCGAGATCATCGCCTCGATCCCTTCGGATCAAAAAATCAGCCTGTATCGCGAAGGCGATTTCATTGACTTGTGTCGCGGTCCGCACGTGCCGTCCACGGGGCGGCTGAAGGTCTTCAAGCTGATGAAGGTAGCGGGCGCGTACTGGCGCGGCGACAGCAATAACGAAATGCTGCAGCGTATTTACGGCACGGCCTGGGCCCGAAAGGAGGACCAGGCGTCCTACCTGCACATGCTCGAGGAGGCCGAGCGGCGCGACCATCGCCGTATTGGGCGCGAACTCGACCTGTTTCATTTTCAGGATGAGGCGCCGGGCCTGATTTTCTGGCACCCAAAAGGCTGGACGGTTTGGCAGCAGATCGAGCAATACATGCGCAACGTGTATGTCGATAACGGCTATCAGGAAGTCAAGGCACCGCAGATCCTGGATCTGTCCCTCTGGAAGAAAACCGGCCATTGGGACAATTACAAAGAAAACATGTTCATCACTGAGTCCGAGAACCGCGTCTATGGGCTCAAGCCCATGAACTGCCCGGGCCATGTTCAGATCTTCAATGCGGGGCTGCATTCGTACCGCGATCTGCCCCTGCGCTACGGCGAGTTCGGCCAGTGTCACCGCAACGAGCCCTCAGGGTCGCTGCACGGCATGATGCGGGTGCGCGGCTTTACCCAGGATGACGGGCATATCTTTTGCACCGAGGATCAGATGCAGGCCGAATGCGCCGCCTTCACGCGCCTGCTGCAAAAGGTCTACGCGGACTTCGGCTTTACCGACATTTTGTACAAGGTCGCCACGCGTCCGGAAAAACGCATTGGTGATGACGAGGTCTGGGATAAGGCCGAGCAGGCGCTGAAAGACAGCTTGGACCTATCGCAATGCGAATACGAGGTGTCCGAAGGCGAGGGCGCATTCTACGGCCCAAAGATCGAATACACCCTGCGCGATGCGATCGGCCGCCATTGGCAGTGCGGCACCATACAGGTGGACTTCTCAATGCCTCAGCGGCTGGGTGCCGAATACGTCGATGCCCAGGACCAGCGGCGGCCGCCCGTGATGCTGCACCGCGCGATACTGGGTTCGATGGAGCGTTTCATCGGGATGCTGATCGAAAACTTTGCCGGCGCCTTGCCCGTTTGGCTGTCCCCACAGCACGCTGTGGTGTGCTGTATTTCCGACAGTTCCGCACGCTACGCCGACGAGGTCGCGCAGGGCTTGAAAAAACAGGGGTTTAGGGTGATTTCGGATTTGCGCGGGGAAAAAATCACCCGTAAAATCCGTGAGCACAGCTTGCAGAAGGTTCCATATATCCTGGTCGTTGGCGACAAGGAGCGGGAATCGGGTACTGTATCGGTACGTGGTCGCGGAAATCAGGATCTGGGGACAATCCCGGTGGCTGATTTCGCGGAGCGCGTGCGTCGGGATATCGACACACGCGACAACGGCGACCATGACGATCAGGTGCCCGCGCAGGCTGACCAGTCAACTTTACAGGAGCTCTAGACATCGCAACCGAAAAGAAACACCGCACCAATCATGAAATTCGCGTCCACGAGGTGCGCCTGATAGGCGTGGAAGGCGATCAGCTTGGTATCGTCTCAGTGGCCGAAGCTCTGGCCCTGGCCGAACAAAACGAAGTCGATCTGGTCGAGATCGCGCCCACTGCGGCGCCGCCCGTCTGTAGATTGATGGACTACGGCAAGTTCAAATACCAGGAACAAAAGCGCCAGCAGGAAGCGCGTGCCAAGCAAAAAATCATCCAGGTCAAGGAAGTCAAGTTCCGACCGGGGACGGATGAGGGCGATTACCAGGTGAAGCTCCGAAATCTTCGACGCTTCATCGAGGATGGCGACAAGGCCAAGGTCACACTGCGGTTTCGCGGGCGTGAAATGGCCCATCAGGAATTGGGAATGCGTGTGCTCGAGCGGGTTCGCGATGATATGGGCGACCTGTGTCAGGTCGAGGCCATGCCCAAGCTCGAAGGGCGCCAGATGGTTATGGTTCTCGCGCCGCGAAAAAAGGCGGTGTCCTCAAAACAGGGCGATGCCGCCTGACGGATGTTTGATGGGCCGGCCCGCGTTGCTGGCGGGCCATTTTGGGTTGTCGTGATGCACGTACTGTTTGTCATTGATCCGCTGCCCGCACTGAAGGCCTATAAGGATTCGTCCGTGGCCATCATGCGCAGTCTCGCTGCTCAGGGCCATGAATTCAGCATTGCCCTGATGGGTGATCTGTACATCGATCAGGGGATCGTTCAGGTGGCGGCCACGCCGGTGCGCCTGCGCGATGGCGCCGATTGGCATGGCCACGATTGGTGGGATGAGCGCCCCCGATTCGAGGCGCGCCTGGCGGATTTCGATGCGGTGCTGATGCGCAAGGACCCTCCATTCGACATGGAGTACGTCTACGCCACCCACCTGTTCGACTACGCCCAGGCGCAGGGTGCCAGGGTATTCAATTCCGGCCTGGGCATCCGTAACCATCCCGAAAAGCTGGCCATTACCGAATTCGCCGAATACACAGCGCCCACTCTGGTCACGCGCGATCAGGCACGCTTGCGTGCCTTCCATGCCACCCATGGCGAGGTCATCGTCAAGCCTCTGGATGGCATGGGCGGCTCGGGGGTGTTCCGTCTGGCGGCGCATGAACCCAATCTGGGTGTGATCCTCGAAACGCTGACGGAAATGGGTACGCGTACCATCATGGCCCAGCGCTACATTCCCGAAATTGTCGATGGCGACAAGCGCATCCTCATCATTGGGGGCGAGGCCGTTCCCTATGCCCTGGCTCGCATCCCCATGCATGGCGAGACACGCGGCAATCTGGCGGCGGGCGGGCGTGGTGTCGCGCGCCCGCTGACCGAGCACGACAAGGCGCTTGCGGCGGCGATCGGCCCGCGACTGGCCGAACGCGGCGTGCTGCTGATCGGGCTGGATGTGATCGGCGAGTTCGTCACCGAAATCAATGTCACCAGCCCGACCTGCTTTGTAGAGATCACCGAGCAGACCGGCTTTGATGTCGCCGGGCGTTTCGTCGATGCCCTGACCCAGGCGGTGGCCTCATGACCCGGATCGCTCTGGTCATGCACGAACCTCTGGGTGCGGCCTTTGCCGCCTGTGCCGAACACGTGCTGGGCAAGGCCCCCGATCTCATCGTTTTTGATGTCGGGCCGGATGCCAAGCCCGAGGCCGAGGCCGAGCGCCTGCTAGAGGCCATGCGTGCCGGGGGCTCGACCGAGCCGGTCCTGATCCTGTGCGACCTGTATGGCGCCACACCCTTCAATATCGCCACCGAGGCCTTGCACCTGGCTGCGGAGCATGGGATTCTTAGTCATCTGATTACGGGAACCAATGCCTGCATGGTTCTCAAGGCCCTGACCGAGCGCCAGGACAACCCCGAGGCGCTGACCGAAAGCGTACGCCTGGGCGCGTTGCGGGGCATTGTGAACGCAGATTAATTTCATCGTCGGGTTTTCCAGGAAAAATTGCCCATGCCATCAATCGATCTGGTCATCTCGAACAAACTGGGCCTGCATGCGCGGGCGGCCGCCAAACTCACGCAGCTTGCGGGCCGCTACAAAAGCGATATCTACATCGCGCGAGGCGCGCAGCGTGTCAACGCAAAGAGCATCATGGGCGTCATGATGCTTGCGGCGGGTCTGGGTGTGACGGTCAAGGTCGATGCACAAGGCGATGACGAGGATCAGGCCCTGCAGGACATCCGAATGCTGTTCGAAGGAAAATTCGGTGAACGCGAGTAGGGCGGGGCGTTGACGGGTATATTTTAATCATGACACTCGAATCATCCGACGTGCAAATGCTGTCTTCGACCCTTTGCCTCTCTGGGCAAGGGGTAGTAAAGGGCTATGCGATCGGCACGGCGGTTGTCATGAGCGCCGCCTCGCTCGAGGTCGCGCATTATCGGGTCGCCCCCGAGGAACTGCCCGCCGAACATCACCGCTTGATCGATGCCGTCGCCACCGCACGCAAAGACCTGCAGAGCATGGCCGCCAGCCTGCCCGATGATGCACCGCGCGAGCTTGCGGCGCTTTTGAATGTCCACGTCATGCTGCTGGACGACCCGGTACTGATCCAGCAAGTCTGTCAGGTGGTGACCGAGCGTCAGTACAACGCCGAATGGGCACTGACGACGCAGGGGCAATTGCTGGCAGAGCAATTCGCCATGATGGAGGACGAATACCTGCGCGAGCGTGCGGCGGATATCCGCCAGGTGATCGAGCGCGTTTTGCGTGTGCTGTCCGGGTCTACCGCTTGGCTGCCGAACCTGGATGCGGTCGCATCCGATAGCCTCATCGTGGTCGCCCGCGATATTTCACCGGCTGACATGATGCGTTTGCGTGGGGGCAAATTCGCAGCCTTCCTGACCGACCTGGGTGGGCCGACATCGCATACCGCAATTGTGGCCCGCAGCATGAACGTGCCGGCCGTGGTTGGGATGGGTCGTGTGCGTGCACTGGTTCGCGACGGCGATCTCCTGATCGTCGATGGCCTGGAAGGCGTGGTGCTGGTCAATCCGTCTGAACCTGTGCTGGCTGAATACAGGCAGCGGCAGGCGGCATACCGCCGCGAGCGCGATGCACTGGCCATGCTGCGCGACGCCCCTGCCGTCACCTTGGATGGCATCCGGATATGCCTCGAAGCAAACATCGAACTGCCCGAGGAGGCTGTGGCGGCACTGGCTGCCGGCGCCGAGGGCATTGGCCTGTTTCGCAGTGAGTTCCTGTTCATGGGCCGCTCGGACCTACCTTCAGAGGACGAGCAGTACGAGGCCTATGCCTCGGTCGTGCGCACCATGGGCGACAAACCGGTCACGATTCGCACACTCGACCTGGGGGCGGACAAAACACTGGATGACGAGGAAGCCGTTGCGGCCAATCCGGCGCTGGGCTTGCGGGCGATCCGCTATTGCCTGGCAAATCCCGATATTTTCGATACCCAGATCCGGGCCTTGCTGCGTGCCTCGCTGCATGGGGAAATCCGAATTCTGATCCCCATGGTTTCGCAAATGCACGAGGTTCGTGCCGTGCAGGACGCCATCGAACGAGCCTGCATCGCGTTGCAGGACCGGGGCGTGCCCTACGCACGCAATATCAAGCTGGGCGCCATGGTCGAAATCCCTGCCATGGCAATCGCCATCGAACCCTTTGCCGAGATGCTGGATTTTCTGTCGATCGGAACCAATGACCTGATCCAGTATGTGCTGGCGATCGATCGGGGCGACAAAGACGTCGCCGACCTATACGACCCCATGCACCCGGCTGTCCTCAGACTGATTGCGCATACCATCAATGTCGGCGAGCGCGCCGGCAAACCCGTGTCGGTATGTGGTGAGATGGCGGGCGACGCCCGCGTCACCCGCATGCTGCTGGGCCTGGGCCTGACCGGCTTTTCCATGCATCCGCAGCAATTGCTCGATGTCAAAAAGCAGATCCGTCAGGCCCATTCCAACGCCTTGCGCGTGAAGGTCGCCTCGGCCCTGAATCGGGCTGAGCGTATCGACCTCGCCGCGCTGTCCGGCTAGGCGACCCGCGCCTATCTAACGCTGGTAGGCCGCCTCGCCATGATCGGCCTGGTTCAGGCCACGTTGCTCATCCTCGACACTGCAGCGCATGCCGATGGCCCTGTTCGCAATCGCATAGGCAATCCATGCGGCGACGCCCGACCATAGAATCGTGATTGCGACCCCTTCGAATTGCAGCCAGACCTGGGTGAACAGGGCTGCCCAGCCCGAGTCGCCCGGCCCACCGAGCACGGCGGAATGGAACACACCGGTCAGCAGGGCGCCGACAATGCCGCCCACACCATGGATGCCGAATACATCAAAGGTATCGTCAGCCCGCAGCCGGCGCTTGAGCTGGTTCACGCCAAATACGCAGGCTGCGGCGGTCAGCGCGCCGATGCACACGGCCCCGATGGGGGCGACCAGGCCCGCAGCCGGCGTGATGCCCACCAGACCGGCGATCGCGCCCGAGGCACCGCCCAGCAGCGAGGCCTTGCCCCGGGCGATCCGCTCGATCAGGCTCCAGCTCAGGACTCCGGCCGCACTGGCCAGCAGCGTGTTGATGAAAGCCAATACAGCGACCTCATTGATGGCCAGTGCTGAGCCGGCATTGAAACCGAACCAGCCGATCCACAGCAGCGCCGCGCCGGCCAGGGTCATCGGCAAGTGGTGCGGGGGCATGGCCTCGCGCCCGTAGCCCTTGCGTGCGCCGATCAGCCAAGCGCACACCAGACCCGCGACCCCCGCATTGATATGCACCACGGTGCCCCCGGCAAAATCCAGGGCGCCGCGTTGCAGCAGCCAGCCATCGGATGCCCAGACCATGTGCGCAATCGGCAGGTAGGCCAGCGTGAACCAGATACCCGTGAACAGCATGACCGCGCCAAATCGCGCCCGCTCGGCAAAGCTGCCCGTGATCAGCGCGCAGGTGATTCCGGCAAACGTCGCCTGGAACGCCGCAAAAGCCAGTTCCGGGATGCTGCCTTGCAAAGGCATGACAGGTGTTCCGCCCGGCAGGTAGAGTCCGTTGAAAAATAGCCTTGAAACGCCCCCCAGCGCGCCCGAGCCTTCAGTGAAAGCCAACGAATAGCCATACACGAACCAGAGCAGCAGCGCCAGGGCGCAGGTGCCCATGACCTGGCTCAGGACGGACAGCACGTTCCGGGCCCGCGCCATGCCGCCATAGAACAGGGCCAGCCCGGGCAAAGTCATCATCAGCACCAGCAGTGTCGAAACCGTGATCCATGCAAGATCGCTTTTATCCATGTGATTCTCCTGGTGATGGGGGTTACAGGGCGGATTCGCCCGATTCTGAGGTGCGGATGCGTATCACGTGTTCGAGGTGGGTCACAAAGATCTTGCCGTCGCCGATCTTGCCGGTGTGCGCTGCCGTGCACAGGCATTCAACGACCAGTTCGACCTGATTGTCGGCCACGGCCACATCAACCTGCAGCTTGGGCAGGAAATCCACGCTGTACTCGGCGCCCCGGTATAGCTCGGTGTGGCCCTTTTGACGTCCGAAGCCTTTCACTTCAGTCACGGTCATCCCCTGTATGCCGTTCTCGAGCAGTGCCGCGTGGATCTCGTCGAGTTTGAACGGCTTGATGATGGCGGTAATCAGTTTCATCTGGTCTTCCCTTGGTTGTGGATGGACACAGGGGTTTAAGCAATAGCTGTGCCAGCTACTGAAATACAGACGTGGCCAGGGGGTGGGGACTGACGCGAGCGCGATCAGATGCGGGAATGCCGGGTTTTGGTGCACAGGCATGCACCGGATTGGGGCGGGCGCTGTGTGGCGTCGAGGCTGCAGTTTTCCAGAAGCTGCGGTGTTTTGTATCTACCGGTATCCAGGATGGAAAGGGTGGTATGGCGTGACGAGTGCCAAGCCTCGTGCCTTCAAGGGAAAACACAAAAAACGAAAATCTTTGGATTGAAATTAGTATTTACACTAGTTTTGGATTTGGGATTCAGCTTGTGGCTAGAATTGTAACGAAGCCGGTTGTAACGAGCTGGTCATTGCTTCCAAACCGCATCGGCAATCGAATTGCCAGCGGGTTTTCAAAGGACGATTATGAACAAGACGCGCAATTACCTTGCCCTGGCCGCAGTCGTGGCTTCGATGAGCTTGCTGGCCGCATGCTCTAAAGGCGACGATGCTCCGCCAGAGCCGGCCGACGCGCCGGCTCCTGCGACTCCGCCCGCCACCACACCAGCACCTGCACCGATGGTGCCCGGCGAAACGGCCCCGAGTTCGGATCAATCCATGTCCGACACAATCAAGGAATCGGCCGAAACCGCCAAGGAAAAGGCCGGTGAAGCCGCTGATGCGATGGGCGACAAGGCCTCCGAGCTTGCCGACAAGGCAGGCGAAGCCGCAAACAGCGCCCGTGAATCCGTAGCTGAAGGCGCAGCCAAGGCCGATAGCGCCATTCAGGATTCGGTCGGAAACGACACCAAGGCCGAATAAGCAACAGGCCACTTCTTTTATGGGAATTCGGGGTGCGGTGACGCACCCCGTTTTGCGTGGGTAGTTCCCGGCGTGATGTGATTGCCCCGGTGTGGGCTGTGGCTGGTGCGAGGTGGGGCACACTGGCTGGATCGGAGCCCTTTGGCCTGCTTTCGGATTAGTGCCCATGTCCCTGGCGATTTTAATGAGCTGTGCCGTGCGCGGCCTTGAGTCCCTACCGGTCCGGGTCGAGGTGCACGCAGGCACGGGCCTGCCTGCATTTCATGTCGTTGGATTGCGCGATGCGGGCGTGCGCGAAAGCCGCGAACGGGTGCGGTCCGCGCTGATCAGCAGTGGCTACGAGTTTCCGGCGGGGCGCATCACCGTGAACCTGGCGCCCGCCGATTTGCCCAAGGATTCCGGGCGCTTTGATTTGCCGATTGCCGTAGGCATTTTGCTGGCCTCGGGGCAGATCATGTGCGAGGGCTCGCCACCGCAGGCACCCGAGGTCGGGGGCTATGTGCTGGCCGGCGAGCTCTCGCTGACCGGCGCACTCGGGGCGCTGCGGGCCACACTGGCCATTGCACTGGGAACGATGCGGCGCACCCCGGAATTCAGCCTGATCGTCCCGGCCCGTTCGGCAGCGCTCGCGGCGCGCGTGCCGGGCTTGCGGGTGTTGGGTGCAGGCACCCTGGCCGATGTCGTCGAGCATCTGCGCGGCACCCAGGCCCTGGCCGTGGCGGCCGGGCAGGGCGGCATTGCCCCGACGGCCACCGTGCCGTGCCTGTCTGATGTGCGCGGCCAGCCGCTGGCGCGGCGCGCCCTGGAAATCGCGGCAGCCGGGCGCCACAGCCTGCTGCTGACCGGGCCGCCCGGGGTGGGCAAGAGCATGCTGGCGCAACGTTTGCCCGGTATTTTGCCTCCACTGGACAGCACCCAGGCGCTTGAGGTTGCGGCGATCTCGGGGCTGGGCCGCGCAGACGGCATCATCGACGACACCGCGCCTTTGCGCGCGCCGCATCATTCCGCCTCAATGCCCGCTCTGGTCGGCGGCGGCGCCCATCCCAGGCCCGGCGAAATCAGCCTGGCCCATCACGGGGTATTGTTCCTGGACGAGTTGCCGGAATTCGACCGGCGTGCGCTTGAAGCGCTGCGCGAACCCCTGGAAACCGGACACATCTCGATTGCACGCGCCTCCGGCGCCTACACCTTTCCCGCTGATTTCCAGTTGATCGCCGCCATGAACCCATGCCCATGCGGGTGGCGCGGGCATGCCGTGCGCGCCTGCCGCTGCACGCCCGAGCGCGTTGAACGTTATCGCTCAAAGATCTCCGGACCCTTGCTGGACCGGATCGACCTCAGCCTGGCGCTGGTCGGGCGTTCGGTCAGTGACGGCCTGGGCGATACCATCGCCGCCGAGGCCTCGGGGCCGGTTCGCGATCGGGTCCTGCGCTGCCGCGCCATCCAGATTGCGCGCCAGGGGGTACCCAATGCGCGGCTCGCGCCTGGCGAACTGGAACGCCACTGCGCGCTGGGGTCCGATGCGCGGTCTCTGCTGGATCAGGCCATGCGGCGCTGGGCCTGGTCCATGCGTGCGGCGCATCGCGTGCTAAGGGTCGCGCGCAGCATTGCAGATCTGGAATCTTCCCCGGATATCCAGCCTGCGCACGTCGCCGAAGCCATGCAGTACCGCATCGACCGGGCGGGTTAAACTAGACGCATCACAACGAACATGGACTGCTGTCATGATTGCTCCGAATCAATGGATGGATGATTTCCAAAAGAACATGTCCGAGATGCTGGCCAAAACCCCTGCGGCCGATATCGAACGCAACGTCAAGGCGCTGATGGCGCAGACCTTCTCTAGAATGGACCTGATCACGCGCGAGGAATTCGATATTCAGGCCGAACTGCTGGGTCGTGCAATCCAGCGTATCGAAACCCTGGAAGCCCGCGTCCGGGCGCTCGAGGGCGACACGTCGCCAGAGGAATAGACCGTTCGGGCGCGCGCCGCTGTGCAAACCTCGCTGCTGCACAAAAGCGGCGGGTATCTCGACATCGAGCCTCAAAACGTTCTATAATCAAGGGCTTTCTTCGGTTTTCGTACGATCAACATGTACTATGGACACCGGGGATGGCCCCAGGCCGGTATTGCATTGATTGCTGCAACGCCTGGGCAGACACCGCGATCTACGGGTCTTTTAAGTGTCGCCGGATCTTTGGCGGCCACCTGTCATCGCAAGCCAACAGAGTTAATCATCATGCCCAAAATGAAGAGCAAGAAAGGCGCTTCCAAGCGCTTTAAGGTTCGTGGTAGTGGTTCGATCAAGCGCGGACAGGCGTTCAAGCGCCACATCCTGACCAAGAAAACCACCAAGAGCAAGCGCCAGTTGCGCGGCTCGACCGCTGTACACGATTCAGATGTCGCCTCGGTACGGGCGATGTTGCCTTTCGCTTGATCGGAGATAAATTATGCCTCGCGCAAAACGCGGCGTCGTAGCACGCGCACGTCACAAAAAAGTTCTTAAGGCCGCAAAGGGTTATCGCGGTCGTCGTGGTAATGTTTTCCGGGTTGCCAAACAGGCCGTCATGAAAGCCGGGCAATATGCCTATCGCGACCGGCGCAATAAAAAGCGCACTTTCCGCGCCCTGTGGATCACCCGCATCAATGCCGGCTGCCGTGAACTCGGCATTTCCTACAGCGTGTTCATCGCCGGTCTGAAAAAGGCCTCGATCGAACTCGACCGCAAGGTTCTGGCGGATATGGCTGTTCGCGACAAGGCCGGCTTTGCCGCCATCGTCGCCCAGGCCAAATCGGCCCTGGCAGCCTGATCGATACCGACTCGTTTCCGATTCTGTATCATTGTGAACGGAGCTCAGATCGGGCTCCGTTCGCATTTGGAAGACACCATGACATCTACGCTCGATGACCTGATCGCTCAGGCAAAAGAGCGGTTCGCACAGGCATCCGACGCGGCCGCTCTGGAAAACGAAAAGGCCGGCTTCCTTGGCAAGCAAGGTTCGATCACCGCGCTGCTGAAAGGCCTGGCCGGGCTCGATCCCGAGGAAAAACGCAGTCGGGGCGCACGCATCAACCAGGCCAAACAGCAGGTCGAAGGCCTGCTGACGGCGCGTCGTGCGGAACTGGTCCAGGCCCAGCTCGACCAGCGCCTGGCGGCCGAACGCATCGATGTCAGCCTGCCGGGTCGCGGGCGCGGGATCGGCGGGATCCATCCTGTGATCCTCACCTGGCAGCGTGTCGAGGCGATCTTTCGCTCGATTGGTTTCGATGTGGCCGATGGCCCCGAAATCGAGAACGACTGGACCAATTTCACCGCACTGAACAATCCGGAAAATCACCCCGCGCGTTCCATGCAGGACACCTTTTACGTCGACATGAACGACGACGGGGGCTTGCCCCTGGTGCTGCGCACGCACACCAGCCCGATGCAGGTGCGCTACGCACGCATGCATACGCCGCCCATCAAGGTCATCGCACCGGGCAAGACCTACCGGGTTGACAGCGATGCGACGCACTCGCCCATGTTTCATCAGGTCGAAGGCCTGTGGATCGCCGAGGACATCTCCTTTGCCGACCT
Source organism: Alcaligenaceae bacterium (assembly GCA_030452305.1). Lineage (GTDB taxonomy): Bacteria > Pseudomonadota > Gammaproteobacteria > Burkholderiales > Burkholderiaceae_B > Castellaniella. The sequence goes on along the minus strand of JAKDMO010000001.1, from coordinate 3,944 downwards.
CAAGGGCGTCTACACCAACTTCCTGCGTGCCTTTTTTGAAACCGACGACCTGACCCTCAGGTTCCGGCCGTCGTTTTTCCCCTTCACCGAGCCCTCGGCCGAGATCGACATGATGTTCACCTCGGGGCCGAATCAGGGCCGCTGGCTGGAAATCTCGGGCTCGGGCCAGGTTCACCCCTCGGTCGTGCGCAACTACGGCCTGGACCCGGAACGCTACATCGGGTTTGCTTTTGGCTCGGGCCTCGAGCGCCTGACAATGCTGCGTTACGGCGTCAACGATTTGCGTCAGTTCTTTGAGGGCGATCTGCGCTTTCTGCGTCAGTTCAACCGCTAAGCCCGCCCTATATCTTGAAACGGAAGCACGATCATGCAATTTCCTGAATCCTGGCTGCGCGCGTTCGCCAATCCGGATATCGATACCGAGACACTGTCGCACCGCCTGACCATGGCCGGGCTCGAGGTCGAGGACACCGAGCCCGCTGCGCCGCCGTTCTCGGGTATCGTGGTGGCCCAGATTGTCGATATCGAAGCCCATCCCAATGCCGACAAACTTCGGGTCTGCAGGGTGGACGATGGTTCGGGCGCGCCCTTGCAGATCGTGTGCGGGGCGCCCAACGCAGCCAAGGGCCTGAAGGTGCCGCTGGCCCGCGTCGGGGCCGAATTACCCGGCGATATCCGGATCGGTCCTGTCAAGATGCGCGGCGTCGAGTCCGCCGGCATGCTGTGCTCGGCGCGTGAGCTCGGCCTGTCGCAGGATCATGCAGGCCTGCTCGAGCTCGAACCCGATGCTCAGGTCGGCCTGTCGCTGCGCGAGGCGCTGGAGCTGGACGACACGCTGTTCACCCTGAAACTCACGCCCAACCGTGCGGACTGCCTGTCCATATTGGGCGTGGCGCGCGAGGTCTCGGCCCTGACCGGCTGCGAACTGATCCAGCCCGTCGTACCGCAAGTATCCGTGACCCTGGCCGATCGCTTTTCAGTGACGGTCCAGGCGCCGGATCTGTGCGGACGCTTTGCCGGGCGCGTGATGCGTGGGGTCAACGCGCGTGCCGCGACCCCGGCCTGGATGAAATCGCGGCTGGAACGGGCAGGGCAGCGCTCTATCTCGGCGCTGGTGGATATCTCTAATTACGTCATGCTGGAACTGGGGCACCCGACTCATGTGTTCGATCTGGCGCGCATCCAGGGCGGCCTGACCGTACGCTGGGCGCGAGCCGGCGAATCGCTGGAATTGCTCAATGGCCAGACCGTGGCCCTGGAACCCGACGTGGGCGTGATCGGTACTGATACCGCCATCGCAAGCCTGGCCGGCATCATGGGCGGCCAGGACAGCGCGGTCACACTGGACACCACGGATATTTTTCTCGAAGCCGCCTTCTGGTATCCCGATGCCATCATGGGGCGCGCGCGCCGCTACAAGTTCGGGTCCGAGGCCGGCCACCGTTTCGAGCGGGGCGTGGATTTCGAGTCCATCCCCCAGCATCTGGACATCATGACGCAGCTGATCCAGGACATCTGCGGGGGCGAGGCCGGCCCGATTGACGACCAGATCGTGCGCCTGCCCGCACGCACCCCCGTACGCATGCGCCTGGCGCGCTGCCGGCGCATCCTGGGCGTAGACCTGGACGAAGACACCGTTGCCCAGATCTTTGCCCGCCTGGGCCTGGACTTTCATCGCGAAGGCGACGACTTTGTCGTCCAGCCGCCTTCGTTCCGCTTCGACCTTCAGATCGAGGAAGACCTGGTCGAGGAGGTCGCGCGGATATACGGTTTCGATCGCATCCCCGACACGCCACCGCTGGCGCGCGCACAGATGCGCACGGTGCCCGAAACTCTGTATGGTCACCACGCCATGCGCGATGCCATGGCGGCGCTCGACTACCAGGAAGTCATCAATTTTTCTTTTGTCGAGGAATCCTGGGAACACAACTACGCGGGCAATGACAATCCCGTACGCCTGCTGAATCCGATCGCCAGCCAACTGGCCGTGATGCGCTCAAGCCTGATCGGTGGCCTGCTGGCCACGATCGGCCACAATGCACGGCACAAGCAGACCCGTGTTCGCGTATTCGAGCTTGGTCGTGTGTTTCGGCGCGATCCGCGTGTGGCCGACGGCGATCTGGATGTCGCCGGGGTGGCCCAACCCACGTACCTGGCGGGTGCGGCCTGGGGCCCCGCCGCCGACGAGCAATGGGGGCTCGCCACCCGGCCGGTCGATTTCTATGATGTCAAACGCGATGTCGAATCGCTGCTTGGGCACCGGGCTGCCCAGTTGCGCTGCGAGCCCGCCGAATATCCGGCCTTGCATCCGGGGCGCAGTGCGCGTCTGTTTCTGAATGACACCGCAATCGGCTGGCTGGGCGAGGTACATCCAAAGTGGGCCCAGGAACTTGATTTCACCCATGCGCCGGTCGTCTTTGAGATCGACGCAGACGCCATCAGCACCCAGCTTTTCCCCAAACCAGCCGAATTGTCCCGTCTGCCCATCGTGGTGCGCGATCTGGCCGTATGGGTAGATTCCACAATTACCTATCAGGCAATGCTTGATACACTTGAAAACGAAATCGCTAGCGACGACGCCCTTGGGGTGATCAAAGACATTAAACTGTTCGATATATGGCGCGACAAGGCCGATGCCTCGGCCAAGAGCATGGCTTTGCGGTTCTGGTTCCAGGGGCGGGAAACCACGCTTGACGATGCGCAGATCGAATCTTGTGTGCAGCGCTTGCTCACGGCATTGCACACGGCACATGGGGCGCGCTTGCGCGCTCAGGAGGGGTGATGTTGAACGCCGATCGTACCTTGACCAAGGCCGACCTGGCCGAGCTTTTGTTCGAGCGTGTCGGGCTGAACAAGCGCGAAGCCAAGGACGTCGTGGATACTTTTTTTGCAGAAGTCCGTGACGCACTGGTGAACGGTTCCGAGGTCAAGCTTTCCGGTTTTGGCAATTTCCAGGTGCGCCACAAACCCCCGCGCCCGGGTCGCAACCCAAAAACAGGCGAGGTCATTCCCATCGCCGCACGCCGGGTGGTCACCTTTCATGCCAGCCAGAAACTAAAAGACGCCGTCGAACAGGCAGGGGGTGAAGCCTGATGAGCCCCATCGAACCGTCCGTCGTCCTTCCGCCCATACCGGCCAAACGTTATTTCACCATTGGCGAAGTCAGCGACCTGTGCTGCGTAAAGCCACACATCCTGCGTTACTGGGAACAGGAATTCACCCAGTTGAAGCCCGTCAAGCGCCGTGGGAACCGGCGGTATTACCAGCATCACGAGGTGCTGCTGATCCGTCGCATCCGCGACCTTCTGTACGAGCAGGGCTTCACCATCAGCGGCGCGCGCAATCGCCTGGGCGACAACAACGACGTGCCACGTGATCAGGATGCCGCCGTGCGCCTCAGCGCCGTCGAATTGCAGGCACTGCGCAATGACCTTCAGCAGGTTCGCGATTCGCTGGTAGCGGCCCTGAACGAGACCGCAGCGGGTCCCGATCAGGCCAGTGGCGTGTTGGAACTCTGAGCCCCAAAGGTCACCACGCGCCCGATGAACAGCACCGGCCCCTCGGGCCGGCCGCTGGCCGAGCCGTCTTTCTGTTCCAGCGTCATTTCAAAAATCTGATCAGGCTGCAACGTTCCCATGATGGCCACGGGAATGGTCACGGGCCGGTTCGGATCGATCAGGCCCAAGGATCGGTTGACCTGATCGTTTGGGGTGCGCGTCCATAATTGAACCGCCTCGTCAGGCTGGATATCTGTGCGAACCTTGGGGTCCAGACGGACGTTGCCTAGGGTATCGACCGTCATCAGCCATCCGGGTGTTGAGCTGTCGCCGGGTGCCAGCAGGATCGCGGCCTGTGTGGGCGCCACCCGCACGATCTGTACTGGCGGGATCTCGGGCCGGGACCAGGCCCGTGCCAGGAATATCGCCAATACCACAACCACAATG
>JAKDMO010000131.1 GCA_030452305.1 Alcaligenaceae bacterium | reverse complement strand
ATGGCGCGCCGTCCCGCTGTACTTAAAAATCATTCCCGCCAAGACACGCTACCGACCAGGATATATGCCTGCTGCGAGCCACCATGACGCCGGCCGGTAAACCTGTCTTATGTTGTTCCGTCGGCTTCGTCAGGACCCTCGGGCTGATGGTCGCCGCCTTCTGCTTTCAGGAGCTTAAGCACGGCGTCGCGCTTTTCCAGCAGGTGAAGCCGCAGAATTTGGGACAGGCGCTCGCCGTCGCGTGCTTTCAGCGCATCAATCATTTTGCTGTGTTCCTGGATGGCCTTGTCCCATTTGGTGGCTGAGAAGTTCGAGCGAAACCGCAGAGCTTCGAGACGCCGGTTCACCGACAGGTAGATTTCGCGAAGGGTGTTATTGCGGCTTGCCTGGTTGATGTGATCGTGGATCTGGTGGTTCTTGGTGTAGTAGCCAGGCAGATCACCCTTTGCGTGGCAGGCGAGCATCGTGTAATGCATCGCCTCGATTTCAGCCAGTTCCTCTGCCGTGATGCGCTCGCAGGCGAGCAGACCGGAAAAGGCTTCCAGGCCGCTCATGACTTCAAACATTTCGCGGACTTCCAACTCGCTGAGCTGTGTGACGGTTGCACCCCGGTTCGGGATGATGTCCACCAGCCCTTCAGCAGCTAGAACTTTGATTGCCTCACGCAACGGTGTACGTGAAATTCCCAGGGTTTCACAGAGTTCGCGCTCGTTCAGTTTCGTGCCGGGGGACAAGACCCCTTCTACGATGAAGTTGCGCAGGTATTCCACGACAGTGTCGTGCAAACGCAGGCGCGTGACTTTGGCCAGTTTGGGAGAGACCCCTTTTTTTGGAAGAAGAATCGCGTTTTGCATGCAAAATAGTGATATTAAGAAAGGTTGGTTTTTGTGTCTGGAGCACGACTCAACTTGGATTTTACAAAAAACCCGGCACTAACGCTAGTTGATGTGTTCTTTTCCTTTTGTCATCTGGTTAATTTTGATAAAGTGTATTTCGCATGCAAAAATAATCAAAGGCTACTTTCACCAGAGGTTAGTATGGATACGTTGGTGCAGTCGAGGGTCATTCGCAAGGGGAAGATGCGCAATGAATTGGCCGAGCGCCTGGCTCGTGAAACACAGGGCGAGGTCCTGTTCAATAGCGGGGATCGCGGGCGATATGCCACTGACGCCTCTATCTACCAAACAGATCCCATCGGCGTTCTGATTCCGAAGACGTTCGAGGATGTCCGGATTGCGGTGGACGTTTGCCGTGACATGGAAGCTCCCGTCATTGCACGAGGTGCAGGATCTTCCCAGTGCGGTCAGACGGTCGGACACGCGCTGATCCTGGACAACAGCAAGTACCTGAACCATATCGTTGAGCTGGATCTCGAGGCCATGACCGTCACAGTCGAGCCGGGCATCGTTCTGGATCACCTGAACACCTATTTGCGCCCGCACGGCGTCTGGTTTCCAGTTGACGTGAGCACCGCCCTGCAGTGCACGATCGGCGGCATGGCCGGCAATAATTCATGTGGTTCACGCTCTATTGCCTATGGCAATATGGTGCACAACGTGCTCGGGATCGAGACCTTGCTGTCGGATGGTACCCAAGGCTATTTCGGCCCGCTGACTGGGATGGCGCACGACAAATCGCGTATTGGCCGGATCGTGCAGCAGTTGCAGGCGATTGCAATGCGTGAGCACGATGAAATTGCTCGCGTTGTGCCGAAAGTCCTGCGCCGGGTTGGCGGCTATAACCTGGATATTTTCAATCCTCAGAGTGAGCGCCCCTATACTTCAGATGGCACCGTCAATCTGGCGCATTTGCTGGTGGGCAGTGAAGGGACATTGGCGATTTCGCGCAACCTCAAGCTGAAGCTCTCACCGCTGCCGGGCAATAAAACCCTTGGCGTGATCAGCTTTCCGACCTTGCATGCGGCCACAGATTCAGCGCAACACATTGTCAAACTGGTGCCGCAGGCCGTCGAATTGGTAGACCGTTCGATGATCGAACTCGGTCGTGCCAACCCTGAGTTCGGTCCGATCATCGATGGGGCAATTGTGGGCGAACCCAGGGCCCTGTTGCTGGTGGAATTTGCCGGTCCGGACCGTGCCGAGCAGATCCGAAAACTGGACCAATTGGTCGAATTGATGGGTGATCTGGGCCTGCCGGGCAGTGTCGTGCGCATGGTCGAGCCTGGACCCCAGCAGGCCCTTTGGGGGGTGCGCAAGGCCGGCCTGAATATCATGATGAGCATTCGCGGTGACGGCAAGCCGGTTTCCTTCATCGAAGACTGTGCGGTGCCGCTGGATCGCCTGGCGGAATACACAGACCGGCTGACGGAAATATTCGAGCGTCATGGCACCAGCGGTACCTGGTATGCCCACGCGTCCGTCGGCACGCTGCACGTGCGTCCTATTCTGGACATGCGCACCAGCGGCGCGGCCTTGATGCGCACAATTGCCAACGAAGCCAGTGCGGTGGTCCATGAATTCAAGGGCGCTTATTCCGGCGAGCACGGCGACGGGCTTGCGCGCAGCGAATGGATTTCATGGCAGTTTGGGCCTAGGTTGACCCAGGCCTTCGAAGAAATCAAAGAGCTGTTCGATCCGATTGGCCTGCTGAATCCGGGCAAGATCGTGCGCAGCCCAAAGATGGACGACACATCGCTGTTTCGCTTCAAGCCTTCTTATCAGGTGTTGCCTTTCGAACCTGCCCTGGACTGGTCGGCGTGGAATGTCACACAGGATCCGGCAAAGCAGACAGTGGGCGAACCCGGCTCGGGCAATGATCCGACCAAGGGGTACGCCAAGGCCATCGAAATGTGCAACAACAACGGCAACTGTCGCAAGTTTGACACTGGCACGATGTGCCCCAGCTATCGAGCGACACGCGACGAACAGCACTCCACGCGCGGGCGCGCCAACACCCTGCGGCTGGCGATATCCGGGCAACTGGGCTCAGACGCGTTTGTATCTGAGGAAGTCCGCGACAGCCTGGATCTTTGCGTGGGTTGCAAGGGATGCCGGCGCGAATGTCCCACAGGCGTGGACATGGCCAAGATGAAGGTCGAATTCCTGTATCAGTGGCAGAAACAACACGGGGTCTCGCTAAAAGACCGGATGATCGCGACCATGCCAAAGTGGGCGCCATGGGCGGCACGCCTGCCGTGGCTGTTCAATTTGCGGGACCGCTTGCCGGGTGTGCCTTGGCTGACGGAAAAATGGCTTGGTTTCTCTGCCAAGCGCAGTCTGCCAAAGTGGCGAGGCGATACCTTCCTGTCGGGGGTGCCGAACGAGCACGCAGATGACGCGGATGTCGTGCTGTTTGCAGATACCTTCAATAACTACCTGGATTCAGAAAATGCGCGCGCGGCGCTTAAAGTCCTGCAGGCCGCCGGCTACAAGGTGTATGTCGCCCGCCCTGATGTGGATGACACTGAGCGTAACCGGCCGTTGTGCTGTGGGCGCACGTATTTGTCCTGCGGTTTGGTGGACGAGGCAAAGATTGAGGCCAGGCGAGTCGTGAAGGCTCTGTTGTCTTATGTAGAACGCGGCGTGCCGATCGTCGGGCTGGAGCCGTCGTGCCTGTTGTCCATGCGTGACGAATTCCTGACCATGGGCCTGGGTGTGGACGCGCAAAAACTCGGCAAGCTGTCCTTTTTGTTCGAGGAATTCCTGGCGCGCGAACACAAGGCCGGCAACCTGCATCTCAAACTAAAGGCCTTGCCTCAGAAGCATGCTTTGTTGCACGGGCATTGCCACCAGAAATCCTTTAATGCCGTTCAACCCGTACAGACCATTCTCAGCCTGATTCCTGACTTGAAAACGGAACTCATCACATCCAGTTGCTGTGGCATGGCGGGAAGTTTTGGCTATGACGCCAAGCACTACGATGTATCCATGCAGATGGCAGAATTGTCATTGCTGCCGGCCATTCGGGCGGCGGACAGCGAAACCCTGCTGATCGCGGACGGCACCAGCTGTCGACATCAGATTGCTGACGGCTCGGGCCGAGAGGCGATTCACGTGGCACGCGTTCTGGAGGGGGCGCTGGCATAGCGCTGCTTGATTTATCGAAGATGCCTGCCGGCATCGCGACCGTCTACTGTGGACCCGATGCCGGCTACTTGAATTTTTTTGGAGAACCATGCAATGAAAACAAAATCCTTTTTGACGGCGTCGGATGTCCGCAAAATCATCGATGCATCCGAAAAATTTGCGGCAGGGAACGACTGGCACGTGACCATCTCTGTCGTGGATGACGGTGGGCAACTACTGGGGCTTCTCCGGATGGATGGCGCGGCACCGCTGAGCGCCACCATCTCGCCGGGCAAGGCACATGCTGCAGCATTGGGACGTTGCGAGTCAGGTGTGTTCGAAGAGCGAGTCAATGGCGGGCGCACGGCTTTTCTGTCCGTACCGCTGCCTACCATGCTGGAAGGTGGTGTTCCGATCATTGTGGATGGTCACGTCATTGGTGCCGTTGGGGTGTCCGGCGTGAAATCCACACAGGACGTGGAAATCTGCAAGGCGGGCATCGCTGCGCTGGGAATTGCGTAGCGCTTGCCGACCCTGCTATCTCAGGCGGGGTGCCCGGCATGGGCCCTCGTCGTCATGTCATCGAAGACAATAAAAGTGCATTCATTATTCATTGGCGAAATTTGTGTGGAACTTGCCGGGTAGTGACAGCTCAATAGAAAACTCGGTGTGAGAGTACTTGTGTTAAGGGAACAGGCTATGTATTATTCTTAGAAACGTAATTTTGTATTCAATATTCTTTAGGGGCCATGCCATGCTACAGGTCAATGCACACCGATCGGGGCGTCATTTCCTGCAGATTCCCGGCCCTACCAATGTGCCTGATCGCGTCTTGCGTGCGATCGACCATCCCACCATTGACCATCGGGGGCCTGAATTCGGAGTGTTGGGACACCAAATTCTAGAAGGCATGAAGAAGGTCTTCAAGACCGACAGTCACGTTGTGATCTATCCAGCCTCCGGCACCGGCGCCTGGGAAGCGGCACTCGTCAATACCTTGTCCGAGGGTGACCTGGTGCTGATGGCTGAAACAGGCCACTTCGCGACACTCTGGAAGGATATGGCGGAAAAACTCAGCCTGCGGGTTGAGTTCCTGCCTGGCGATTGGCGGCGGCCGGCCGATCCGGCAGCAGTCGAGGCACGTCTCAAGAACGACACACAGCACGAGATCAAGGCCGTGTGCATCGTCCACAACGAGACGGCCACGGGCGTGGCCAGCAATATCAAGGCTGTGCGGGACGCTATCGATCGCGCAGGCCACCCGGCGCTCTATATGGTGGATACGATCTCGTCGCTTGCGTCCATCGACTACCGCCATGATGAATGGGGCGTGGATGTCACGGTGTCAGGTTCGCAGAAGGGCCTGATGCTGCCTCCGGGCCTTTCATTCAATGCAGTGAGTGCCAAGGCTCTTGCGGCCGGCGAAAAAAACAATCTGCATCGTTCCTATTGGGACTGGCAGGCGATGATCGACATCAATGGTACTGGGTACTTCCCCTATACGCCCGCCACCAATTTGCTCTACGGTCTGCATGAAGCGCTGGATATGTTGTTTGCCGAAGGATTGGATGAGGTGTTCGCCCGGCACAAGCGCTTTGCCGAAGCAACCCGCCGTGCGGTACGCGCCTGGGGCCTGGAAATTTTGTGTGCGGATCCGGAAAGCTACAGCGACTCGCTGACTGCCGTCATGATGCCGGAAGGTCACGGTGCCGACGCATTCCGCAAGATCGTTCTGGAGCACTTCAACCTTTCGCTGGGATCCGGGCTGACCAAGCTAAAGGATCGTGTGTTCCGAATCGGGCACTTGGGCGATCTGAACGACCTGACTCTATGTGCAACGCTCTCGGGGATTGAAATGGGGCTGAGCCTTGCAAAAGTGCCTCACCAGCAAGGGGGGGTGCGTGCTGCGCTGGATTATCTCACCGAGACTTCAACGGTCATGTCCCGCCCACTAGAGGAAAAGACGGCTTGGTAAGACATCTGTTAGAGGCGGTCAGGGCCCGGATGGGCTGTTTGTCAGCAGCCGGCACAAGGCTACAGGAAAGCCGCCTCGATACTCGAACAATTCCTAGGGGTAAATACGGATTATTGGTCGGACGATTTTTCTTTCCATAAAAGAAGCTATTTGTTAGAGTATTTTGTATGCAAAATTTTGAGAGATCACTTCTGCTAGATATAGATCGGTTGCATATGAATTGTCTGGCAGGATGATGTGCTCCACGCCAAGACAGAGATCACAAAACGTAATTCATTATTAAGTAGAGAGACAGTTTTGGAGCTGAGACATGGGGTGATTTCAGGTGCGTAGAAGCATTGTGCCTGTGACAGCTTGGCCTGGATTTTCAATTAGTAGTTTTATCGGTAAGAACGGAGAGGGTGACGATATGACCTGTAGAACACTGAAACTTGTAAAAACGCTGCTTGCAGCTGGCGTCCTGACATTTTCAACCGTTGCAGCAGTCCAGGCAGAACCCATTACGGTCCGACTGGGGCACGTGGGAGAACCCGGGTCGCTGATGGAAAAAACAGCCAATGAATTTGCCAAACGCGCCAATGCAGAGCTGGGCGACAAGGCCGTAATCCAGACGTTTGGGTCCAGTCAATTGGGCAAAGACACGGAAATGCTCCGCAAGCTGAAGCTGGGCACCATCGATCTGGCGCTGCCGTCCACTGTGATGAGCTCGGTCGATCCGGCCTATGCGCTATACGAGATGCCCTTCCTCTTCAAGGATCGCGAGCAGGTTGCCAAGATGCAGAACGATCCGCTGATTCGCGGCACCATGACAGAGGCTGCAAAGAAGCAGGGCTATGTCTTGTTGGCGTTCTGGGAGAACGGCTTTCGCAACATTACCAATAACGAGCGGCCGATAAACAAACCGGCGGATCTGGAGGGCATCAAACTGCGGGTTCCCAACGGCGAATGGCGTGTCCGGATGTTCAAGGCCTACCATGCCAACCCGACGCCGCTGGCCTATTCCGAAACTTTTGTCGGCCTGCAGACGGGCACCGTGGATGGTCAGGAAAACCCCTTGGCCCAGATCTACCCGGCACATTTTTATGAAGTCCAGAAATATCTGAGCCTCACGGGCCACGTTTACACCCCGGTATCCGTTCTGGCGGGCGCCAGCTGGAAGCGCTTGCCCAAGGATGTGCAGGACATCATTGAAAAAATCGCGATGGACATGCAGCCCGTGGCCCTGCAATACGGTGCCGAAATGGATAAAGATCTGCTTGGCAAGCTGAAGGAAAAAGGCATGATCGTCAATACGGCGGACAAGCAAGCCTTCATAAATGATCCGGGTACGGCTGCCATCTACAAGCTGTTCCAGGACAGCGTGCCGAATGGCAAGGAACTGGTCGAAAGAGTCAAGGAACTCGGAAAATAACAGGACGGCAATACCCATGCACCGGCAGGTCCCTGCTCTGCGGGATACGCCTGTGCATGGCCGCAGCAACTGTTGCTTCACTCAACTATCCACCTATGTGGAAATACTATGACGATGCTCAATACCATAAGGACGGCACTTGACCGTCTGCTGGCCGGTTTTGTGGTTTTTCTGGTTCTGGCACTGTCCGCTGTCGTGGTCCTCGGATTCACATCCCGATTTCTGGATGTGCCCTTGTCATGGACGGGCGAGATTGCGGGCGTTGGACTCGCGTGGCTGACTTTTTATGGCAGTGC
>JAKDMO010000130.1 GCA_030452305.1 Alcaligenaceae bacterium | reverse complement strand
TGCACTGCGGGCGTTTCGAGCTTTCGCTCGAACGCCCGCTTGTCATGGGGATTGGGAACGTCACGCCTGACTCGTTTTCAGACGGTGCACGGTATTTTTCCACTGATCGGGCAATCGGGCATGCGCTTGAGCTGCTCGATCAGGGGGCCGATATCCTGGATATCGGCGGCGAATCCACACGGCCTGGCGCCGCTGCGGTAGATACCACTGAGGAATTGCAGCGGCTGATGCCTGTCATCGAGGGTCTGAGGGATTGCGGTGTTCCGGTTTCGGTCGATACGTGCAAACCTGAAGTCATGCGCGCGGTGCTGGATGCGGGCGTTGACATGATCAACGATATCGACGGATTTCGGGCACCCGGGGCGATTGATGCCGTAGCAGCCTCTGGCTGTGGTCTGTGCGTCATGCACATGCAGGGCGAGCCCCGCACCATGCAGACGCATCCGATCTATGAAGACGTCATTGCCGATATCCGCGAATTTCTTCGCGCCAGGGCGCAGGCCTTGCGCACGCAGGGGGTCGCGCCCGGCCGGATTGTGCTGGATCCGGGCTTTGGGTTCGGCAAGACCCTCGCGCACAATTACCGCCTGCTGGGTGGGCTTAGCGACGTGCGTGTCGATGAGTACCCTCTGTTGGTCGGCGTGTCGCGCAAATCGATGATTGGCGGGGTCACGGGCCGCCCGGCGGATCAGCGGCTGGGCGGCAGCATTGCGGCGGCGCTGGCAGGCCTCGCGCGTGGTGCGGAAATAGTCAGGGTCCACGATGTGGCAGACACGGTGGATGCCATCAAGGTATGGACAGCCATTGAGCAAGGAGTTCGTGCATGAGCACGCGCAAGTATTTCGGCACCGACGGGGTGCGTGGTGTAGTGGGTGGCGAAGTAATCAATGCGGAGTTCGCCCTGAGGCTCGGCTATGCCGTCGGCCGTGTCCTGGCGCAATCCGTGTCCGGGGCTGGAAGGCCGACCGTGGTGATCGGCAAGGACACACGCATTTCCGGGTACATGCTTGAATCAGCGCTCGAAGCAGGGCTGTCTGCGGCAGGCGTGGATGTCATGCTTGCAGGGCCGATACCGACGCCTGCAGTGGCCTATCTGACGCGGGCCTGGCGCCTGGCGGCCGGCATCGTGATCAGTGCCTCGCACAATCCGCATTTCGATAATGGCATCAAGTTCTTTTCCTCGTCGGGCATGAAGCTGCCGGATGAGACCGAAGAGGCGATCGAGGCCATGCTGGGCGAGCCCCTGGGCTGCACGGATTCGGTAGGCCTGGGCCGCGCCCGCCGGATCGACGATGCAGCCGGGCGCTATATTGAATTCTGCAAAAGCACGTTTCCCGGCGAGCTCGACCTGCTGGGTCTGAAGATCGTGGTCGATGCCGCCAACGGGGCGGCCTATCATATCGCCCCGCACGTATTTCGCGAGCTGGGGGCCGAGGTGCATGCCATTGGCTGCGAACCCAACGGTTTCAACATCAACGAGGGTGTGGGCGCGATGCATCCCGAGGCCCTGGTCGACGCCGTCCAGGCACAGGGTGCGGATCTGGGGATCGCCCTGGATGGCGACGCCGATCGCCTGCAGGTGGTCGATGCCCAGGGCCGACTCTACAACGGTGACGAACTGCTCTATGCAATCGTCAGCGACCATGCCAAGACACAAGCGGTACAAGGGGTGGTCGGCACCCTGATGACCAATTTCGGGTTCGAGAAACGCATGCAGGCCATGGGGATCCCGTTCGAGCGGGCCCGGGTGGGTGACCGCTATGTGCTCGAAGCCCTGTTGCAGCACAGCTGGCTGTATGGCGGCGAGAGCTCCGGGCATTTGTTGTGCCTGGATCGTCATACCACGGGCGACGGAATCATCGCGGCCCTTCAGGTGCTTGCCGCAATGCGCCGCTCAGCGCAGGACTTGGATGAACTGGTGGCCGACCTTAAAATGTATCCTCAGAAGATGGTCAACGTACCGCTTGCGCCGGGCGTGGACTGGCAGTCGCACCCAGGCCTGCACCAGGCGCGCCAGGAGGTCGAGCAGACGCTGGCGGGGCGCGGTCGGGTGCTGATACGTGCCTCGGGTACCGAGCCCAAGCTGCGCCTCATGGTCGAGGCCGAAGACCCCGGGCTCGCCGAAGAAGGCGTGCGTCGCCTGGTGGCGGTAAAGTTGGTGTGACGTGGTGCAGACAAAGGCCTGCCGACATGTCGCACAGTTGAAATATTTGCGTGACACAATATCGCCAGGAGGTGTCGATGCTTACGAATTCGGTGTCATTTGACGATGTGATCGACAGAAATCCGCCGGTTATCGAAGCCGGTGGGCTGGCGCTTCACTTGGCGCGCTCGCAGGATGATGTGGAAACCTTGCAGCGCTTGCGCTACAGGATCTTCACCGATGAGCTGCAGGCTGTTTTTCCCGAGGCGATCGATGGGCGGGATGTGGATCGCTACGATGCCTGGTGTCGCCACTATATGGTCAGCGATGTCCAGTCGGGCAAGGTCGTGGGTACCTACCGCGTACTGGTGCCCGAGAACGCCGCGGCAATGGGCGGCTATTATTCAGAATCCGAGTTCGATATCGGCCCGCTCAATGCGTGGCGGCCCGAGCTGGTCGAGGTCGGTCGGTCGTGTATTCACCCTGAGTACCGGCGCGGAAGTGTGATCATGCTGCTGTGGACGGGCCTCGCGCAAACCATGCTTGAGGGCGGCTATCGATATATGTTGGGTTGCGCCAGCGTCAGCTTGCGCGATAACGGTGCCACGGCGGCCGAGGTCTGGCGTCTGGCCCAGACTCTGATGGCCAAACGTCAGGACATTCCGCAGATCCAGCCTCTGAACCGTTATCCGGTCGAGCGTCTGGGGGCGGCTCTGCCTGCACGCCTACCGCCCCTGATCAAGGGCTACATCAAGGCGGGTGCCACCATCTGCGGGGAGCCCGCCTGGGATCCGGATTTCAATACAGCGGATTTTCCGATCCTGATGGACATCCAGCGCATGGATGATCGTTACCGGCGTCATTTCGGCGTGGTGTAAGGGCCTTATTCCGCAGCGGCTTCGAGCAGGCGCACGTTCAGTTCGTTTTTGTGCCAGATCCCCAGTTCGGCCTTCAGCGAGTATTCCCCCAGGGGATGCTCGGCCAGCCACTGGGCGTTTACGTGGATATCCAGATTATTGTCCGAGGCCTCAAGCCGGATCGGTGTGCTGTCGATGGCCTCGCGCCTGCGCAGCAGCAGCACTGCCAGTCTCAGGCAGGACAGGGCGAGCCAGTGGATGCGCGATACGGCGCTGTGGTGCAGTTTGCCAAGCTTGCCTTGGTGGCCGAGCGCCAGAAAAGCCAACAAGGCCTGGTCGTCACGCGAAAAACCCGGCATGTCCGCGTGTTCCAGGATGTAGGCGCTGTGCTTGTGGTAGTCCGAGTGGGCGATCGACAGGCCGGCCTCATGCAGCATGGCGGCCCAGGCGAGGGACTGGCGCAGCTCGACATGTCTGGGATCGGTCTGGGTATCGGTTTGATCAAAGAGTTCCAGCGCCAGTCTGGTGACGCGTTCGGCCTGTGCGACATCGATCTGATAGCGCTTGACGAAGAGGCGAACGGTTTCGTCGCGCTTGTCGTGGTGGGAATCGCGCCCCAGCAAGTCATAGAGTACGCCCGTGCGCAGCGCGCCATCGCCTGGCTGCATGGTGTGGATATTCATGCCTTGGAAAGCGGCGAGCATAATGGCTAGGCCACCCCCCAGGATCGGTGCGCGTTCGGCCTTCAGCCCCTTCCAGTCCTCCAGGCGGACCGTTCCAGCCTCGATCAGCCCCTTGCGCAATTTTTTCAAGCCGCTGAGCGTGATCCCTTGTTTGCTGAACCCGTTCTCGGTCAACACGGCCAACAGCCCTTTGGCCGTGCCCGATGAACCGTAGGCCTCGCGCCAACCTGTGCGGCGGTAGAGTCGCGCAATGGTTTCGATCTCGCGGCCGGCTGCCAGTTGGGCCTGCTGCATCCGTGCTTCTGTGATGCGTCCGTCCGGAAAGAATCGTTTGGTATAGCTGGTGCAGCCCATGTAGAGCGATGCCATGTGTATGGGCTTGTAGCCGCAACCAATGATGAACTCTGTGGACCCCCCGCCGATGTCGATGACCAGTCGCCGGCTCTCGGAGGGCGGCAATTCATTGGCAACGCCTGAAAAAATCAGGCGGGCTTCTTCTTGGCCCGAAACGATTTCTATGGGAAAACCCAGGGCCGCCTCCAGCACAGGCAGGATATCGTGTGCATTGCGCGCGACCCGGAAGGTATTGGTCGCTACGGCGCGCACACTGCTTGCAGGGAACCCGGCAAGGCGTTCGCCAAAGCGCTTGAGCACCGCAATGGCACGATCGACCGCGTCTTGGCTGAGGATCTTTTGATCGTCCAGCCCTTCAGCCATCCGAACCGACTCGCGCAGCCTGTCGACGCTGTAGATTTGTGCATTGCCTGCGCGCTGGACGACACGGCCGATAGAAAGCCTGAAGGTGTTCGAGCCCAGATCGATCGCCGCAAGGTGGTCATCCATGACTGTCCCGATAATGAAATATTGTGCGATTATAGTGGCGTGCTCAAATCAACAGAATGTCTGGCGCAAGGGGGCTTGGGTGGAAACACCGGTACTGCTGAATCGGGAATTATCCGTACTGAAGTTCAATGAACGCGTGTTGGCCATGGTCGAACGCCCGGGCACCCCTTTGCTGGAACGCCTGCGCTATCTGTGCATCGTCAGTTCGAATCTGGACGAGTTTTTCGAGATCAGGATCGCCAGCCTGAAGGAACAGCAACGCCAGTCACCGGATTTGACGGGTGCCGATGGACTGACACCGGGCGAGGTGTTCCAGCGTGTGCAGCGCGCCGTCCACAGTCTGATTGACCGTCAGAACCGCCTGTTGACGGCTGAAGTCTTGCCGCAGTTGTACGAGGCGGGCATCGGGCTGCTGTATGCCTCCGGGTGGACGGATGCCCAGCGCAAGTGGGCCGTCGAGACCTTCCGCGAGGATGTGCTGCCCATGCTCACACCCATCGGCCTGGATCCGGCGCACCCGTTTCCCCGCGTCTACAACAAAAGCCTGAATTTCATCGTTGCGCTGTCTGGCGAGGATGCCTTCGGGCGCGAGGGCCAGATCGCCATTGTGCAGGCCCCGCGTGCCTTGCCCCGGATGATGCGGGTGCCCGCTGACATTGCCGGTATGCCTGACGGCTACATGCTGCTCACCTCCCTGATCAGTGCCTTTGTGGGTGATCTATTTCCGGGGATGGATATGCAGGGCTGCCATCAATGGCGCGTCACGCGAAACAGCGACTTGTTCGTTGACGAAGAGGAAATCACCAATCTGCGTCAGGCCTTGCAAGGCGAACTGTCACAGCGCAATTTCGGCGCCTCGGTGCGTTTGGAAATCGCACATGCCATGCCGGCGGATCAGGAGCTCTTTCTGCAACGCGAGTTTGGCTTGGGGGCGGACGATACCTATCGGGTGAATGGCCCCGTGAACCTCGCGCGCCTGATGCAGATGTGCAATCAGGTCAAGCGTCCAGACCTCGAATATCCGGTATATCGCCCCAAGGTCCCGCCGCCCTTCGATGGCGATCTGGATCGTCCGGCGGATCTGTTCGCCGCGATTGCCGCGCGCGATCATCTGCTGCATCATCCCTATCAGTCGTTCCAGCCCGTACTGCAGTTTCTGACTGCGGCGGCAACGGATCCGAAGGTCATGGCGATCAAGCAGACCATCTACCGTACCGGCGAGGACTCCGCGCTGATGGGCCTGCTCTTGTCTGCCGCACAGGCCGGCAAGGAAGTCACCGTTGTGGTCGAACTGATGGCGCGCTTTGACGAGCAGACCAACATCAATTGGGCGGCCCGCCTCGAAGAGGTCGGTGCCCATGTCAGCTATGGCGTGGTGGGCCACAAGACGCACGCCAAGATGCTGCTCGTCCTCAGGCGCGAGGACGGGCGGATACGGCGTTATGGTCACCTGGGTACCGGAAACTATCACTCGCGCACCGCGCGCCTGTATACCGATTTCGGCCTGCTGACCGCCAACCAGGCGGTGTGCGAGGACATGGATCAGGTGTTTTCTCTGCTGACCGGCCTGGGCGCGCGGCGTGCACTCAAACTGCTTTTGCAGTCACCCTTCACGCTGCATGAAACCATTCAGGCCCTGATCCTGGGCGAGGCCGAAAACGCGCGTGCAGGCAAGCGTGCGCGCATCATGGCCAAGATGAATTCTCTGCTGGAGCCCACCACGATCAAGGCGCTGTACGAAGCCAGTTGTGCAGGGGTGCGCATCGATCTGATCGTGCGCGGTGCCTGCGCGCTGGTGCCGGGGGTACCGAATCTGTCTGAAAACATCCAGGTGCGCTCGATCATCGGGCGATTCCTGGAACATTCCCGGGTGTTTTATTTTTATCAGGATGGGGCGGAACTGCTGTACCTGTCGTCAGCTGACTGGATGGATCGCAATTTCTTTCGCAGGGTCGAACTCGGTTTCCCCGTGCTGGACAAAACCTTGAAGCGCCGTGTGATCGACGAAGCCTTCACCTTTGCCTTGCGCGATAACCGCCTGGCGTGGCGGGCCTTGCCCGATGGTCGCTACGAGATGGTTAGGAATCGGCGTGCACCGATGAATCTTCATCAATATCTCATGACGCGCCTGGGCGGTTGATGTCCTCGTTGTCATCAAGTTGTCATGGTAGGGGTCTAGCATATCGGTCTGGCGGGATACCTACCGCCTTGAATGGGATACTCCATAAGGATTGACGAATGTTCAAACGCGTATTATTGCAAGCCTCATCGGGCGTGGCCATCCTGGCTGCGGCAGCCTCGGTTCAGGCCGCGGACATCACAGGTGCGGGCGCCTCATTTCCGTACCCCATTTATGCCAAGTGGTCGGCGCAATACCATAAGGAAACCGGCAACCGGGTCAACTATCAGTCGATCGGTTCGGGTGGCGGTCAGCAGCAGATCATTGCAAAGACTGTGGACTTTGGTGCCTCTGACGACCCCATGAAGGGTGAGGCGCTGGAAAAGAACGATCTGGTACAGTTTCCGGCCATCATCGGCGGTACCGTGCCGGTTGTGAATGTCGAAGGCATCAAGCCGGGTGAGCTCAAGTTGACGGGCTCGCTGATTGCCGACATCTTTCTCGGCAAAGTTTCAAAGTGGAATGACCCCGCGATTGTGGCCCTGAACAAGGACCTGAAGCTGCCTGCCAAGTCGATCGTGGTGGTGCACCGTTCAGACGGTTCGGGCACGACCTTTGGCTGGACCAATTATCTGTCGCAGGTGTCTGCTGAATGGAAAGACACGGTCGGCGAGGGCAAGGCGGTGAAGTGGCCGACGGGTCAGGGCGGCAAGGGCAACGAAGGTGTGGCGGCTTATGTGCGCCAGTTGAAGAACTCCATCGGCTATGTCGAGTATGCTTACGCCAAACAGAACAAGCTGTCGTGGGCGCAGGTGCAGAATCGTGATGGCAAGTTCGTCCAGCCTTCGCAATCGGCATTTGCAGCCGCTGCAGCGAACGCAGATTGGGACAGTGCTCCCGGCATGGGTGTTGTCCTGAACAATGAACCGGGTGCGGAATCCTGGCCCATTACGGCGGCTTCGTTCATTCTGATGCATGCCAAGCAGGATGATTCGGTGCGGGCCCTCGAAGTTCTGAAGTTCTTTGACTGGGCCTTCAAGAACGGTGCTGAGTCGGCGGCGGAACTGGATTATGTCCCTCTGCCCGATGAAGTCACGGCAAAGGTACGCAGCATCTGGAGCGCGCGTATCATGGGCCCTGACGGCAAGGCAGTCTGGCAGTAAT
>JAKDMO010000129.1 GCA_030452305.1 Alcaligenaceae bacterium | reverse complement strand
CTATTCTGGCGCCTTGGGGCAGCGAAAATGGGCTGGGCCGGGCAGTGTCCGAGCTTCGTTCACAGGGCCAGATCGTAATCTGTGCCTTGCCGGGCGAGGCCCATCGTTTCGACGAATTCGTGGCCGACCGCGAGCTCGTCCTCAAGGACGGCCAATGGGTGGTAAGGGAAATCGATAAGACCCATTGATTGCCGATTATGTCGGATGGTTTAAACTATTTCGTTTTCCGGTGCCTGGCTGCCGGCATTTGATTGGTGCATATGAGCAAGAACATTGTAGTGATCGGGACCCAATGGGGCGACGAGGGCAAGGGCAAAATTGTGGACTGGCTTGCCGAGTCCGCCCAGGGGGTCATACGTTTCCAGGGTGGCCATAATGCCGGCCACACCTTGTGGATCAATGGCCGGAAAACCATCCTGCGCCTGATTCCTTCGGGAATCATGCATGCGCATGTCACCTGCTATATCGGCAATGGGGTGGTGCTGTCCCCCGAGGCACTGCTGGCCGAGATCTCCGAGCTTGAGGCGGCGGGTCTGGACGTGCGCTCGCGCCTTCAGATATCCGAGGCCTGCCCCCTGATCCTGCCTTATCACGTGGCGCTTGACCAGGCCCGCGAGGCCCGCAAGGGCGAAGGCAAGATCGGCACGACCGGGCGCGGTATCGGCCCGGCCTACGAGGACAAGGTCGCGCGCCGTGCGCTGCGGGTCCAGGATCTGTACGATCCCGATATCTTTGACGAGAAACTCGCAGAGGTGCTCGACTATCACAATTTCGTTTTGACCCAGTACCTGGGTGCGAAGGCGATTTCCGCGACTGAGGTGCACGATCAGATGATGGCGATCGCCCCACAGATCGAACCCATGGTCGCCGATGTGTCAGGCAGCGTGCATATCGCGCGCAAGGCCGGGCATAATCTTCTGTTCGAAGGGGCGCAGGGGTCTTTGCTGGATATCGATCACGGCACCTATCCCTTTGTCACCAGCAGCAACTGCGTGGCCGGTGCCGCCTCGGCAGGCGTCGGCGTTGGGCCGCAGGCGCTCGACTACGTCCTGGGTATTGCAAAGGCCTATACCACCCGTGTGGGTTCCGGGCCGTTCCCGACCGAACTCCTCGACGATACCGGCCTGCGCCTGGCCACGGTCGGCAAGGAATTCGGTTCGGTCACCGGGCGGCCACGCCGTTGTGGCTGGTTTGACGGCGCTGCGATGAAGCGCTCCGTCCTTGTCAATGGCGTGACGGGCCTGTGCATCACCAAGCTTGACGTCATGGATGGTGTCGAGCAGATCAAGATCGGCGTGGGCTACCGCTACAAGGGCAAATTCCTTGATGTGCTGCCGTATGGCGCACACGCTGCCGCCGAGGCCGAGCCCGTACTAGAGGAAATGGCCGGCTGGAACGAGTCCACCGTCGGCGTGACCGAATACGATAAGCTGCCGGTCAATGCCCGCCGCTATCTTGAACGCATTGCCGAGGTCTGCGATGTGCCTATCGATATGGTTTCCACCGGGCCGGACCGTCTCGAAACCATTGTCCTGCGGCACCCATTTCACGGCTGATTCCATTTTTCATACCTAGCGAGCAGGAATAAACTATGAATTTGCCGCCGAGCACGGACCGGGATCTATGGGTAAGTTGGGAAGACTACCACGGCATGATCGAGCGCCTGGCGCTGATGGTGCACGAGTCGGGATGGGCGTTCGACAAGATCCTGTGCCTGGCACGTGGCGGCGTCAGGGTAGGGGACGTGCTCTCGCGCATTTATGACGTGCCGCTGGGTATTCTTGCAACCAGCAGCTATCGCGAAGCCGCCGGCACGGTGCAGGGGCAGCTTGATATTGCCCAATTCATTACGATTACCCGAGGAACGCTCGACGGTCGCGTATTGTTGCTGGACGACATGGTCGATACCGGTCTGACCTTCAGCAAGGTGCAGAAACACCTGCTGACCCAGTTTCCGGGGATCGAGGAAATGCGCACCGGCGTACTGTGGCTCAAGGGCCATGCTCAGGTGCAGCCTGATTACTTCGTCGAGCAGTTGCCCACCAACCCCTGGATTCACCAGCCGTTCGAGGATTACGACAGCTTGCGGCCGCATCAGTTGGTGTCGTGGATACGCAAAGGCGTACGTACGGCACACCCCCATTGACACGATAGTCTTAGCTTTGCAGTGTTTTCCATGCTAGAATCTTTCGTTGACCTTTAACCAAACTAATCACACAGGGCTTAGGAATACATGCCTATTGTTCGTCTAAAAGAAAACGAGCCTTTCGAAGCGGCTTTGCGGCGCTTTAAGCGCACGATTGAAAAAACCGGCCTTTTGACTGAATTGCGTTCGCGCGAATTCTATGAAAAGCCGACGGCCGAGCGCAAGCGCAAGCACGCTGCGGCGGTCAAGCGTCATTACAAGCGCATCCGCAGCCAACAACTGCCCCCGCGTATGTATTGATTGATCCCTGAGTCCTTTATCCAGGAGCTGCTGGCGCGCGTAGACATCGTCGATGTTGTGGGGCGTTATGTGCAGTTGCGAAAAGGGGGCGCAAACCTGTTGGGTTTGTGCCCTTTTCACAAGGAAAAATCCCCCTCCTTCACGGTCAGTCCGACCAAGCAGTTCTATCATTGCTTTGGTTGCGGTGCCCATGGCAGCGCCATCCGATTCCTGACCGAGCATACCGGCGCGAGTTTCCCCGAGGCCGTGCGCAGCCTGGCCTCCGGCGTGGGAATGACCGTACCCGAGGAGCCCCGCAGCCCGCGCCAACGGGCTGCCGATCAGCAGCGCAAACAGGAAATTTCAGCTCAGCAGCAGATTCTGGAGCAGGCCCAGGCCCATTATCAGCAGGGACTCAAGCACTCGCCCGAGGCCATTTCGTATCTGAAGCGGCGCGGCCTGACCGGTGACATCGCGGCCCGTTTCGGTTTGGGATGGGCCGGCTCGGATCGCCGTGGCCTGGCTGCCGTATTTTCGCGTTACGACGATCCGGCGCTGCTGGAATCCGGGCTCGTTATCGAATCGGACGACGGGCGGCGTCATGACCGCTTTCGTGCGCGGATCATGTTTCCGATCCGCAATATGCGTGGCGCGCTGATTGGTTTTGGTGGACGGATTCTGGACAAGGGCGAGCCCAAGTATCTGAATTCGCCCGAAACCAGCCTGTTTTCAAAAGGGCATGAGCTTTACGGTCTGCACGAGGCGCGTGCCGGTATCCGCAAGGAAGGCTGCGTTCTGGTCGTCGAGGGCTATATGGATGTGGTGGCCCTCGCACAGCATGGTCTGGACAACGCGGTAGCGACCCTGGGCACATCGACGACGGGCACGCACGTTCAGAAGCTGTTGCGTGCCAGTGATTGTGTGGTGTTTGCCTTTGACGGCGATCAGGCGGGGCGCAAGGCCGCGTGGCGTGCACTGACTGCCTGCCTGCCGTGGGCGACCGAGAACGTCGCCATGCGTTTTCTGTTTCTGCCTGAGGGGCAGGACCCGGATTCGTACATTCGCGCCTATGGAACACCGGCGTTTCGGGCATACCTGGCTGAAGCGATTCCTTTGTCGCGCTTCATGCTCGAAGAGTTGGGCGGGCGTCATGATCTGGATGAGGCCGAGGGTCGCGCGGCGTGCGTGCATGAGGCGCGTCCGCTCTTCGAGCAGATCCCGGAAGGGGGGTTTCGCCTGCAGCTCGAACGCGAATTTGCACGTGCGGTGCGCTTGACGCCCGAGGAACTCGCGCAAATGCTTGCCAAGGTCGAGCCTGCCGCACGGGCCGTACCCCAAGAGTCGGCATCGGTCGCAGTCACTGGAACCGTGCGCGAGGATGCTGGAACCGTGCGCGAGGATGCGCCCGGCCCCGGGTCCGGTAGCCAGGGCCGTCGCGAACCTGCGCCCAGACGTGCGCGACATGCCTCGGGCAGTCGCCGTGTGACGCCGATGGCCGGGCGCTTGCTGCGTCTTTTATTGACTTCACCGCAGTTGGTGGCCGATCTGGGGGATCAGCAGCTTGAACTTTTGGCCCGTAGCCCCCATCTGTTGCTTGTACAGGAACTGATTGCGCTTGTGGGCGAGACGGGGGCCTGCCATGCAGGCGCCTTGCTGGAAAGCGCCGAGCCCGAGTCCGACCTAGCGCAGGTGCTCACCGATTTATCAGGCGAACTGCTCGAGCAGGACGAATTGCCGGATCCGCAGGCTGAATGGAATGACGCTTTGCGGCAGATCGAGTTGCAGGTCGTGCGTGCCGAGCAAAATGCGCTGATTGCCTCGGGGCTGTCCTCCGAGGCGGATCGGACGCGCTATCAGGATCTGGGGCGGCGACTGGCCCGGCTGCTTAGTGAAACTTCGCGACAAGTGAAGTAAAATATACGATTTTCAATAAGTAACGTGCGGATATTGTGGCCATTTGCACGGAACTTTCACACACGGCATGTTCTTGCCCGCCCGGCATGGGCCTGAATCCGATGCCGATGCGTTTACGGAAGCGACTATGACCCAAGGAACTGGTAAAACTTCTCCGGCAGCCAAAAAGGCGGCCAAAAAAACCACGACTGTAGCCGGCACAGAGCTGGATTCGGCCGTGAAGGTCGGAGGGGCCGCCGCCAGGAAAACCGCGACGAGCAAAACTGCTGCGGCCAAGTCTGCCGGTAAGGCCGGTACTGTGGCCAAACCGGCGGCCACCAAGGCTGCGGCGACCAAGGCTCCCGTCACCAAAACCACGGCTCGCAAGACTGCAGCGACCAAAACCGCGACAAAGACTGCTGCAAAAACCACCGCAAAGGCTGCAGCAGGCACAAAGACCGCCGCAGGCGCGTCTGCCGCCAAGACAGCCGGCGCGGCAAAGGCCGCCCCAAAGAAAGCCGTCAAACGTGCCGCCAAGGTGCCTTCTGGCCGCAAGCCCGGGCGCCCCTCAAAGGCAGGCAACGACGCAGCAGACTACGCGGACGATCAGGGTGATAGCGGCGAGGTCATCCCGGATCTCAAGCCCCTGCCCAAGCGCGGCAAGCGCGGCAAGGGCGAAAAGGACGTTCCTTCGCGCAGCCAGATGACGCCCGAGGAACAAGAAGCCCGGCGCAATCGCCTCAAGATCCTGATCAAGCTCGGCAAGGATCGCGGTTACCTGACCTATGGCGAGATCAACGATCATCTGCCCGATGACCTCGTGGATGTCGAGGCGATCGACGGCATCATCAGCACCTTCAGCGACATGGGGATCTCGGTCTATGACCAGGCTCCGGATGCCGAAACCCTGCTCATGAGCGATAACGCGCCCATGGCGTCCAGCGATGATGATGTCGAGGACGAAGCCGAGGCGGCGCTCACCACCGTGGACTCCGATTTCGGACGCACGACCGACCCGGTCCGCATGTACATGCGCGAAATGGGCACGGTCGAGCTGCTGACCCGCGAAGGCGAAATCGAGATCGCCAAGCGCATCGAAGACGGCCTCAAGCATATGGTCATGGCCATTGCCGCCTGCCCGACGACGGTCAACGAAATCCTCGCCCATATCCAGCGCGTACGCGACGGTGTGGCGCAGATCGACGAAGTCGTCGACGGCCTGATCGACGAGGAAGGCGAGGACTACGCCGGTTCCGGCGTCACCGCCGAGGACGAGAACGACGACGGCCCCGCCGGTGGCATGAGCAGCAAGCAGCTCGAGTATCTGCGCACCAAATCGCTCAAGAAATTCGAGCTTGTCTCGACCTGGTTCGAGCGGATGCGCAAGGCCTTCGAGACCGAAGGCTATAAGTCCGAAAACTACACTACCGCGCGTGAAGCGATCCATAAGGAACTCATGGGTGTGCGCTTTACCGCGAAAATGGTCGAACGCCTGGCCGACACCCTGCGTGCGCAGGTTGCCGAGGTTCGCGCGCTCGAGCGCACGGCCATGCAGATTTGTGTCACGCGTGCCGGCATGCCACGTGCGCATTTCATCAAGGCCTTTCCCGGTAATGAAACCCAGCTGGATTGGGTCACCGACGAAGTCGCCGCAGGCCGCGCCTATTCCGAGACACTGGAACGCCATGTGCCCGCCGTGCAGGAAATCCAACAGAAACTCATCGACCTGCAGCGCAGTGTCGTGCTCCCCCTGAAGGACCTGAAGGATGTCAACAAGCGCATGGCGACCGGCGAGGCCAAGGCCCGCAAGGCCAAGCGCGAAATGACCGAGGCGAACCTGCGTCTGGTGATTTCCATCGCCAAGAAATACACCAATCGTGGCCTGCAGTTCCTGGACCTGATCCAGGAAGGCAATATCGGCCTGATGAAGGCGGTCGATAAGTTCGAGTATCGGCGCGGCTACAAATTTTCGACCTACGCGACCTGGTGGATCCGCCAGGCGATCACGCGTTCAATCGCAGACCAGGCACGCACGATCCGTATTCCGGTCCATATGATCGAAACCATCAACAAGATGAATCGCATCAATCGTCAGATCCTGCAGGAAACGGGGGCCGAACCGGATCCCGCGACTCTGGCCCAGAAAATGGATATGCCAGAGGACAAGATCCGCAAAATCCTGAAAATCGCCAAAGAACCGATTTCCATGGAAACGCCGATTGGCGACGATGATGATTCGCATCTTGGCGATTTCATCGAGGATACCGGTACGGTATCGCCTTCGGACTTTGCCTTGCATGGTTCGATGCGCGACGTGGTAAAGGAAGTCCTGGATTCGCTGACGCCGCGCGAGGCGAAGGTCTTGCGCATGCGTTTCGGGATCGAAATGAGCACCGACCAGACCCTCGAGGAAGTTGGAAAGCAATTCGACGTGACGCGCGAACGCATTCGCCAGATCGAGGCCAAGGCTTTGCGCAAACTGCGCCATCCCAGCCGCGCCGACAAGCTCAAGAGCTTCCTCGAAGGCCAATAACGCAGATTCGCTGCGGTCCTTACTGTGAGGCCAGCGTTCCGGCATGCTGCCGGAACGCCTTGGGTGACAGGCTGGTGGCCTTCTTGAAAAAGCGGGTGAAGTACGCCGGTTCCGAAAACCCCAGTCCGTAGGAAATTTCACTGATCGACATCGTGGTGTAGACCAGGCTGCGTCGCGCCTCCAGCAGCAGGCGCTCGTGGATCAGTTCCAGTGGTGATTTGCCCGAGTGACCGCGTGTGATGACGTTTAGATGCGCCGGGCTCATGCCCAGTTGTGCGGCATAAAAGGCAACGTCATGCCGTGATGCGTGGGTGCGTTCGACCAATTCGCTGAAACGCTCGAAATGCGCCTGGCTTCGGCGTGGCGGTGCGCTGTGCGGATCCTGTGGCTGATTGCGCCGCAGCCAGACTAGAATCAGAGTCAGCATGGCTTCGAGTTGCACGCTGCGGTAGGGCGCCTGGCCGGTGTATTCGGCATGCAGGCGGGTGAATGTGCGACGCAGTGTGTCCTGGTCATCACGCCCCCTGATCCGATGGATATGCGGTGTGGCGGGCAGGGGGGCACTGTCGTCCAGATTGCGCAGCAATTGTGTGAACAGCGGATAGGCGATGGTGGTCACGAATCCTGTGCAGTCGTGGTCGAACTCAAATCCGTGGACGAAGGTGTGCGGAATTTCAATAATGTGTGCTGCGCCCACCGCATGCCGGCTGTCATCGAGTCGGATGACGGCTCGACCGCTATTCAGGTACAGGATCTGGTAAAGACCGGTATGCCGATGGGGGCGTATATTCCAATTGTGCAACTCGCTACGTGAGGCGATGGTTTCGCAGTGAATCAGGTCGGGTGTCGGCCATTCCTCGCGGCCTCCGTATAGCTTGAATATAGGTATGGGTTTTGTCTGAGTCATTTCTCGTGCCTTACGATCCGGTGCCTGCCATCAGCGGTTCCGCTGCGCCTGAAATATTCCATATATGCAATATTAACTGTCAAAAGTGCATTCAAAAAGAGATTGAACTGGGG
>JAKDMO010000128.1 GCA_030452305.1 Alcaligenaceae bacterium | reverse complement strand
CAGCCCTGATCTGCGCAAGTGGTTCGGTCACAAGGTCGAGCACTGGGATGGATTCCGCGACAGCTATACGTCGGAATTGCACGAACCCGTCCAGCAGGAAAAAATGGGCGAGGTATTCGAGGCGGCCGGCGTGCGCCGCCCGATCACATTGGTGTATGGGGCAAAAGACCCCAAACACAACCAAGCGGTGATTCTGGCCGACGAGATGAATCACTACGCGCACAAACATCATACTTAGGGGGGCTCCGCCATCATGATCGCGCTGTACGCGGGGATGAACAGCCTCTATGCGCTGGCAGGCCTGGGCCTGATACTGTTGCTGGTGGTGGTCATGGGCATTCAGGCGCATCGCATGCGCGTGCATGGCGGCAACGAAGAACTGCCGGGCATGACGGGCGAGGTGACCGAGACCTCGGACGCACACGGACGCGCGTATGCACTGGTTCGGGGTGAAATCTGGCGGGTACGCTGTACGCAGCGAGTCATTCCGGGGGACACCGTCAGGGTACAGGCCGTTGACGGCCTGACACTCGAGGTCATTCGCATCAACGACGGGATCCACATTCCGGTCAGGGGGGAATCATGATTTTTCTGGATATGGACTACGGGCTCAGCCTGATCGTCCTGATTGTTCTGGTCTTCATCTTTATCAAGATCTTTCGCATCATGCGCGAGTACGAACGGGGTGTGATCTTTACCCTGGGCAGGTTCACCGGGGTCAAGGGGCCGGGCCTGGTGATCGTGATCCCCCTTGTGCAGCAAATGGTCCGGGTCGATTTGCGTGTCATAACGCTGGATATCCCGCCACAGGACGTGATTTCGCGCGATAACGTATCGGTTCAGGTCAATGCGGTCGTGTATTTCCGGGTTGTCGCACCCGAAAAGGCCATCATTCAGGTCGAACACTACCTGGAAGCCAGCAGCCAGCTTGCGCAGACCACACTACGCGCTGTGCTGGGCAAGCACGAGCTCGATCAAATGCTGACCGAGCGCGAAAAGTTGAACCTGGATGTGCAGGCCATTCTGGATGCCCAAACGGATTCGTGGGGAATCAAGGTCACCAATGTCGAAATCAAGCATATCGATCTGAACGAGACCATGGTGCGTGCCATGGCACGGCAGGCCGAGGCCGAGCGTGACCGGCGCGCCAAAGTGATCCATGCGGAAGGCGAGCGGCAGGCTGCGCAGGCCCTGCAGGATGCCGCGCATACCCTGGCGAAGGAACCTTCTGCGATGCAATTGCGCTATCTGGAAACCCTGACCCAAGTTGCCGGGGACAAGTCCTCGACCCTGGTGTTTCCTGTGCCGATTGATCTGCTGGCCGGCTTTTTCCGCCCGACGGATCAGGGCGTGCCGCCCGCACAGGCGGCACGCCCGCCTTACGTTGACGAGCCGGATTCAGACCCCTCGGTCAAAAGCTGACCGATCACGGCGCCCACGCGCAAATCATCCATCCGGCCAAAGTGGTGCAGACGGATGTCGCCTGATTTGTCCAGGATAATCAGGCTGGGGGTGCCCTGCAGCCGATAGGCCTGCATGGTCAGCGGAATCGGATTGCCCTTGGGGTCGGCCTCGTCAATCCCGATCGGGAAATTCAGGCGGTATTCGTGTATGAATGCCTTCAGCGCAGTGGGGCCCATCGCCTCGTGATGCTCGAATACCGTGTGCAGGCCGATTACGCGGACACGATTGGGTGGAAATGCCTGGTGGATGGCCTTGGCCTGCGGGATACCGTGTGATACACAGCCCGGGCACAGCATCTGAAACGCATGCACGACGACCACGTAGCCGCGCAAGGCACCTGGGTTCAGGAGCTCGTCGGTGTTGAACCACTGGCTGATCCGCCAATCGGGGGAAGGTTCATACGGGGTCATGGCCTCAGATCCTGCAAAGTTTGGGTAAAACTTTATTATGGACTGAACCGGGCGGCAATTCGACCGCGTCGGCCGATCGCCGTGCAAATCCCCCACCCGGATTGATGTCGATCAAATGTCGCCGCCAAGGCCTGGACTATACTTGTGCGGGTCGGGCAGGGGCCCTTGTTTGAAGAGAGATTCACCTATGAAATTCACTGCTATCGCCTTGTGTGCGCCGCTTTTGGCGTTCGCTGCAACTGCAAACGCGCAGGCGGATACCGCGCAGGTCAAAGACATCCTGAACAAGAACGCCTGCCTGGCCTGCCATGCAATCGACCATAAGGTAGTCGGCCCCGGCTACACCGACATTGCGGCCAAATACAAGGGCGACCCCGCCGCCGCAGCACAACTGGCCAAGCACATCAAGGAAGGCAGTTCCGGGGTGTGGGGGCCGATTCCCATGCCGGCCAATGCGGGAATCAGCGACGCCGACATCAAGGTCGTTGTAGACTGGCTGATGGCAGGCGCGCCGCAATAATTGCACGGCGGCAGACACCCTGCCCGAACGCTGCCTGCGAGGCGCTTCGAGCAGGGTTTTTCATTTTTCACCCCTAAACCAGCGGAACCACCATGAAGAGAGCACATCAGTTATCGGGGCTTGAGCCCCAGCCGATTTCCATTGAAGTTCTTCAGGAAAAATACGCCAAGGGTGGGGAAACCAGCATCACTGAAATCCAGCAGCGTGTGGCGCGTGCGTTGGCCGCCCAGGAAAAGCCCGCCCGCCGCAAGCACTACGAGGCACTGTTCCTGGATGCGCAGCAGCGTGGATTCATTCCTGCCGGTCGCATCAATTCGGCTGCGGGTACCGATCTGTCCGCCACTTTGATCAATTGTTTCGTCCAGCCCGTGGGCGATTCGGTGTCCGGCTCCGTCGATGGGCGCCCAGGCATCTACGATGCCTTGCAGAAGGCTGCCGAGACCATGCGTCGGGGCGGTGGCGTCGGGTATAACTTCAGCCATATCCGCCCGTCGGGCGCGGCCGTGAAAGGCACGGCATCAAAGGCCTCGGGGCCCGTGTCCTATATGCGGGTGTTCGACCGATCCTGCGAAACCGTCGAATCCGCAGGGGCGCGGCGTGGCGCCCAGATGGGTGTGCTTGATGTCAGCCACCCGGATATCGAGGGTTTTGTCCTGGCCAAGCAAACCAGTGGCGAACTCACCAATTTCAACGTCTCGGTCAATGTGACCGATGAATTCATGCGTGCCGTGCAGGACGACACGACGTTCCCCCTCGTGCACAAGGCCGAGCCCAGCGACGAGGGCAAGGCTGCGGGCGCCTACCGGCGAGACGACGGCCTGTGGGTCTACAAGGAAATCCGCGCGCGCGAGTTGTGGGACGCCATCATGCGTTCGACCTACGATTACGCAGAACCCGGTGTCCTGTTCTATGACCAGATCAATCGGGAAAACAATCTGCACTATGTCGAGGAGCTCGACGCCACCAATCCTTGCGGCGAGCAGCCTTTGCCCGGCTACGGCTGCTGCTGCCTGGGGTCGATCGACCTGACGCGTTTCGTGCGCCATCCCTTCGGTCTGGAAGGCGAGCCCGATGTCGACTGGGCTGCTCTGGCCGAGATCACCGCCGTGGCCGTGCGCATGCTCGACAATGTGCTGGATGCGACGGTGTGGCCCTTGCCCGAGCAGGCGCACGAGGCTGCCCAGAAACGTCGCGTGGGTTTGGGTGTGACGGGCCTGGGTGACGCGCTGATCATGCTGAAACTCGCCTATGATTCCGACTCGGCCCGCCAGATGGCCGCACGTTTCTGCCAGGAGGTCGCCGCAGCGGCCTATCGCGCCTCGGCGGGGCTGGCCAAGGAGCGCGGTGCGTTCCCAGTGTTCGAGGCCGATGCCTATCTGCGCAGCGGATTTGCCGCACGCCTGCCTGCCGATGTGCGCGCAGCCATTGCGGAACACGGTATCCGCAACAGCCACCTGACCTCGATCGCACCGACCGGCACGATTTCCCTGGCCTTTGCTGACAATGCTTCGAACGGCATCGAACCGCCATTCTCGTGGACGTACACGCGCACCAAGCGCATGGGCGACGGCAGCAAGCAGGATTACGCAGTCGAGGATCATGCCTACCGTCTGTATCGCCTGATGGGCGGTGATGTATCGGGGTCCTTGCCTCAGTATTTCCGCACCGCGCTCGAAATTTCCGCCAAGGACCACGCACTGATGGTGGCAGCGGTCAAGGACCACGTCGACGCAGCGATTTCAAAGACCGTGAACGTGGCGGCCGATTACCCCTACGAGGACTTCAAGGATCTGTACATGCAGGCCTGGAAGCTCGGCCTGAAGGGCATCACCACTTATCGCCCCAGCGGCAAACGCGCCGCAGTCCTGTCGGTGGCCCCCGCAGTCGAGGCTCAGCCCGAGGCGATTTCGCTGGACGAAGCCGACCGCCGCCTGATCCTCAAGCGCACGATCGAGCCCGTACTGAACAGCTTGCGCTGGCCCAGCCGGCCGCGCCTGCCGCGCGGGGCCTCGGCCTGGGCCTCTGATACGATCGAAACCCCTGAAGGCAGCTTTGTGGTCTTTGTCTCGGATCTGGCGAATCGGCCGTTCGAGGTCTGGGTCAATGGTGCGCGCCCGCCGCGCGGCCTGGGTTCGATTGCAAAAATGCTCAGCCTGGATATGTACACCGACGACACGCCCTGGCTGAACCGCAAGCTCGAGGTTCTGTCGCGCACCAATGGTTCGTCCTTCCAGATCCTCGATCCGGAAACCGGTGAGCCTATCTGGATGCCTTCATCCGTGGCGGCGCTGTCTCGCCTGGTGGGCTTTCGCCACCGCAGCCTGGCGGCCGGATCGGTCCAGACCGGCGCCGACGGCTCCGCGATGATGGATGCCCTGATCGCCCCGCGCGAACCCAAGACCGGTACCGACGGCACCATGGGCTGGATATGCGATGTGCTGAATCCGGTCACAGGCGATGATTTCGTCCTGATGATGAAGGAACTGCGCCTGCCTGACGGCTCCACACGGCCGTATTCGGTCTGGGGGGCCGGCAAATTTCCCCGTGCCTTCGAGGGCCTGTTCAAGCTGTTGAGCCTGGACATGCGCATTGTTGATCCAGCCTGGATCGGCATGAAGCTGCGCAAGCTCCTGAAATACGCTGAGGCACAAAGCGATTTCCTGGCCCGTGTGCCGGACAGCGAAAAATCCAGCGCCTTCCCCTCGACCGAGGCCTATGTCGCACGCCTGGTGATTCATCGCTATACGATGCTGGGCATACTGAACGAGCAGGGCGAACCCATCGAGCAGATGGGTGTGGTCCAGGCCGAAATCGACGAGGCACCGCGCCCGCAGGCGCCTGCGCCAATGGCCATGATGGGCGCCGAGTGCCCCGAGTGCCATTTGCACCGCGTCATCAAAAAGGACGGCTGCCAGTTCTGCACGCACTGCGGCTACCAGGGCGCTTGCGGCTGACGCGATGGGGTGTGTTCTGCAGTATGATCGCAGCACAATCTGAGTAGAGATCGGGGATCCGGGGATGGAATTTGACGTATTGATCGTCGGCAGCGGCCTGGCGGGATTGACTGTCGCCTTGCACCTGGCGGCGGATAAAAAGGTCGCCGTGCTGTCCAAAAAGGCGCTGCTCGATGGGGCAAGCAACTGGGCCCAGGGCGGGATTGCCGCCGTGCTGGATTCCCAGGACAGTCATGACGAGCATATCGCCGATACCCTGAAGGCCGGCGCCGGACTATGCGATGTCGAGGCTACGCGCCATATCGTCGAGCATGCGCGCTCGGCCATCGATTGGCTGATCGACCTGGGCGTGCCGTTTACCCAGGACCAGGGGGCGGAACTCGGTTTTCATCTGACCCGCGAGGGCGGCCACAGTCAACGGCGCATCATCCATGCCGCCGACGAGACCGGGCATATGGTGCAGCTCACCCTTGAGCAGCAGGTCAGGGCGCATCACAACATCACACTGCTGGAACACCATTCGGCCGTCGAACTCATCACCAGCCGGATCGTGAGCGACGACGATGATCGTCAGCTGGCGCGCTGTCTGGGCGCCTATGTCTACGATGACCAGCACGACAGGGTCGAGACCGTTCTGGCTGGGCAGGTGGTGCTGGCGACCGGCGGGGCTGGAAAGGTCTATCTGCACACCAGCAACCCCGATACCTCCACTGGTGACGGGATCGCCATGGCCTGGCGCGCAGGCTGCCGGGTGGCGAATATGGAATTCATGCAGTTTCATCCCACCTGCATGTACCACCCCAAGGCCAAGTCCTTCCTGATTTCCGAAGCCGTGCGCGGCGAGGGTGGTGTACTGCGTCTGCCTGCGGGTGCGGGGCTCGACGCGGGCAAACGATTCATGGAATGGCATGACGAACGACTGGAACTCGCGCCGCGCGATGTCGTGGCGCGGGCCATCGATTTCGAGATCAAGAAACACGGCCTCACCCACGTGGATCTGGACATCAGCCACCGGCCGGCAGCCTTCATTCAGGAACACTTTCCCACTATTTATGCACGTTGCCTGGAGTTCGGCATCGATATGACGCGCGAGCCCATACCCGTCGTCCCGGCCATGC
Source organism: Alcaligenaceae bacterium (assembly GCA_030452305.1). Taxonomy (GTDB): domain Bacteria; phylum Pseudomonadota; class Gammaproteobacteria; order Burkholderiales; family Burkholderiaceae_B; genus Castellaniella. The sequence continues at coordinate 1,429 of JAKDMO010000128.1, read as the reverse complement.
ACTTTACCTGCGGCGGGGTGGTGATCGACCTGGACGGGTGCACCGATATTCCCGGCCTATATGCCGTGGGCGAAACGGGTTACACGGGCCTGCACGGCGCCAACCGGCTGGCCAGTAATTCACTGCTGGAGTGCTTGGTGATCGGGCGCAACGCTGCCCACCACATCGATCAGCAGGACAGCACGCGATACTACACACAGGCCGACGTGCCGGCCTGGGACGACAGCCGCGTACGCGATGCGGCGGAGGCAGTCCTGGTCACCCATGCCTGGGACGAGGTGCGTCGCTTGATGTGGAACTATGTCGGGATTGTGCGCACGCAAAAACGTTTGCTGCGGGCGCGCCAGCGTGTTGTGATGCTGGATCAGGAAATCGAGGACTACTACCAGAGCTATCGCGTCACCAGCGCCTTGCTGGAGTGCCGCAATCTGGTCCAGGTCGCGGCCCTGGTCGTAGAGTCAGCCTTATTGCGCAAGGAAAGCCGGGGGCTGCACTACTGCCAGGATTACCCCTGGGTGCTGCCCAAGGCCCTGCCCACCGTGCTGACCCCCGAGGAAGGCTTCCGTTAGGCGGATTCGGGGATCAGGCGCATCGAGTAATCGGTGGCGCGGACGTCCTTGGTGAGGCTGCCCACCGAAATCCGGTCCACACCTGTTTGCGCAATCGCTGAAACGGTAGCGTGGGTGATGCCGCCCGAGGCTTCGAGCAGCGCCCGACCCGCCGTGACCTGTACGGCGCGGGCCATATCGTCCAGGCTGAAATTATCCAGCAGCACCGAGGTCGCATCGGCTTTGAGGGCCTGGTCCAGTTCGGCCAGAGACTCGACCTCGATCTGAATGGGGACCTGATGGGGCAGGGCCTGCGCAGCACGCAAGGCGGCAGCGATCCCGCCGGCCGCAGCGATGTGGTTTTCCTTGATCAGGATGCCGTCGTAGAGCGCAATCCGCTGATTGTGGCCGCCACCGACGCGTACCGCATATTTTTCAGCCAGGCGCAGGCCCGGCAGGGTCTTTCGGGTGTCGAGGATGTTTGCCCGGGTGCCCTGCACCAGGTCCACATAGTGGCGTGTCGCCGAGGCGATTCCCGAGAACAGCTGCAGGAAGTTCAGCGCGGTGCGCTCGGCTGTCAGCAGGGCGCGCGCCGGACCGCGCATGCGGCACACCACCGCATCGGCGGGCATCAGATCGCCTTCGGCGAAAGCCCATTCGACAACGATGTGCTCGTTCACATGATGCATGACGGCTTCGAACCACGGTGCGCCGCACAGTACCGCCTGCTCGCGCACGATGACGCGTGCGCTTTCAGTTTGGCCGTCCGGTATCAGCAGGCCCGTGACATCCCACGTACCCACGTCCTCGGCCAGAGCCGAGGATACGCCGGCCTCGAGTGTAGAGAGCAGGGCAGGGGAAAATGGCCCGTGGGGGTTGCG
>JAKDMO010000325.1 GCA_030452305.1 Alcaligenaceae bacterium | reverse complement strand
CAGACGCACGTATTCCAGTCCGACATCAGCCAGTGGCGCCAGTGCCCACTGCACATCGCGCAAGCCCTTGAAAAATTCCGTGGCTTCGTGCACCGTCATGTCCAGCACGTCAGAGATCGATGCGCTGCGGCCCATGTGCTCGAGTTCGACTTCGAGGATTTCCGGCCGGAAGCGCTTGCCGTTGCAGTCCGGGCAACGCAGGTAGACGTCCGAAAGGAATTGCATTTCGACATGCTCGAAGCCGGTGCCGCCGCAACCCGGGCAGCGGCCATCGCCGGTATTGAAGCTGAAGGTTCCCGGCATGTAGCCGCGTTCGCGGGAAAGCGGCGCCTGGGCAAACAGTTTGCGGATGGCGTCAAAGGCGCCCACATAGCTTGCGGGGTTCGAGCGCGCGGTCTTGCCGATCGGCGACTGGTCCACCAGTACGATGTCGGCGAGTTGTTCGGCGCCCAACAGTGCGTCATATTCTCCGGCCGCCTCGGTGGGGCGGCCCATGTGCTTGAGCATGGCGGGATACAGCACATCCTGGATCAGGGTGGATTTGCCCGAACCGGATACCCCGGTCAGGCAGACCAGGCGCCCCAGCGGGATGGATACGTCCACATTGCGCAGGTTGTTTGCGCGCACGCCTTCGAGCAACAGGCGCGGGGTGCTGTCGGTAACGGGCAGGGGGCGCGGTGCGTCGATGTGCATCCGGCCACTGAGGTAACGGCCCGTCAGCGTGTCGGTGCGGGCAAGCGCCGCCGGCGTGCCGTCGAACATGATTTGCCCGCCACGCTCGCCCGGCCCCGGGCCGATGTCCAGGATACGGTCGGCGGCGACCATAACCTGCGGATCGTGCTCGACGACGACCAGGGTGTTGCCATGGGTGCGCAGCCGGTGCATGACTTCGACAATACGGTGGATGTCGCGCGGGTGCAGACCGATCGAGGGCTCATCCAGTACGAACAGGGTGTTGACCAGAGAGGTTCCCAGTGCGGTGGTGAGGTTGATGCGTTGTACCTCACCGCCCGATAGCGTGCGGCTTTGCCGGTCGAGCGACAGGTAACCCAGGCCGACGTCACACAGAAATTTCAGTCGGGTGCGCACCTCATCCATCAACTGGTGTAGCGCCTCATCCATGGCCTGGCTGAAATGAATGGTGTCGAAGACATCACGCACGCGCTCGAGGGGCAAACGCATCAGATCGTGCAGTCCCAGGCCCGGCAGGGTGTCGAGCTGCGCCCGCGTCCATGACACATCGGCCGGCATGAAACGTGGATATCCCTCGATTGCAGAGGTATCCCGGCCCAGGCGCCAGAGCGTGGCTTCGGGCTTGAGGCGGGCGCCCAGGCACGTGGGGCAGGGTGTGTAGCTGCGGTATTTGGACAGCAGCACGCGCACGTGCATCTTGTAGGCGCGCGATTCCAGCCAGTCGAAAAAGCGTTGGGCGCCGTACCACTGGTGCTTCCATGCCGATCGGCCGCCCTTCCAGTCCGATGCGCCGCCGATGACCCAGTCCCGCTCGGCCTCGCTCAGTTCACTCCAGGGGGTGTCCAGGCGCACACCGGCGGCGGGTGCGTAGCGCTCCATTTCTGCCTGGCATTCCTTGTAACTGGCGGTTTGCCATGGTTTCATGGCGCCTTCGCGCAGTGTGCGGCGCGGATCGGGGATGACCAGGCCGTAGTCGATGCCGATAACGCGCCCGAAGCCCCGGCACATTTCGCACGCGCCCAGGGGCGAGTTGAAAGAAAAAGAGCTGGGCAGGGGTGTGCCATAGCTGATATCGCAATGGGCGCAGTGCAGTTGCGAGCTGAATTGCCAGGCCCGCTCGCCCTCATCGAGTTGTGCGTAGACGGTCAGCCGTCCATTGCCCTGGTTGAGCGCGATTTCCAGGGCCTCCATGATCCGTTCGGGCTCGGTGCTGCCGTAGCGAAAGCGATCCTGCACGACGTGCAACGTCTTGCGGGG
>JAKDMO010000324.1 GCA_030452305.1 Alcaligenaceae bacterium | reverse complement strand
GAAGCCCGGTTCGTGCACGCTGCCGCTGCCCGGCATCGACGCGGCCATCGTGGACGAGACGGGCGAAGCGGTCGAACGCGGCAAGGGCGGGTTCCTGGTGATCCGCAAGCCCTGGCCCTCGATGATCCGCACCATCTGGGGCGATCCCGAGCGCTTCAAAAAGACCTACTTTCCGCCCGAGCTCAAGGGCTATTACCTGGCCGGTGATGGCGCACAACGCGACAAGGACGGTTATTTCTGGATCATGGGGCGCATCGACGACGTGCTGAACGTGTCGGGCCACAGGCTGGGCACGATGGAAGTCGAGTCGGCCCTGGTGGCGCACGAACTGGTGGCCGAGGCGGCCGTGGTGGGTCGCCCTGATGCGACCACGGGTGAGGCCGTGGTGGCCTTTGTGGTGCTCAACGGCGATATGCCGACCGGGGCCGATGCCGATGCCATGGCGAAGACGCTGCGCGACTGGGTAGCCAAGGAAATTGGGCCGATTGCCAAGCCGCGTGAAATCCGTTTTGGCGAGAACCTGCCCAAGACGCGCTCGGGCAAGATCATGCGCCGCCTGTTGCGTGTGGTAGCCAAGGGCGAGCCGGTGACGCAGGACGTCTCGACGCTAGAGAACCCGGGGATCCTGGACCAACTGGCCCAGGTGCGGTAACGCGTGTTGAATGGTGCGCTGTGAAATTAGATGAGCTTGAATCAGGGCTGCCAAAATGAAACCGGTAGCTCTGGTTGTCCGCCATGTTGCTTTTGAAGACCTGGGTATTTTGGCCCCCGCATTGGTTCAATGGGGGTATGAAATCCGCTATTTAGAAGCCGGCGTCCACCTGATCGACGTGGGCGGCTTGCTTGCAGCAGATTTAGTAGTGATCCTCGGCGGGCCGATCGGTGTCTATGAGACCGAGCGTTATCCTTTCTTGTTGAGTGAGCAGCAAGCTATCGCTGCGCGGCTTCAACAAGACAAACCAACCTTGGGCATTTGTCTGGGCGCTCAATTGATGGCTCAAGCCCTCGGGGCCGAGGTGGTATCCACGGGTCAGGCAGAAATCGGCTATGCCCCGTTGGAGCTGACGAGGCAGGGGAGAAACTCGGTTCTTCAAGGCATTGGTGCTGTCCCGGTCTTGCACTGGCATGGTGACCAGTTCGCTATACCCGAAGGTGCGATCCGTTTGGCAGCAACATCCGGCTTTCCCAATCAGGCGTTTTCCCTAGGCCCCAGGATATTGGGCCTGCAGTTTCATCTGGAAGCCGATTACACGCAGATCGAACGATGGCTGATTGGCCATGCGCATGAATTGTCAGCATGCGGTGTTGATCCTGCCGTAATCCGGCAAGACGCAGCTAGCCACGGTCAAGAACTTGCTCAAGCTGCTCGTGAGATTTTTGCTGCATGGCTGGGTCAATTTACCGATCCTATTCCGCAATAAACTACCGGGACAGTAAGCGCCTGGAAAATGTTGCAATTACCCACAAATTCAGCTTGATACTTCGTATAGTTAAAGTGACTTCTAGATATAAGGAGGTGGCTCATATCGAATTTAACGAGAATCTCGTTTTCTATGTCTACAAATATGCCGCCCAAAGAATGGATCGTTCAAGAATTGGCTGCCAGTCGATTTGGTGATAGGCGGCTGGACAAACACTTTGAATGTCTGGTGAACCATCTATGGAACTGCAAGCCGACCAGCACCGTCTTGAGCTTAGTCGCAGTACCTGGAGAATAGATCCCCATCAATTTCTAGGTGGGGATCTATGAACACCACGACATTGGCAGCGGGTTTCTTGATTTTTAGACTGTTAAGCACCGCTACCTACTTAGTATCGATGGCAGAGAGGCCGGCCACCGGCGCCTGGCCATCGAAGCTCACTTTGTGCGTCTGGATTGTGCGTAATACTGACAGGGCTCTCTCAGGTGAACGCACCTCGGGTACCGGGTTCGCATGCAGTCGCGGCCCCCGGGAC
>JAKDMO010000323.1 GCA_030452305.1 Alcaligenaceae bacterium | reverse complement strand
TATCATTATGGAAAATATATCAGCAGTAGTTGTAAATTGAGTGGTCTTGACGTCGAATGCAAGGGGGCTGATCGTTGGGAAGCCGCCAACGATAATCGCCTGCTAGCCTGCATCGTCCAACCGCTTGAGAATAGCAAGGGCTTTTTCCCGATCAGCACCGGCAGCCAATGTCTTGAAGCGCATTTCCACATCAAATGCGGCAATGGCCTGGGTACTCATTTCTTCGACTAACTTGTTAACGCTAAGGCCGCGGGAACGCGCTAGCGTCTTCAGCCGTTGAGTGGTATCGTCCGGCAAACGTATTGTCAGTGTGCTCATGGCAGACTCTCCAAACATTGTGCGGGGGTCAATGCCCGCAGGTTTTCCCAGGCCAATTCTCCGCGTGCCACATCTCGGACGTTGTGCGTCACAATGGCCTGTGCACCACCGGCGACGGCAAGTTCGATGAGATGATTGTCGGCTTCATCTGGCAAATTGGGCCGCCAGCCGTAATACACTGATACCCAGCGTCCAGCTTGGGCAAGCGCGGCTAAAACTTCGCGACGCTCCTGAGCGGTTGTCATGTCCGTCCAGACGAGTCGTCCGAGTAGGTCTTCGTACTCAAGCCACAACGCATTGCCGAATAATGGCAAGTATTTGCCAAGCAAGATACGGCGTAGCACTTCACGTGATGCGCCGCCTTCAGAACGTAGGCCCGAAACAAACACATCGGTATCGAGGACAATCGCTATCATGTTTGATAGCATATATGGCATCATTTTCCGTCGCAAGTCGCATGTTTTCATGCGATTTCGAATTGCCTACGCACAGAGGTGGATGTATCCGCCAATAAATTGGAAACTGTGACTATGAAAGCCTACGAATTACACGCCGCCAAAGGCGGCCTCTCGCTCGCGCTGAATGACAAACGCGCCCAGCCTAATCCCGGGTATGGGGAAGTGCTGATACGCGTTCATGCCGTATCCCTGAATTACCGTGACCTGCTGATTATGGATGGCGCCTACGGGAGGTCGGCCAAAGCCAATGTGATTCCATTGTCCGACGGTTCGGGTGAAATCAGCGCGGTCGGGCCGGGGGTCACTTCCCTGCAGGTTGGTGATCGGGTGACCGGTGCGTTTTTCCCTGATTGGTCAGCGGGTCAGATTACCGAAGCCGGGGTATTGTCGTCGCTGGGCGGGTCGGTGGATGGCATGTTGTCGCAGTACGTGGTGCTGCCAGAGCGCGCTGCACTGAAGTTCGCCGATCACCTCAGCTACGCAGAGGCCGCCACGCTGCCATGTGCTGCGCTTACCGCCTGGCAGGCCTTGGTGGACATTGGCAGGATCAGTGCGGGGCAAACCGTTCTGCTGCAGGGCACGGGGGGTGTTTCGATATTCGCATTGCAGTTCGCCCGTGCCATGGGCGCCACGGTTATTCAAACTTCCAGCAGCAACGATAAACTCGAGCGTGTGCGGCAGATGGGCGCCAGTCACACCATCAACTATCGCGATACGCCAGAGTGGTCGAAAGAAGTGCTGCGGCTGACCGAAGGTCTCGGTGTCGACCTGGTCGTTGAAGTCGGCGGCGCCGGAACACTTGAGCAGTCTTTGCAAACCGTGCGTGTCGGCGGGACGGTTGCCACCATTGGCCTGGTGTCAGGCGTCGGGGCTATCAACCCACTGCCTTTGATTTCGCGGGCCGTACGCCTGAATGGCGTCTATGTCGGCAGTCACGCCATGTTTGCTGCGATGACCAAGGCGATTTCAGCCCATCAGCTCAAGCCCGTCATCGATCGGGTGTTTGATTTTGAGCAGGCAGCCGACGCCTATGCATGGTTGCGTAGTGGCACTCATTTCGGAAAAGTTGTTATTACGGTTGGCGACTGACGAACGCGCTAAGGCGTGGGGGCTGCGCTTTCGGATGAGCGCAGTCCGGCGATGCTGATGATGCGTGCCCCACAGGCCTGTACCAGTGCGGGGTCGTGACTG
>JAKDMO010000127.1 GCA_030452305.1 Alcaligenaceae bacterium | reverse complement strand
GGCCCAGGGCAACCTTCTGGTGGGTGGCGCGGGCGCCTCGCAGGGGGGCGCGAGCGTTCAGGTGAACCAGTTGAATGGCGGCATCATCCCCAACGGGGCGATCGTCGAGCGCGATGTGCCGACGTCCTATGTGCAGGGCGGCATGGTCAGCCTGGAACTCAATACCAATGATTTTGGCATTGCGCAGAGTGTGGTGGCGGCGCTGAACAAGAACTTTGGCGCAGGCACCGCCCTGGCCCTGAATGCACGCAGTATTCAGGTGCGGGCACCCACCGATCCCCTGCGCCAGACGGCGTTTCTGTCGCGTGTCGAGAACCTGCAGGTGAATCTGCCTCCGGCGCGCGCCAAGGTCATCATCAATGCGCGTACGGGTTCGGTGGTGATGAATCGAACGGTCACGATCAACGAGGCGGCCATCGCCTACGGCAATCTATCCGTGGTGATCAGCCCCCAACAGGAAGTCAGCCAGCCGACCACGCCATTTGGCGGGGGCCAGACGGTGGTGACGGAAAATACGCAGATCGAGATGCGCTCCGAATCCGGGTCGATCCAGCGGGTGCGTACCAGCGCCAATCTGGCCGATGTGGTCAAGGCGCTGAATGCGCTGGGGGCCACCCCGCAGGATCTGTTGTCTATTTTGCAAAACCTGAAGAGCGCCGGCGCCTTGCGCGCCGACCTCGAAGTCATCTGACGGAGACGCACATGGGCTTTGTCACCTACACACCACGGCCGTCCGCAGGCAGCGTGCCTTCCGCGCTGGATTTCAGTGGCCTGAATGCCCTGAAGCGCGGCGTGCAGGCCGGTGCGCAGGCCCCGCTGGCCGACCAGAAGGCGGTTGCGCAGCAGTTCGAGGCCATGTTCATTCAGATGGTGCTCAAGCAGGCGCGCCAGACCGCAAACCTGTCGCCCTCGCTCTTTGATTCCCAGGGCGGGCGCATGGCGCAAAGCCTGCGTGACGAGCAGGCGGCGGTGCAACTGGCCAATCCTGGCCTGGGCCTGGCGCAGGCGCTACTGGACCAGATCCGGGGTGTCGTGGGAGGCGGCTCGGACAAAACTGACCCGGTAGACAGCCCGCCCGAGCTGGCGGCCTCGCGCGTGCCGGGCCTGCGTTCCAGCATCGGCAATGGGCGCCGTGAGGTCGCCGATTCGATCTCGTCCCTGATCGATATGCTGAGCCAGGGCAGGGTGACGGAACAAATCGGTCAGGCCATACGGGGTGCGCCGGATCATATCCGGGATTTTGTCAGCAGGATGTCTGATGCCGCCGATTATGCCGCCGAACAAAGCGGCGTGCCCGCCAAGCTGATCCTGAGCCAGGCCGCGCTGGAGTCGGGCTGGGGGCAGCGTGAAATCCTGCGTGCGGATGGCAGCACCAGCCACAATCTGTTTGGCATCAAGGCCACAGGCGGCTGGCAGGGCGATGTCGTCCATATCATGACCACGGAATACGAGGGCGGCGAGGCCCACAAGGTCAGCCAGCCTTTCCGTGCCTATGATTCGTATGCGGATTCCTTTGCCGATTACGCACGACTGATCGGGCACAACCAGCGCTACAGCGAAGTCCTGACCGCACCGACGGCCGAGGTAGCCGCACAACGCATCCAGGAGGCCGGCTACGCGACCGATCCTTCCTATGCCGACAAACTGATTTCGATTATGGGGTATTTCAGTACACAGGCGGCCCGGTAGCCTGTACAGGGCCTAAATTTGCGCGCCTGGATGCCGTTATATAAACAGGATAAACACGCGGTACGCAGTGACGCGCACCGGTATTGAAGGGTGGATTTCGGATGAATTTGGCTAATTTAGGCAGGGCGGGGCTCGAGGTTGCGCAGAATCGCCTGCAGACGGCCGGCCACAACATCAATAACGCAGCCACCGAGGGCTACAACCGTCAAAACGTCCTGGCCCAGACGGCAGGTGCCACGGGCACCTCGGCGGGCTGGATCGGGCGGGGCGTCCAGGCGGTCGGGGTGCAGCGCGCATACGACAGCTTTCTGTACCGGCAGCTGATGGATTCGCAGGTCAAGGGCGCCGCGCTGGCCACGTATGGCGATCAGATTTCCCAGGTCAACAATCTATTTGCCGATCGCACGGTTGGGATTTCGCCGGCCATCCAGAAATTCTTTGACGGCATCCAGGCCCTGGCCTCGGCGCCGGCCGACAGTGCGGCACGTCAGGAACTGCTGGGGCGCGCCACCAGTCTGGCGACCCAGATCCGTAGTGCAGACGCCTTCATCGACGATCAGCGCGGCAATATCAATACCCAGATCAGCACCACCGTCACCCAGATCAACAGCCATCTGGAACGCATCGATGACCTGAACCAGCAGATCGTTATTGCCAAGGCCACGGTGCCGGGGCAGCCGCCCAACGATCTGCTCGACATGCGCGACCAGGTCGTCTCGGAATTAGGCCAGTTGATCGATATCCGGGTCTTCGAGCAAGGCGACCGGGTCAACATCGCCGTGGGTTCCGGGCAGGTGATCCTGGGGGGCGGTACGGTGTTTCCGCTCGCCACGCTGCCGTCCGAGGCCGAACCCTCGCGTCTGGGCGTCAGTTACACCACCGTAGACAGCAGCGGTCAGCCCATGCTGGTCGAAATCCCCGAAACCTCGATTTCGGGTGGGCGTCTGGGCGGCCTGCTCAGTTTCCGGGCCCAGGCGCTGGACACCGTCCAGAACGATCTGGGGCGTCTGGCCCTGGGCCTGGCAACGACCGTGAACGAGGTGCACGCTGCCGGTGTGGACATGGCCGGTGTCGCGGGTGGGCAGTTTTTCAATATCGGTACGCCCGCCGTCATCAACCACGAAGGCAATACCGGCACGGCTGCGCCCGTAGTCGACTACGACTACGCCCTGTCAGTACCCCCTGCAGTCGGCGGCCTGAGCAACGCATTCACCAACCAGGACTATCGAGTCGAATTCGATGGGGCGGACTATAGCGTTACTACGATCCCAGGTGGAACCACAACGGCGCTGGGCGGCTTGCCTGCCAGTTTCGGTGGTGTCACCTTCGACGTTCCGACCGGCACGGCAGCAGCCGGCGACAGCTGGCTGATCCAGCCCACGCGGGGCGCAGCCGGTGACTTGACGGTCGCCATTACCGATCCCGCAAAGATCGCTGCGGCGGGCGCGGGCTTGGGGGTGGCCAATGGCGACAACGCCTTGGCGCTGGCCGCCCTGCAGACTGATAAGGTTCTGGGCGGGGGCAGCATGGGCCTGAACGACGCGTTTTCGCAGATCGTCAATAAGGTCGGCGTGATGACCCAGCAGAACACCACGGCCAAAAAGGCCCAGGATGCCTTGATCCAGCAAAATTTCTCTGCACAGCAGGCGGTCTCGGGCGTGAACCTGAACGAGGAATACATGAACCTGAATCGTTTTCAGGAACAATTCCGCGCGTCTGCGCGACTGATCGACGTCAGCTCGACCTTGTTTGATACCTTGCTCGGCCTGCGCGCCTGAGCCGGCTGACTGAACCATTTCGGGATCGATATCATGCGTATCAGTACCAACCTGATGTTTGCCACTGGGCAGAACACCATCAATAACCAGCAGTCCGATCTGATGCATCTGTTTCAGCAGATCGGCAGCGGCCAGCGCATGGTGTCGCCTGCCGATGATCCGCTGGGCGCTGCGCAGGCCATCAATATTTCGCAGTCCCAGTCGATGAATCAGCGCTATGCCGAAAACCGCGCGGTCGCCACGCGCAACCTCGGCGTCGAGGAAAACGCGCTTACCTCGCTGACCAATTTGCTGGCCGATGTGCGCACCCGCGTGGTCGAAGCCGGCAACGGCACGCTATCGGACGCCGATCGCTCGACGCTGTCCGACGTGCTGAAGCAAACCAAGCAGACTATGTTGGGCATTGCAAACACCACGGATGGCAATGGTCAGTATCTGTTCTCGGGTTCGAAAGGGCAGACCGCAGCCTATCAGCTCAATCCGGTGACCAATCAGTACGAGTATGCAGGCGATGCCGCACAGCGCGATATTCAGGTCGATCAGACACGCCGGATTGCCGGTAGCGATATTGGAACAGACATCTTTAATCGGGCGCAGCCGGGCACGCGTGCGTACATGTCGGCAGTTGGCCCGTTGAACACGAACACCGGCGCCGGGGTGATCGGCAATCCAGCCGTTGCGGACAGTGCCCTGGCCAACCCCAATTATGGGTTTGCGGTCGAGTTCACCTCGGAAACCAGCTACGAGGTGACTGTCACGGATCTGTCCACCGGAACCGCAGTGGGTACGCCGACGACGCATACCCTGGTTCCGGATAGCGGCGTGCTGGAACTGGGGTACGGGATGCAGGCCCAGTTCAGTGGCGTGCCTGCCGCCGGCGACACCTTTGAGGTGCAGCCACTGGCCCAGACCGATGTGAACCTGTTCGATACGATCGACGGCCTGATCGCGGCACTGCATACGCCCATTAGTGGTGATCCTGCGGCCCAGGCGACCTTGCGCAATGTGCTGAACACCTCGATCCAGCGCTTTGCCACCAGCTATGACAATGTGCTGACCGTACGCGCGTCGGTCGGCACGCGCATGAACGAGATCACTGCGCTCGACACCAGCGGCGTCCAGCGTAACCTCGGTTATGCCACGGCCTTGTCGGGGCTTGAGGATCTGGATTATTACGAGGCCACCATGCAGTTGAACCTGCGGAAAATGGCCCTGGAAGGGGCATCGCTGGCGTTTCAGACGATACAGGGCCTGAGTCTGTTCCAGATGAATGGGGGCCGTTAGTGTGCCGTACTGAACGCAGCAGTCGGGCAAACGTGCTGCGTCGCGGCCTGGCGCCTGGCCTGCGTCGCGTGGTCACGGCTTTTGGGGCAATTGTGCTGGCAGCCGGTCTGGCCGCATGCAGCGTGACGGGCAGGAGCTTCAATTCCGCAGGCCTGAACCAGATTGTCGAAGGCCAAACCACGCAGGCCGAGGCCATACGCAGCCTGGGTGCAGCGCCTGTGAACACCTGGGCGCGTTCCGACGGCTCGGTTCTGGCGCGCTGGGCCTATAAAGGCACGGTTGCCACCGATGCACTTTATCTGCGGCAGGAGGTCTGGCTGCTGTTCGGGCCGGACGGCACCTTTCAGCGCACCGAAAACAGCATCAATATTCCGTTTTTGAACCACACGCGCACGGCTGAGCAAGCCGCGCGCGAGGCCGCCAAAAAAACGCCGCCGGTGCCGGCTGCCGCAGTGCCACAAACCGCAGCACCGCAAACCGTCACGTCGCAAACCGCTGTGCCGCCGATTGCTCCATCCGCCGAGCCCCTGCCGGTTGCGCCGCCCGTGCAGCCACAGCCCGTGGCCGCGCCGATTGCCCCGCCTGAGCCCGAGGCGGTGACCCACGCCGCCGCGCCGGTCGCCGGAGGCCCCTTGTTGCCACCCGGCACCACGTATATCCCCGGCGTCAGCTACCCGATCGGTCGGTAGTGACCTAAACAGGTAGTGACCTAAACATTATGTCTAGAGGCCGACCCGAGGCATCGATAGTCCGCCAGAGTCTGCTCGGTTTTGCACTAGTGTCCTGTTTGGTTAGTTGTGCACTTAAATTCGGATGCATGGGCTTGTCAGGCAAGGCGCGAACCGCAGCGATAGCAGTGGCTATCGCGAGGATTTGCAACGCAGCATGGCAAGTCCAGGCGCCGAAGTTAAGTATTCGAATTAACCAAACAGGACACTAGAGTCCGGTGAATGCCCGCGCGACGCGGGCCATGGCCTGATAGCCTTCGCCAAACAGCCTGGATAAAAAGCCCGCGCTTTGCGGCACCACAACGGTCAGGATGACCAGCCCCGTGGTCAGGGTGATCGGAAAGCCTACGGCAAAGACCGAGAGTTGCTGGGCGGTCCGGTTCAAAATGCCCAGAGCCAGGTTGATGGTCAGCAGCACAATGATCAGGGGCAGGGCCAGCAGCATCCCCGATATCCACAATTGGCTGCTCCATTCCAGCAGCGCGCCCCAGCCATTGGGGTCCAGCGAAGCGCCCACGGGCAGGAACTCAAACGTACGCAGCAGGCCGTTCAACATCAGCAGGTGGCCGTTGACCGCCAGGAAAATCAGCATGGCCACAATATTCAGCAATCGCGACAGCACGGCCGTATTGGCCCCCGTGGCCGGATCAAAGAACGAGGCGAACGCCAGCCCCATCTGCAAGCCGATGAATTCACCCGCCATCAGCACAGCGGCAAACACCAGGCGCATGGTCAGGCCCAACGCAATACCAATCAACACCTGCTGGCCGGCGATCAGCAGGCCTGTGAACGAAGCTGTAGGCACATCCGGCATGGTCCCGATCATCGGTGCCGCAATCAACGTACACACAGCCGCGAGTCCCACGCGCAGGCGGACCGGGATCGTGGATTCGCCCAACACGGGTGCTACGCTGATCAAACCCAGAATGCGAAAGAACGGCCACAGGAAACCGTTCATCCACTGGTAGAGCTGGTCGATATCGACAGAGATCATGGCCCTTGGGGCGCTAGGACGCCAGGCCCGGGATTGAGGTCAGTAGTGTCCGGATGTATTCCACCATCGTGCCGATCAGCCAGGGCCCCAATAAGACGATCGTGATCGCTACGGCCAGCAGCTTTGGGATGAATGACAGCGTCATTTCGTTGATCTGGGTGGCCGCCTGAAAGATACTGATCACCAGGCCCACGATCAGCGTCACCAGCAGCAAGGGGCCGGCGATCGACAGGACTACCCGCAAGGCCTGGTAGGTCATGGACATTACGGCTTCCGGGGTCATGGTCGCAGACCTCCTATTGGTAAAAACTGCGGGCGAGCGAGCCCAGCAGCAGGTGCCAGCCATCGGCCAGCACAAACAGCATCAGCTTGAACGGCAGCGAGATCGTGACCGGAGGCACCATCATCATCCCCAGCGCCATCAATAGGCTGGCGACCACCAGATCGATGATCAGAAAGGGGATAAAGATCGTGAAGCCGATCTGGAATGCGGTCTTGAGTTCGCTGGTGACGAAGGCCGGCACCAGGACCCGCAGGGGTACGGCTTCGGGCGTTTCAAGCTCGCCGATATCGGCCATTTCGGCAAACATGGCGAGGTCGGCTTCCCGTGTCTGGTGCAGCATGAAGGTCTTTAGCGGCTCGGCCGCGCGGGCCGCAGCTTGCTCAAAGGGGATTTCATTGCGGCTCAGGGGCTCGTAGGCCTGGGTGTAGATCTGGTCAAAGACCGGCGACATGGTAAAGAAGGTCAGGAACAGCGCCAGCCCCACCAGAACCGAGTTGGGTGGGGACACCGCCGTGCCCAATGCGTTGCGCAGCAGCCCCAGCACGATAATGATGCGTGTAAAGCCCGTCATCATCAGCAGTATTGCCGGCAGGAACGACAGCATGGTCAGCAGGGCCAGTGTCTGGATGCTGAGTGACCAGGTCTGCCCCCCGTCGGGGCTCTGTGTGGTCGTCAGGGCCGGTACGGCGACCTGTGCCAGGGTGTGTGCGGGCCAGCAGACGGCCAGCAGCAGGATGCAGGCGAGCAGCCCGGCCCATGCGGCGGCCGGCCTATGACCCCCAGGCCCAAAGATACGTGCCCGGGTCATCAGCGTCTCTTCATGGCGGCGCCCAGGCGTGCGCCGAAACTGTTTTGCGCAGCCGGTGCGGCGATGGGCGGTATGTCATCGGCCTCGCCGGGCGGTAGGGTGTGCAGCAGCGTGATCTGCTGTGCGGTCACCCCAAGCACCAGCCGTGCGTTCTCGACCGCGACTATGGCCACGGTACCGCGCGCCCCGAGGCTTTGCATGCCCAGGACGCGGATTCCTGATTGGCCGGCGCCGCGCAGCCAGTTGCTGCGGCGGGCGATCCACGCCAGCGCCAGCAGCAGCAGGACGACGAGAACCAGGCTCAGGACCAGGCGAAGCAGTGAGGCCTCAGTCATTGCATTTCAACGACGGTTGTTCAGGCGCGCGATACGGTCCGAGGGCGTGATGATGTCGGTCACACGGATGCCGTATTTGTCCTCGACACCCACCACCTCGCCCTGGGCAATCAAATAGCCGTTGATGAGAATGTCCATCGGCT
>JAKDMO010000126.1 GCA_030452305.1 Alcaligenaceae bacterium | reverse complement strand
GGCAAGTCCAGGCGCCGAAGTTAAGTATTCGAATTAACCAAACAGGACACTAGGGGAATTCCATATGCACATAGTGGTAAGCATGTCTTTTTAATGATGACTACCTATGTACAATGAATTAGGCTCCCTTAAGCGGAACACCAAACGCGGCCTAGCCCGAAATTGATGGTAAAAATCTTTTATATGATGAGTTGATATAGGTCATTTCCAGACTACTGTTTTTGGCTCCACTAAAGGGGGATTTGTCACTTAGAGGAGGAAACATATGTCTAACGATATGATGAACAACCTAGATCAATACCGCCCTACTAAAACAGTCTGGTTCTGGTCGTGCGTAGGCGTCGCTGCCTTGACGATGGCAGTCGGATTTACTGCCGGAGGCTGGGTCACCGGCGGCACAGCAGCACAGCAGATCGAAACATCTTCCCAGAATGCCGTTGCGAAGCTCGCTGCCAACATCTGCGCCAAGCAATTTCTTGCTGCGCCCGACGCCAAATACCAAGTCACACAGCTCAAAGAAGTCGACTCCTGGAAGCAGGACAGTTTTATTGAAGAAGGTGGCTGGGTAACTTTCGCTAATATGGAAGACCCCGTTAACGGTGCTGCTGAGCTGTGCGCAGAAAAAGTACTGGCTGGCAACCCGCCTTTGGTGGATAGCAACGTCTAAAAGCAAGCCGTATCCCGCCGCACAAAGCAGCTAACAACGTGAGCCGAAAGGAACAGGGGAGAGCCGACCGGCTCTCCCCTGAAATATGGTGCGCCCGACAGGAATCGAACCTGTACCAAGAGCTTCGGAGGCTCCCATTCTATCCGTTGAACTACGGGCGCAATGAAGGGCGTCATTGTAGCGTGTTTGACCATCATATGGCGCTGCAGGCCAGCCCTCCATGCACTGCGCGGCACGTGCAGCTATAATCCTTCGTTGGGGCCTGAAGCGCCACACTCTTTGAGCGTATCGATCAAATAACACTCAGGATCAACCATGAGCCACGAAGAACACGCAACAGAATCCGGTAAGGGGCACGAGGGGGGGATCAAGACCCCGCGTCAATTGCTGATCACCGTCATTCTGGCCTTCCTCATACCTATCGTGATCATCATGATGCTGGTCAATCTGGTGGGCGCGGGCATACAGACCGGCGCGGGTTCGGATGGCCAGACGCCCGAGGCCATCGCCAAGCGCATCCAGCCTGTGGCGGGCTTCAAGCTTGTAGACGCGAATGCCCCCAAGGTCTTCCTGACTGGTCAGCAGGTGTTCGAATCGACCTGTACCGCCTGTCATACCGCAGGCGTGGCCGGCGCACCGAAGTTCGGCGACAAGGCCGCTTGGGCACCCCTCATCAAGCTAGGCTACGAGGCGCTGATCAAGAACGCAATCAACGGCATCGGCGCGATGCCCCCGAAGGGCGGCAATGCTTCGCTGTCTGATTTCGAGGTCGAGCGCGCCGTGGTCTATATCGCCAACCATTCGGGCGCAAGCTTCGACGAACCGAAGGAACCCTCGGCCGAGGCAGCGCCTGCAGCCGTAGCGACAGACGCTGCTGCCGCAGCACCGGCACCTGCCGCCCAGACGGCTGCAGCACCCGCCCCCACCGCAGCACCAACCGAAGCCGAAACCAAGCATCCGCTGGGCTCTAAGGTCTACAAGAACACCTGCGCGGCCTGCCACGATGCAGGGCTTGCCGGCGCACTGAAGATCGATGACAAGGACGCTTGGAAACCCTTCATCGAGACCGGAGTCGAGACCATGCTCCAGAACACCATCAACGGTGTGGGCGCCATGCCCCCGCGCGGTGGCACCCAGGCCACGGACGAGGAAATCAAGGCAGCGATCGAATACATGATCGACGAGATCAACTCCGAGCCCGCCCAGGCGCAGGCAGCACCCAAGGCAGCGGAAACTACTGCTGCCGCAGCCCCAAAGGCGGCCGAGGCAGCAGCGCCCGCAGCGGCTGAAGGCGCCGCAGTCAATGCCGTCGGTGAAAAGATCTACAAGTCCGTCTGCTTTGCCTGCCACGCCGCAGGGGTTGCCGGCGCACCGAAATTCGGTGACAAGGCCGCTTGGGAACCTTTCATCAAGACCGGTATGGACGCCATGCTGAAGAACGCCATCAACGGCGTGGGCGCCATGCCTCCGCGTGGTGGATCGCAGGCATCCGACGAGGAAATCAAGGCGGCCATCGAATACATGGTCAACGCAGCTAGCTGATCCGCCTGACGTCCCCTGGCTACACCATCATCCGCCGGCCAAAAGCCGGCGGATTTCTTTGTCGCTCATCCCCAAACGTTCGCTGAGGACCTGGTGGGTGTGTTCGCCCAGCAGGGGCGGCGCCCGATCTGCCACGACCGGCGAGGCTGACAGATTCAGCGGGCTGGCTACGGTCGGCATCCAGCCGGCCAAGGGGTGCGGCAGATCCTGGCGCATCCCGCGTGCCTGAACCTGTGGATCCCCATAGACCTGCTCCAGGGTATTGATCGGCCCAGCTGGAATGCCGGCGCGTTCCAGCGCAGTCAGCCATTCGTCCTGCGATCGCTGCGCCATCCGCTCGACCAGCAGCGGTATCAGCGCCTCGCGATGGGTCACCCGCCCGGAATTCGTGCAGAACCTGGGATCATTCGCCAATTCTGGGCATTCAATCACACGGCAATAAGCCTGGAACTGGGTGTCATTCCCGACTGCCACGATCAGATGCCCATCACTTGCGGCAAAGACCTGGTAGGGGACGAGATTTGGGTGAGCATTGCCGGCGCGATGCGGCGCCTCACCCGTACTCAGGTAATTCATATTCTGGTTCGCCAGCATCGCGACCTGGCAGTCCAGCAAGGCCATATCGATGTGCTGGCCCAGGTCACTGCTCTGGCGCTCGATCAGGGCTGCCAGAATGGCCACGGTGGCGTACATCCCCGTCATCAGGTCGGCCACGGCCACGCCCGCCTTCTGTGGCCCCCCGCCTGGCAGCTCGTCGCGCTCGCCGGTAATGCTCATCAAGCCACCCATGCCCTGGATCATGAAATCGTAACCAGGGCGATGGGCATACGGACCAGTCTGCCCGAAACCAGTGATCGAGCAATAGATCAACGCGGGATTCACGGCCCGAATACTATCGTAATCCAGCCCGTACTTGGCCAGGCCACCCACCTTGAAATTCTCGACTAGCACATCGCATTGCTGCGCGAGGCGACGCACGGCGGCAGCCCCCTCAGGGCGGGCGATATCAATGGCGACCGACAGCTTATTGCGGTTGGCCGCCGCATAATAGGCGGCCTCGGACGTGTCGTGACCGTCAGTGTCCTTGATATAGGGCGGCCCCCAGCCGCGGGTATCGTCCCCTGTGTGCGGTCGCTCGATCTTGATCACCTCGGCCCCAAGATCTGCGAGGTTTTGCGTGCACCACGGCCCCGCCAGCACGCGCGAGAGGTCCAGAACACGGATACCTGCCAGCGCAGGCGGTCTTATCGAATCAGGCATGACGGGAACTTTGTTTGATTATTGAACGGGTTTTCAATGTAAACCACATACCAATGTCCTGTTTGGGCAACACTTCTGCCAATTCCTGCCGAACTAGGGTTTACCCCTATCTTAATGCTAGGGTTTACCCTATACTTAAGCCATCGACTCAAACCATCAGGAATCCATCATGAAATTCGCCCACGCTACGCCCGCTCCCCTGCTATCCGATGCTCTGGAACGCGCCTACATGCACACCACCCTGAGCAATGGCGAATCGCTCTCTATCATGCCCACGATCCGGAAAATCGGTTCGGCTGCCTACAAGGCGGGCGCGGTCGTGCTGCGCGTGATCGATAACCACCTGGCGGCACTGAACGACGCACGCGCACGCGACATACGCTACACAAATTCCCAATGGTAATCACCCGGGCGGCTTGCCGCCCTTTAGCAATGCCCTGAGCCGACCCAGGGTCTGCTCAGGATTCACGATGGGCCCCGCCTGGGGCTCATCCGTTCCGCCCAGGCCCATTTCCTCGACAAAGCGGGAACGCTCCCGCACCATGTCCTCACGCCCCCTGCGCCGCTTTCTGCACCAACTGATATGCAGGCTGCGCCGGGCTCGCGTAATCCCCACATACATCAGGCGGCGCTCTTCTTGGATGCGCCGCAACCTGGCCTCTACGGCAGCCTCGGAACTGTCGTCATCCTCATCCGCCCCCTGATGCGGCAGCAGGCCTTCCTCGACACCCACCAGATAGACATGCGGATACTCCAGCCCCTTTGAGGCATGCAGAGTTGAAAGCTTGACCGTATCGGGGTCCTCATCATCCGAGCGTTCCAGCATGGTGACCAGGGCCACATGCTGCACCAGTTCCAATACGGTCAGGTGGTCCTCCTGGGCCTTGCGCTTGAGCCAGCCCACCATTTCCAGCACATTCGTCCAGCGCGTCCCCGCCTGGCGATCGTCCAGCGTATCGTACAGATAGCGCTCGTAATCAATGGCACCCAGCAGTTCGTCGAGCACCCGCGCAGGCGAATCCGGCGTCACCCCATCCACCCCCTGTAACTCCGGTTCCGGATGGCCCTCGTCGCGGATGCCGGCGCGCGCCTGAAAGCGCTGGATGAACTCGCCGAAACGCCGCAGGGCTTCGCACTGACGTGCCCCCACCGAGTGGTCCTCAGTGATCTGCATCGTGGCCTCGAACAGGGAGATCTGCCGCGAGGCGGCATAGGTGCCCAGCGCCTGCAGTGTGGCCTGGCCGATCCCGCGCCGGGGTGTCGTGATCGCGCGAATCAATGCCGGGTCATCATTATCATTGGCCAGCAACCGCAGATACGCCAGAATGTCGCGCACCTCGGCCTTGTCAAAGAAGCTCTGCCCGCCCGATAGCGTGTAGGGTATATGCAGATTGCGCAAGGCCTGCTCTAGCACCCTTGCCTGGTGGTTGCTGCGATACAGGACGGCGAAATCCTTCCATTGCGCCTGGCGCTCGAACCGTGCCGCCGACAGGCGCAGGGCAATCGACTCGGCCTCGGCCAGATCGCTGTCCATGGCTGTGACATCAATCGGCTCGCCCACGCCCAGGTCCGACCACAGCGTTTTCTCGAAAGTCTTGGGATTGTGTCCGATCACCTGATTGGCTGCATGCAGGATACGCTGGACGGAACGGTAATTTTGTTCCAGCTTGATGAGTTTCAGGCCCGGATAGTCCTGATTCAGACGCGACAGGTTTTCAACGGTCGCCCCGCGCCAGGCATAAATGGCCTGATCATCGTCGCCCACCGCCGTGAACATGGCGCGATCCCCACACAAATGCCGCAGCAGACCATACTGGCAGGAATTCGTGTCCTGGTATTCGTCGATCAGCAGATACTGCACTCGCGCCTGCCAGCGGGCGCGCACCTCGTCATCGGCTTGCAGCAACAGCGTGGGCAGGCGAATCAGGTCGTCGAAATCCACCGACTGATAGGCCTGTAGCGTGGCCTGATAGCTGCGGTATACCTTCACCGCCTCGGCTTCGTTCGCGTCGCACGCAGCGTGTGCGGCCGCGTCCGGGTCCAGCAGCGCGTTCTTCCAGAGTGAAATGGACTGCTGAATCGCCCGTAGCCGCGCCTTGTCAGTCGTGGCCAGGAGTTCCTGGATGATGGCCAGGGCATCGGTGGAATCGATGATCGAAAACCCGGGTTTAAGCCCGGCACGGGACGCCTCCTCGCGCAGGAAGCGCAAGCCCAGCGAATGAAAGGTGCTGATGGTCAAGCCGCGTGCACGCTTTGGATCGACCAGGGTCTTGACGCGTTCGCCCATCTCGCGTGCGGCCTTGTTGGTAAAGGTCAGCGCCACCACATGGCGGCCGTGATACCCGCACTCACGCAGCAGATAGGCGATCTTTTGAGTGATGACCCGGGTCTTGCCGCTGCCCGCCCCCGCCAGAACCAGGCACGGTCCGTCCAGATACAGGACAGCCTCGCGCTGCATGGCATTGAGGTCCGGCGCAATCGTTGCGCCCACAGGCAGGTTCCCCGACATCCTATATTTCCTGTGGATCGATCTCGATCCCATAGCGCACGGGCCGACCACGTGCCAGTTCGTGCAGTTGCGGGAGCCAAGCGTCGAGCAGGCGGTGCAAGGCGCCACGCCCAGGGCTTTCCACAAGCAGCTGGGCACGCTCGATATTAGCGACCCGTACCACGCGCAAGGGTACCGGGTCATAGATGTGCACAGCACCGGGCGCGATAAGGTCCAGCGCCTGGGCGCGCGCCTCGACCAGGAAGGCCTGCGCATCATGCAGATGACGTGCCTGCGCGCTGAGCAGCGCCTGGTGAGAATAAGGCGGCAGGCCGAGTTCCTCGCGCTCGAGCAGCGCGGCCTGGGCAAAGGCGGTGTAATCGTGGCTCAACAAGGCCTGATAGACGGCCTGATCGGGGTAATCGGTCTGCACCATAACCTGTGCGCCGGCATCGCGCCGCCCGGCACGACCCGCCACCTGCATCAACTGAGCAAACAGGCGCTCAGGCGCACGAAAATCCTGCGCAAACAGCATGGCATCGGAATTGAGCACGCCCACCAGACCCAGGCGTGCATAGTCGTGCCCTTTGGAGATCATCTGGGTGCCGACCAGAATATCGGCCTGGCCGCCATGTACCTGCGCGAACAGTGCCTCGGCACTGCCCTTGCGACGGGTGGAATCCGCATCGATGCGCACGATGCGGGCCTGCGGGAAGCGTTCCGCCAGAAACGCCTCGACGCGCTGCGTACCCTGCCCCATGGGCTTCAGGTCCTGATCGCCGCAGTCCGGGCAGGCACGCGGTGCCGCCGACCAGTGCCCACAGTGGTGGCACTGCAAAGTATGCCGCCCCCTGGCATGTCGATGCAGCACAGAATACGCGGTGCAGCGCGGGCACTGACTGAGCCATCCACAAGAACCACAATGCAGCACCGGGGAATACCCGCGCCGATTGATGAACACCAGGCTTTGTCGGCCGCCTTCCAAAGAGTGCTCGAGCGCCTGGAGCAGTTGCGGCGTAAAGCCTTGTTCCAGTTGTGCGCGGCGCGTATCGATCAGGCGCACCTCGGGCTGGGCCTGGGCCAGTGCCCGACGATTGAGCGCCAGGTAGCGATAGGCTTCCTGCCCGACCCGATGCCAGGTTTCAAGCGAGGGCGTCGCCGACCCCAAGACCACTGGAATCCCCAGGTCGTGGCCACGCCACACCGCCAGATCTCTTGCGGAATACCGCAAGCCATCCTGCTGTTTATACGAGGTATCGTGTTCCTCGTCGACAATGATCAGACCCAGGCGCGGCATGGGCGCAAACAGAGCCAGCCGGGTGCCCAGCAGGATGTCCGCCTCGCCCCGGGCAACGCGCAGCCAGGCGCGCAGGCGCTCGCCGTCGGCAAGTTTGCTGTGCATGACTGCCAAACTGCCGGGGCCGGCCTGCGCGGGAAGGCGTGCACGCACGCTTTGTTCAAGCTGGGGCGTCAGATTGATTTCGGGAACCAGCAGCAGGACCTGCCGACCTTGGGCCAATACGTCTCGTGCCAGGCGCAGATAGACCTCGGTCTTGCCGCTGCCGGTGATTCCGTGCAGCAGGGCCGTCTGGCCGCCGTCAAGCGCCCTGAGCACCTGCAGTGCCGCACTTTGTTCCTCGTTGAGTTCCGGTGCTGGACCGGATTCCGCCTGACCCTGGGTACGGCTTGCCCCACCGGGCCGCCGATCTGCACGCCGTACAGGCCCACCGGCGGCGCGGCTGCCCAGGTAGGCGGCCGGCTTGCGCAGGCTGGAAGGCAAGGCAGGCATCAGCACCTCGCCCATCGGTCGGTGGTAGTAACGGGCTGCGAATTCGGCCAGCCTCAACCAGTCTGGAGGCATGGGAGGAAGGTCGTCGAGCACATCCTGGATTGGGCGTACTCGCGACACATCCACCCTGGGCGCATCCAGCGCCTCACAGACCATCCCGATCATCTTTCGCCGCCCGAACTCAACCAGGACCCGCACCCCACGCGGTACGGGCTGATCGTGCCAATAATCGAACAGACCCGGCAATGGCACATCCAGAGCGACGGCAAGGTAGCAGCGTCGATCTGACTCAGTCGCGACACCCCCGGCATCCCGGCCCAACGCCCCAGCCATCACCATGGCCCGGCCTGGCGGGTGCCCCGGTAAAGGGAAAGGCCTGGAAGGCATGAGG
>JAKDMO010000125.1 GCA_030452305.1 Alcaligenaceae bacterium | reverse complement strand
CAAAGCACGCTTGCTGATCCTGGTCAGCCGCCAGGGGCACTGTCTGAATGATTTACTGTTCCGCGTGCAAAGCGGCCAGTTGGCCGTCGAAGTGGCCGGCATCGTTTCAAACCATGCGGACTTCAGGCCCATGGCCGAGGCGCAGGGCATCCCCTTTCACCACCTGCCCGTTTCATCCGAAACCCGAGCCGCCCAAGAAGCACAGATCCTGAATCTGGTCGAGCGCGAGCAGGTGGACCTGGTCGTACTCGCGCGCTATATGCAGATCCTGTCGCAGGACATGTGCCTGGCGCTCGAAGGGCGCGCCATCAATATCCACCACAGTTTCTTGCCAAGCTTCAAGGGTGCCCGCCCCTATTACCAGGCTCATGCACGCGGGGTAAAGATCATCGGCGCGACCGCGCACTATGTCACCCCCGACCTGGATGAAGGCCCGATCATCGAGCAGGACATCGAACGCGTGGATCACGCGATGCGCGCGCAGGACCTGGCCCAGGTTGGCAGCGACATCGAGTCCCTGGTCCTGGCGCGCGCCGTGCGCCGGCATGTCGAACACCGTATCCTGCTGAACGGCAGCCGTACCGTCGTGTTCCGCTGAACGATACGTGCACTAGCCGCCCAGCGCCAGCCCCTCGCGGCGTGGATCCGCGCCGCCCTCCAGACCATTGCGGTCAATCACGATCCCTTGCAGGCCGCTGGGAAAATCCACCTCGCGCACGGTATGCCCCATCGCCCGCAGTGGCCCCGCCAGTGCCTGCAGACGCGTGCCGCGCTCGATTTCGGTATCCCGATTGCGGCTGCCGTAGTGCGGCAGATCCATCGCCTGCTGAATATTCAGATGCCAATCCAGCACGCCCAGAATCGTCTGCGCCACATACTGGATGATGGCGCTGCCGCCTGGCGAGCCGATCACCATCATGGGATGCCCGTCACGCAGCACCAGCATGGGCGACATCGAACTGCGCGGGCGCTTCAGCGGCTCAACCCGGTTGACCACAGGGTGGCCCTGGGCGTCCACATCCAGGAATGAAAAATCGGTCAACTGATTATTCAGCAGGAATCCGCGCACAAAGATCTTGCTGCCGAATGCGCCTTCTATTGAACTGGTCATCGATACCGCATTGCCATAACGATCCACCACCGAGATCTGGGTCGTCGAAGGCGGCTCGATGCCTCTCGGGTGGCCCCCGGCCTCGGGTGCGCCCGGCGGCGACCCTGCGGGCGCGACCCCCATGGCCCGATCCGGACGGATCAGCCTGGCTCGTACGGCCAGATAGGCCGGATCCAGCAGGCCCTGCACGGGCACATCCGCGAACTGCGGATCCGCGACATAAGCATCACGATCGGCAAAGGCCAAACGACCGGCCTCGGAAAAATAATGGACGGCCTCGACCGACACCGGGGCAGCCTGCGCGATGGGTGTATGCGACAGAATACCGAGCATCTGCATGACTGCCAGCGGGCCGGAACTCGGGGGCGGCGGCCCACACAACACATAGGCCCGGTACGGCATACATAGCGGCTTGCGCTCAATGGCCCGATAGGCTCGCATATCCTCTAGCGTCAGGTCGCCCGGCACCGTGTGCGCCGCGACGGCTGCGACGATATCCTGGGCAATCGGACCCTGATAGAAGGCATCGGGGCCATCATCGGCGATCTGGCTCAGCGTGTCGGCCAGTGCCGGGTTGACCAGCTTGTGCCCGACCGGCCAGGCGCGGCCTTGGGCATCGTAGAAGTATCGGGCAGCCGCCGACTGGGCGCGCAGCGCCTGGTTATCCGCCAGCAGACCATGCAAGCGCGGCGAGACCTCAAAGCCTTCCCGCGCCAGATCAATGGCAGGCTCAAACAATCGTGCCCACGGCAGGCCTCCCTGATCCTGATGCAGCATCGCCAGCGCGCGCAGCACGCCTGGCACCCCTACCGATCGGCCACTGTTGACCGCCTCGGGAAACGGCAAGGCATGCCCATCACGCATGAATCGGTCGGCATGCGCATGCGCAGGGGCCGTCTCACGGCCATCGTACGTGCGCACACGCTGCGTTGCAGCCTCGTAGCTGATGATGAACGCCCCACCGCCGATGCCCGAGGATTGTGGTTCGACCAGATTCAGCACCATCTGCGCAGCGATGACGGCATCTGCCGCCTGCCCGCCCTCGGCCAGCACCTGCGCAGCCGCCCGGGTGGCCAGTGGATTAGCGGTGCTGGCCATATAATGCTTGGCATGAACGACCTGGCGCGCAACGCTCAGGCCGGCCGCCTCGGGGTTGATATCCTCATGGTGGCCCGCCAGACGTTCGGGCTCAGTCGATATACACCCAGTCAGCACCGCACTCGACAGCAGGACACCGAACACGCCCGCCCAAAAGGAGTTTTTCATGTCAGCCCAGCCCTCATTTCATTGGCAAGATCCCCTGTTGCTCGACAGCCAACTGAGCGACGAGGAACGCATGGTGCGCGATGCCGCCCAAGCCTACGCCGGCGACAAACTCGCACCCCGGGTGCTTGAGGCCTTCCGCCACGAGCAGACCGATCCCGCCATTTTTGCAGAAATGGGCGAACTTGGGCTGCTGGGGGCCACGATTCCTGAAGCATACGGCGGCGCAGGCCTGAACTATGTGTCCTACGGCCTGATCGCGCGCGAGGTCGAGCGCATCGACTCGGGCTACCGTTCGATGATGAGCGTGCAGTCCTCGCTGGTCATGGTCCCCATCAATGAGTTCGGCAGCGAGGCACAGAAACAAAAATACCTGCCCCGGCTGGCGTGCGGGGAATGGGTGGGCTGCTTTGGGCTGACCGAACCCAACCACGGATCGGACCCCGGCGGCATGGAAACCCGCGCGGTGCGCACGGCCGATGGCTACCTGCTCAGCGGCGCCAAGACCTGGATCACCAATGCGCCGATCGCCGACGTGTTCATCATATGGGCCAAGGTTTCCGGCGGCGAAGACGATGGGCGTATCCGGGGCTTCATCCTGGAAAAAGGCATGAAGGGGCTGTCGGCCCCCGTCATTCACGGCAAGGTCGGGTTGCGTGCCTCAATCACCGGGGAAATCGTCATGGATGAGGTCGAGGTCCCGGCCGATCAGATGCTGCCGGGCGTGCAGGGCCTGCGGGGGCCCTTTACCTGCCTGAATTCGGCTCGCTTCGGGATCGCATGGGGTGCACTGGGTGCGGCGGAATCCTGCTGGCATACCGCACGCCAGTACACCCTGGATCGCAAGCAGTTCGGCCGCCCGTTGGCCGCCAACCAGCTGATTCAGAAAAAACTCGCCGACATGCAAACCGATATCACGCTGGCGCTGCAGGGCTGCCTGCGCCTGGGCCGCATGAAGGACGAGGGCACTGCCGCACCGGAAGCCACCTCGATCATGAAGCGCAATTCCTGTGGCAAAGCGTTGGATGTGGCGCGGCTCGCGCGCGACATGCTGGGTGGGAACGGGATCTCGGACGAATTCGGGGTGGTCCGGCATCTGGTCAACCTGGAGGTCGTGAATACCTACGAAGGCACCCACGATGTGCACGCCCTGATCCTGGGGCGGGCTCAGACCGGTATCCAGGCGTTTTTCTGAATCTGAAAGCCTGATGGGGGATGCCTTTGGCTCAGGCCTGGTCGGCCAGATCAAACAGCGTGGTCACCTCAAGATCGAGGACCTGCGCGTCGTCCTGATTGAGCATGCACCAGGTCCAGCGCACGATGCCCAGATCGCTGCGGCTGGATGAAATACGTATCGAATCGACCCTGACCTGCAGCCGCAGCATGTCGCCGGCGCGAACCGGGGCCATCCAGCGCAAGCGTTCGAGCCCGGGCGAACCAAACGATTCCGAACCTTCCAGAACGGATTCTGTGGCCATGCGCATGGCCAGCCCGCACGTCAGCCAGCCGCTGGCGATCAACCCGCCCCAGCGGCCGTCCTCGGCGCGCTCGGCATCGACGTGGAACCATTGCGGATCGTAGGCCCGCGCAAATGCGAGCATCTCGTCCTGGTCCACACGCACGGGCGGGTGTTCAATCACCATGCCCACAGTCAAATCCTTGAACTTCATGACAACTGCCTGAAAAATAATGTCGGCTGCGCATACAATATACGCAGCCCAAAACCTTTGCTTATAACACATGACCACACTACCGTCCCGGACTTCGATCATTGAAGTCGAGGTTCCCGTACGCGGCCCCCTGCATATCGAATATCAGTTCATCGGCAGCAATGACCCTGCGGCACCCCTGATGATTTTCCTGCACGAAGGCCTGGGCTCGGTGGCCATGTGGAAGGACTGGCCGCAGCAGTTATGTGATCGGGCAGGCCTGCGCGGCCTGGTCTATTCGCGCTACGGGTACGGCCGCAGCACACCACGCCCGGCGGACGAGCTCTGGGCACCGGTCTACATGTCGATCCAGGCGCGCGATGATTTGCCGGCCCTGCTGCGGGCGCTGGGCCTGGCGCACGAAACCCCGCTGCTGTTCGGCCACAGCGACGGCGGTACGATTGCCCTGCTGTACGCAGCGTTGTACCCCGAACGCACACGCGGTATCGCCATCGCCGCACCGCATATCTTTGTCGAGGATCACACGGTCGAGGCCATTGCTGACGCCCGCGAAATCTACGAGACCACCAATATGCGCGATCGCCTGGGTCGCTACCACAACGATCCGGATTCGGCATTCTGGGCCTGGAATCGGGCCTGGTTGAATCCACCGTTCCGCGACTGGGACATCCGCGACTCGATCACCGACATCCGCTGCCCGATCCTGGCGATACAGGGTGTAGACGACGAATATGCCAGCCTCGAGCAGATCACGGACATCCGTAATATCGTGCCGCACACCGAATGCCTGGCCCTGCCCGACTGCGGGCACTCGCCCCATAAGGACCAGCCCGAAGCGCTGGAACGTGCGATTTGCGAGTGGCTGAAACGGCTGAACAGCTGATTCGCCCGGCGGCTCAGCGAAAGGCGGCGGCAGCCCGATCGATCCGGTCGTTCACCGCCTGCCAGGCCGGGCTACGCGGTGGGCGCTCCAAGGCGATCAGGGCATAAGCACCCGCATCCAGTTCGCGCAACAGCGCATACAGCCGGTGGGCGAAGGCCTCGGGGTCATCAGGGACTTGTACCCAATCCACACGATCAGGCGCACTAACGGTTTCCGCCGCAGGCGGTGCACCCAGAACGATGGCCGCCACGCGCCCAGATGTCGCCAGCAAGCCGCCTTTCGACAAGTCCTCGCGATCGACCAGGCACATAGGAGTGCGTGGTGCATAGTGGGCCTTTAAGGAGCCCGACACGCGCGGTGCGGCACGATCCGGCTGCGTCGGCATCACACCTAGCACCTCGGCGATCTGCGTGGCCTTGATGTGCCCCGGACGCAACAGAACCGGACCGACGCCCGAGCCCAATCGGGACAGATCCAGGATAGTCGATTCGATGCCGATGACTGTGTCACCACCTTCGAGCACCATGGGCGCCTGGCTGCCCATATCGGCAAACTCGCGGCGCACGTGATCCGCGCGGGTTGGCGACACCTGGCCGAATTTATTGGCTGACGGCCCCCCCACGCCACCGCAGCCATGCGGCTTGAGCGCGGCAAATTCGCTCAGCAGCGCCTGGGCCACAGGATGATCGGGGCAGCGCAGACCAATGCTGTCCTGGCCGCCGCTGACAACGGCTGGAATGTGCGATGCACGCGGCAGGATCAGGGTGAGGGGCCCGGGCCAGAAGGCCTCCATCAGGCGTCGGGCTTCGATCGGCACCAAAGCCGCCCAATAGCCCGGATCGATGTCTTGGGCCAGATGCACGATCACCGGATGATCGGCTGGACGGCCCTTTGCGGCGTACATGGCCGCCAGGGCGGCGGGATTTTCTGCATCCGCACCCAGGCCATAGACCGTTTCGGTTGGAAAGGCGACCAAGCCGCCCGCCGCCAGACGCAGCGCGGCTGCCCGGATCAGGGCGTCCGCCCCGATGGGTTCACTCATGGGGCATGCCCAGCACCTGAGAAACGGCC
This sequence comes from Alcaligenaceae bacterium, assembly GCA_030452305.1. Lineage (GTDB taxonomy): Bacteria > Pseudomonadota > Gammaproteobacteria > Burkholderiales > Burkholderiaceae_B > Castellaniella. Next base: position 2,174 of record JAKDMO010000125.1, on the reverse strand, counting down.
GTGATGCGATGGCGCAGCTGTGCCGAATCGTCGGCCAGGATATTGATATGCCCCATCTTGCGGCCTCTGCGGGCCTCGGCCTTGCCGTACAGGTGCAGACGTGTACCGGGCACGGCCAACACACCAGCCCAGTCAGGCTCGCGGCCCTGCCTATGGTCGTCAAACCATACGTCACCCAGAATATTGAGCATGGCAACCGGGCAAAGGGTGTGGGTCATGCCGATCGGCAGCCCCGCCATGACCCGCGCCTGCTGCTCGAACTGGCTGACCAGGCAGGCATCCTGGGTGTAGTGCCCGCTATTGTGCGGACGGGGGGCGATCTCGTTGGCCAGCACCCGGCCATCGTGCAGGACAAAGAACTCCACGCACATCACACCCTGATAATCCAATTGACGGGCCAGCATTTCCGCATAGCCCGCAGCCTGGCGCGCGATGTCCTCGTCCAGCAGTCCATCCACCACAGACAAGGCCAGGATGCCGTCACGATGGGTATTGCGCGCTGCGGGATAGCACGCGACCTGCTCCTGATCGTCGCGTACGACGACAATTGATACTTCGTATTCCAGGGGCTGCAGGGCCTCAAGCACGCAGGGCACGGCCCCAAGTTCGGCAAAGGCTGCCTGGGCCTGGGCCACATCGGCCACGCGTACCTGCCCCTTGCCGTCGTAGCCCAAGCGCGCCGCCTTGAGGATGCCGGGGAATAGTTGCGCGGGCACCTGTTCCAGATCATCCGGACTGCGTACTTCTGCATAAGGGGCGACAGGGACGCCGGATTGAACGATGAAGGCTTTTTCCGCCATACGGTCCTGAACGACGGCCACCGCATCGCCGCTCGGGCAGACGCGTGTCGCCTGAGCCAAGCGGCGCAGGCTGTCGGCAGGCACGTTTTCAAATTCGGTACTGACGGCCGCGCACAGGCCGCCGAGCTCGGCCAGCCCGGCAGGGTCGTCATATGCGCTGCGGATGTGACGTTCGGCCACGGAACCTGCGGGGCTGATTTCAGCCGGATCGAGGACCGCCACGCGATAGCCCAGCGATTGCGCGGCGTGGCAGAACATACGGCCCAATTGGCCGCCGCCCATCATGCCCAACCACGAGCCTGAGGGTAAGGGAAAAGGAATCTGTGCCATGACGGACTCGGTCAACGGCCTGGGCGAGGCGGCGGCACATGCATGGCGCGTGCCGTTTCGGTCTGGCGGTCACGATACGCCTGCAGGCGCTGCATAATCACCGGATCGGTCATCGCGAGGTTGGCCGCCACATGCAAGGCGGCATTGCCGGCGCCCGCCTCACCAATGGCGAAGGTCGCCACAGGCACCCCTCGCGGCATCTGGACGATGGACAGCAGTGAGTCCTCGCCGCGCAGCATCCTGGTGGGAACCGGAACGCCGAATACCGGCACGACCGTCAGCGCAGCCATCATTCCCGGCAAATGCGCGGCACCGCCTGCGCCGGCGATGATTGCCCGCAAGCCCCTGCCGGCCGCAGCTTTGCCGTATTCCACCATATCCAGCGGCATCCGATGTGCCGAAACGACGCGTGTTTCGTAGGGAATCTTGAACTGATCGAGTATCGCCACGGCATGCTGCATGATGTCCCAGTCGCTGGAGGAACCCATGATGACGCCGACCAGGCAGGTATCCGGATCCGATGCGGGTTCGATCATGTCGAGGCCTCTTGGGTCAGGCGGGTGAGGGCTTCCTGGTATTTGGCCGAGGTGCGCTCGATGACGTCGGCGGGCAGGCGCGGTGCCGGCGGGGTTTTGTCCCAGGTCTGGGTTTCCAGCCAGTCGCGCACGAACTGTTTGTCGAAGGATGGCGGGCTGATGCCCTCGGCGTAGCCGATGGTGGGCCAGAAGCGCGAGGAATCAGGTGTCAGGACTTCGTCCATGAGGTGCAGGCGGCCGGTTTCATCCAGGCCGAATTCGAATTTGGTATCCGCAATGATGATGCCCTGCCCTGCCGCGTAGTGCGCGGCCTGGGCGTACAGTTCGAGGGTGATGCGCCGGATGTCCTCGGCCATGGCCGGGCCGACTTCGGCGACGACGTGGGCGAAATCGACGTTTTCATCATGAGAGCCGAATTCGGCCTTGGCCGCCGGGGTGAATATCGTCTGCGGCAAACGCGCTGCCTGGCGCAGGCCCGCAGGCAGAGCGACGCCGCATACGGCACAGG
>JAKDMO010000124.1 GCA_030452305.1 Alcaligenaceae bacterium | reverse complement strand
CGGCATCCGCCCCGGAGGCGCGCATTTTCGACAATTCCGTCCCGTAGTCCAGTTGGCTCAGCGGCGTATAGGACTCCATCGCGATTTCGCCCTTGTAGAAGCGCTTGAATCCCGCGAGTGCGTCCTTGCCTGCCGGATAATTCGGCGCCAGCAGGGCGACCGACTTGAAACCGCGATCGTTTACGATCTTGCCGACGGCCTCGTGCAGATTGTCGTTCTGGTACGACACGCTGAAGAAATAGGGATTGCATTGCGCGCCCGCCAGTTGCGAGGGGCCCGAGTTGGCACTGAGGTAGAAGGTCTTGTTCTTAAAAACGGACGGGCCCACGGCCAGCATGATGTTCGAAAACACGATGCCGGTCATGAAATCGACCTTTTCGCGCTTGAGCAGGCGATTCGCGCTCTGCTTGGCCGCATCGGGGCTTTGCTGGTCATCCACCACCAGGACCTCGGCAGGCAGGCCGCCGAGCTTGCCACCCCGGTGTTCCAGCGCCAGATTGAAGCCGTCGCGAATATCGATCCCCAGCCCGGCCCCCGGACCTGAAAGCGTACTGAGCAGGCCGATTTTCACCTCGTCGGCCGCCTGCGCGGTGGATCCCAGCGCAAAGGCGGCAGCGACCGCAATCAGCGCGCTGCCCGCATGGCGCGCAAGCCTGGACCCGGCGATCGGGCGCCCAGCCGTTTTTGTCATCATGATGTGTCTCCCTGGAAATATTGTTATTCGAAACCTCGAAGTTTACCTGTATAGAAAGGCATTCCGTCCAGCCGGCGGCCTTTTCAGCGGTGACTCAAGCAATAATCAGGGTTTTCTCTAGCGTTCAAAGCAGGCCCAGGTAGTCCCCCTCATCGGGCTTGTCATCCCAGGAATGATCCGCCAGGCAGGCGCGGATCCGCAGCACCGCCTGCGAGCGCAACTGCGACACGCGCCCTTCGGTGATGCCCAGTACGGCGGCGATTTCCTTTTGGTTCAGGTCCTGCTCGAACTGCAGGGACAGCAGTAGTTGCTCGCGTTCGGGCAGGCTGCGAATGGCCTGTGCCAGGGCCTCGCGCAGACCCTGGTGCTCTAGCCAGGCCAGAGGGCTGCGCGCCTGATCGTCTGCGACCAAATCCAGTAAAGAGGTGGACGATGAATCCTCGCGGTGCTTGGCCAGGTCCTCGTACATCAGCACCTGGACGCCGCGTGCATCCTCTAACATGCTTTGGTAGGCCTGGATGTCCAGCCCCATTTCCTCGGCGATCTCGGCCTCGTTGGCGGGACGCAACAAGCGATGGTTCAGGGCCTTGACGGCTTCCTCGATGCTGCGCGCCTTGCCGCGCGCGCTGCGCGGCAGCCAATCCTGGCTGCGCAACTCGTCAAGCATGGCGCCCCGCACGCGCGTGACGGCATAGGTTTCGAACTGGGCGCCAGGCTGCTGCTGATAGCGGCGCACGGCGTCGAGCAGGCCCATCATCCCCGCCTGCATCAAATCATCCAGCTCGACGCTGGCGGGCAGTTTGGCCACCAGCAGCAAAGCTTGGCGGCGTACAAGCGGCGCGTACTGCCCGATCAATGCGTCTTCGGAAACAGACATTGTGAAACAGCTTATCCGTGGAGGTAGGGAATGCACACAAGTATGCACCATAACACTCTAAAGTTTCGTCCAAATGGGCCGTTATAGGGTTCGAACAGTGCGAGTTTCACGTATTGCGCACGTACCAGACACACTAGGAGCCCCACATGATCCACCCGATCAGCGGCAGTCTGGCTGCCTCGATTTCGAACCCGGCCGAGCACAGCTCATCCCGGGCCGACGCCACGTCGGCAGATGGGCGGGCGACCCGCGTACAGATCGACGGCCCCCATTCCACAGACAATCAGACCGACAGCAAACCTGCGGCCGACGCCCTGCAGCAGGCCAACGAGCAGCTGCAGGCCTGGTCTACAGGCATGCGTTTTTCCGTGGACGACGACGCCCAGCGCCTGGTGGTCTCGATCGTGGATAACGGCACAGGCGAGGTCCTGCGCACGGTGCCATCCGAAGCGGTTCTGAAAATCGCACGGATGATTGTTCAATTCCAGGGCGCCGGGGTAGATACCCAGGTGTAATTGCGGCGACGTACGGTGTACATTGCATTAAATTACGGGGATTTAAGCCCATCGTCGCACTGATTGCCCACCGCCTGCCCGGGCGATAATGCCTTACCGGAGATCATTCATGGCAACTGTTTCATCGCTTGGTGTTGGATCCAACCTACCCCTCAACGACCTGCTGACCAACCTGCGCAATAACGAAAACAATGCGCTGGCCATCATCCAGAATCGTCAGGTGGCTGCCCAGACCAGATTGTCTGCCTACGGCAAACTGCAAGGCGCGGTATCGGCCCTGCAAACCGCCGCAGAAAATGTCGCCAAGGCCGATGCCTTTGGCGCGCTAAAGGCATCCAGCTCGTCCGAGGTCCTGTCCGCCTCGGTGGATACCGACGCCATCCCTGGTCAGTACTCGATCCAGGTCGATAGCCTGGCCCGTGCCCAGACACTGGTGGCGGCCGGGCGCACCGATCGCACCACAGCCATCGGCTCGGCCGGCGCCCTGACGATTACCCTGGCCGACGGCTCGGCCCATACGCTCGACATGACGGGCCAGGACACCTCGCTGAACGGCCTGGTGGCGGCCATCAATGCCGATCCGGATATCGGCGTGAACGCCACGCTGGTCAACGACGGCTCAGACACGCCCTACCGCCTGCTGCTGACTGCGCGCCAGACGGGCGAGGACGCGGCGATTGCCAAAATCGAGGTCGCCGGAAACCAGGATCTGCAGGACTTCATCGGCTATGACAAGGCCGGCAGCACGGCGAACTTTTCCGAGCAGGCTGCGACCAATGCGCAACTATCCATCAACGGCATCGCCATCAGCAGCCAGACCAACAGCATCCACGATGCGATCGACGGCGTCGAACTGACCCTGACCGACATCACCGATACGCCGGCCATGCTGTCGGTCACGCGCGATAATTCCGTGGCTTCAAAGGCCATCACCGATTTCGTCTCGGCCTACAACTCGCTGCAGGACACGCTGAAGTCCCTGACCTCGTACGACATCGACAACCAGCAAAGCAGCGCCCTGACGGGCGACTCGCTGGCCAGACGCGTCCAGAGCGAACTGCGCAGCCCGCTGAACAGCGCGGTGGGCGGCCCGGACACACTCACGCTCTCGATGATCGGCATCACCACTGACCCGGCCTCCGGCAAGCTGGACATCGACGACACCAAGCTCAGCGAGGCGCTGAACACCGACCTGCGCGGCGTGACGGCAATGTTCTCGGGTAAAACCGGCGTAGGCGCGATGATGGTCGATTCCGCAGAAAAATTCACCGCAACCGGGGGGCTATTCAGCTCAACCACCGACAGCCTGAACCGGACCATTTCCAGTATCCAGGATCAATACGACGCCGCTGCCGCCCGGATCGACCAACGCATGGAAACCTATCGTCAGCAGTTCACACGGCTGGATGCCATGGTCGCCCAGATGAATGGCATCAGCAGCTATCTGACCCAGCAACTCAGCATGCTTAACTCTACTTCCCAGTCCTGATCATGATGCCCTCCACAAGCCCGTATCGCAATACACCCAGCGCCCGATCGGCCCGCACCTACGCGCGTGTCGGCCTCGAAACCGAGGTTTTCAGCGCCCCGCCCGAGCGTCTGATATCGCTGCTGTTTCGTGGGGCGCGCCGCGCCGTCGCCCAGGCGCGGCTGCACATGGGCGAGGGCCGGGTCGCCGAACGCGGCCAGGCAATTTCGCGTGCCATCGATATTGTGGATTCCGGCCTGAAGGCGGGTGTGGACAGCGACCGTGGGGGCGAGGTCGCCCAGCACCTGATCGCAGCCTACGAACTGATCATCCACAACTTGCTGCAGGCCAATTTGAACAACGACCCGACCAAGCTCGATTCAGCGGACAAGCTTCTTGGTGATCTGGCCGATGCCTGGCAAACAGCCGCCGACCCGGATTTCAATGCTCCCGCGACGCCTTAATACGTTTCCGGATTCTGTCATGAACAAAGACCCATCCGTGCTGCAGCACTACCAAGACATCGCCGGCCTGTCCGGCCAGATGCTGGCCAAGGCCGAGGCCCAGGACTGGGACGAGGTGATGCGGATCGGAACGCACTACTACGAGGCTGTAGAGGCGCTGCGCGCGCTGGGCACGCTCAGCACCGAGGATCGCAGCGCACGCCGCGAACTGCTGACGCATATCCTGGGCAACGACGAGCGCATTCGCGCGCTGGCCGCGCCTGAACTCGAGCGCCTGGGCCACCTGCTGGGTGCGATCAAGCGCCAGCAAACTGTCTTGCAGGCCTACCACAGCACCACACCCGAACCATGAGCATCGGCGCCCCATCCACTCTGGGGACCTTGCTGATCCAGCGGCTGGACGCAATGCTGGGCACCACGCTGGCGCAGCAGGCCAACCTGGTCAACGGCGCACGGCCCAGCGCCGTGACGCAGCCGGGAAACCCGGAAAATCCCGATGCGCTGCGCAACCCTACTCCGCGCAATCTACAGGATACGGTCGATCAGGTCGCCCGCCGCGAACAAGGGGGCGCCGCCATCGGCAAGGCAGGCCAGACCCGCACAGGCGAGGCCGCCGCACAGGGCACCCAGGCACAGACCGGCGCGACCCCATCCGCGCCGACCTCGCTGGGCTTTGCCGCACGCACGATCCTGGCCCTGCTGGCCCAGTATCCGCAAACTGCTCAGGTGGCACGCGGGCAGGCGCCCTTGATCGGTTCACAGCCCGCCGCCGGGGCGGCACCCCAGGCCCAGGGGCCGGTGCCGCAGGGCCTGCAGGCCTCGCCCGCCTGGGCAAACCTGGCCACGGCACTGGGGGAACCGGGCGCCCTATCGGCCCAGCTGACCCAGTCACTGAGTCAGGCCCTACGCACCAGCGGCATGTTCTACGAGTCCCACCTCAGCGACCTGACCTTCGGCAAGACCACTAGCACCGCCGTGCGCCAGGAACCCCAGGGTCGAATCCCGCTTGGCGGCACGCCGGTTCAGGCCCAGGCAACTCAGGCTCAGGCCGCTCAGGCAGGCGCTGCGACACAGGCCGCACCTATTCCGGGCAGCGCAGCAACGGCTGATTCGGGTGCATCGACTGCCCCATCCACGACAGCCGGCCAGGGCGGCACCGCAGCCGCAGGCACGCCCACGATTCCCGGTGTGGACCCTCAGGCCCAGCTACTGGTGCGCCACCAGCTCGACGTGCTGGCCAACCAGAATTTCGCCTGGCAGGGCGAGGCCTGGCCGGGCGCCCCGATGGAATGGGAGATCGAACGTCGCGGCGGCGAAACCGACGAACTCAGTTCCGAGCCCGAGCATTGGGCCACGCGCCTGAATCTGCAGCTCCCCACCCTGGGCAATGTCCAGGCGCGCCTCACCCTGGCGGGCGACCAACTGGTCATGCACCTGACGGCCCCTGAATCCGCCGATCATCTGGGCCGACATATCGAAGGCCTGCGCGGCAGCCTGCTCGCGCACGGGCTGAAAGCCGGCCAGCTATCGGTGGCAGCCCACGACGACGGGCCCGCCACACCCCAGGATGCCCATGGCCCCGCCGCCGCACAGCAGTGATGCGCACCGCCCCAGCGCGGTGGCGGTCACCTATGACACCAGCGACAGTGCGCCGCGCGTCGTCGCCAAGGGCTATGGAACACTGGCCGAAACCATCATCAACACGGCGCGCGAGCACGGTCTGTACGTGCACGAATCGCCCGAGCTGGTGTCGTTATTGATGCAGGTGGATCTGGACGCGCACATCCCGCCACAACTGTATGTGGCCATTGCCGAACTGCTGGCATGGTTGTACGAACTGGAAGGGGGCGAACCCGTTGCCAAAGCGCGCGTCTGATTTGGAAACGGAATCAGACCGCCATGTTGGCGATTTCTTTGTACGCATCGATCAACTTATTGCGTACCTGGACTGTCGCCTGGAAGGCCAGGCCGGCCTTTTGCAGATCGATCATGACGTTGTTCAAGGATACGTCGGGGGCACCCAACTCGAATGCGCGCGCCTGAGCGTTTGCGGCATTCTGGGTGTTTGAAACCCGGTCCATGGTGCGTGCCAGCTCTGCGGCAAAGCTGCCCGAGGCGGCAGCCGGCTCGGCGCCCTGCGCAGGCAGGCCCTGTGCGGCACGCGTGACTGCACGCATCTGGGCGAGCATATTTTCGATACCGGAAAGTGACTGTGCAGTGATCATGCAGCCACTATACGGGCGGCCCCACAATTGCAAGGGCGGCAATAGCAGCCAAAACCGCAGGCACTTTCCCGTTTTGGGCCCCTGCCGGTTTGATTCAGTGCAAGTACGCCCCAAAACCACGGTTTTTCGGCGCTTGGCGAACAGCGGATCAAAGCAATAATCGGATATCGTCGTCACGCCAACTTGTTTCGAGCATGCTTACCCACGAGTTTCCCCGCGCTGAGCTGCGCACCCCGCCCCTTGCCTGCCCGGCGGCATTTTGCCACGTCTGCGGCAAATGAACCCGATCACACAATGGATGAGCCAATCGCCCGCCTTTGCGCGGATTGCGGCCTTGCCTCGACCGGTATTGATGGCCCTGGGCGCAGGGATCATCGCACTCGGCGTGGTGATGTCCTTGTGGCTGCGCACGCCTGACTATCAGACCCTGTTCTCGAATATCGAGGGGCGCGACGGTGGGGCCATCGTCACGATTCTGAAGCAACGCAATATCCCCTATGAGTTCGCCAACGGCGGCACGACCATCCTGGTGCCCGCCGATCAGGTCTATACCCTGCGCCTGCAACTGGCCGAACAGGGCCTGCCGCGCGGGGGCAATACCGGTTTCGAACTGCTCGACGAGTCGCGTTTCGGTGCCAGCCAATTCACCGAGCAGGTGACCTATCAGCGTGCGCTCGAAGGCGAACTCGCCCGCTCGATCGAATCCATGCATCCGGTCCAGAGTGCGCGGGTTCACCTGGCCATTCCGCGTCAATCCCTGTTTGTACGCGATCGCGAAGCGCCGACCGCCTCGGTGCTGCTCACCCTTTATCCCGGTCGCACCCTCAGCAAAGCGCAGGTCTCGGCGATCTCGTGGCTGGTGTCCTCCAGAGTCCCCAAGCTCAATGCCGAGAACGTATCGGTCGTCGATCAGGACGGGCATCTGCTGTCCCGACCGGGCGGCGAAGCCGGTATGGACAGCACCCGACGCAGTTTCGTCATCGATATTGAACAACGCACCGTACAGCGCATCCTGACGCTGCTCAACCCGATCGTGGGCACCGGCAACGTACGGGCCCAGGTCAGCGCCACCGTGGACTTCTCGCAACGCGAGCAGACTTCGGAAACCTATCGGCCCAACGAAACACCGGGCACGGCGGCCATACGCAGCAAACAGACCAGCGATTCGATCCAGAATGGCGTACTGCCCGCCCAGGGTGTGCCGGGCGCGCTATCGAACGAACCGCCGCCCAACGCCATTGCACCCATCCAGACGCCGCCACCGGCCCAGCCGCCTGCCGGCCAGGCACAGGCCGCTCAGGCACCCGGCACACCCCCAGGCGCCGAAGCCGTCACGACCCCGGCCGTCGCCGACACGGGTTCGATGCGCAACGATTCGACCATCAACTATGAGGTCGATCGCACCATCAATCACATCAAGCACGAGCTCGGGTCCTTGCGCAGGCTGTCGGTGGCCGTGGTCGTGAACTATATCGACGAGGACGGCACACCCACACCGCTGGATACATCCGAGATGGATAAGATCAAGGAACTCGTCCAGCAGGCCATGGCCTATTCGGCCGAGCGCGGCGACTCGCTGAGCGTGGTCAACACCGCATTCACCGAAAGCGGCCCGGCGCCGGTCCCCGTCTGGGAAAACCCCAAATACCAGAACTACGCCCTGGTGCTGGGCAAATATCTGCTGATCCTGATCGCCCTGCTGTTTGTCTGGCGCTCGATCGTCAAGCCCATCATCAAGGGCTTTGCCGACGCCCAGGTCGAACGGGTCAAAAACGAGGCCAAGCAGCAAGCCACCAGCGAACAGCGGCGCCAGGACGAGCAGCGCGCGTCCGAGATCAGCCGCTACGAAGAAAACCTGAACACCGCACGCACCATGGCGCAAAAAGATCCACGCGCCGTTGCCATGGTCCTGCGATCCTGGATGGAAAAGAATGGCACGTCTTGATTC
>JAKDMO010000322.1 GCA_030452305.1 Alcaligenaceae bacterium | reverse complement strand
GGCGTGGGCCAGTGCCACAAAGGATTCCGGTGAAAGCAGCGTGGTTTCCCACTGAAATGTATAGCGCCGCGTGCTCAGCAGCAGCAACAAGGCCAGTAGGGCGCTGATGAATGCGACGGTCCAGGCGCTATGGCTGATGCCGCCCAGGGTTGCCCGCCACGCCCGGGCGCGCGCTAACAGACCGGTCAGGGCCTGTGAGGCCAGCGCCGCATCGGGGCCGCGAACCAGCTTTCGGGTCAGCCATAGCCAGGCCTGGGATAAGCCCGAAGCGGGCGCTGCACCCGGCCAGCAGCTCAGCAGCCAGAGCAGGAAGGTCACCGCATGCAGCCCCAGCAGTGCGAGCAGGGCGCGGGCCAGATTAACGGGCTGCTGGCCGCTGCCCAGTGCCCCCCAGGCCGCACCCGCACCGGCCAGCGCTGCGATGATCAACAGCACGACAGCGGCCAGGCGGGCGCCCTGCCTCCAGTGTGCCAGGTGTGCGGCCAGCCCGTCGCGGGTCGCCAGCAGCTCGGCGCGCAGCGCAATACGCCCGCTCAGGTCCAGACCGGGCCGGCCGGCCCGGCGTAATTCTGCGGTGTCTTCGAGTGGGCCCCAGTGAGTCTCGCGCAGGCGTATGGCTTCCGCCTGCCAGAGGGTGCGAAAGGACGGTGAGGCGGATGCGCGGGATTGATGAGTGGGAACGTTCATCCTTCAGGCCGGGCCAGGCAGGTATCCCGCCCCGGCCCGGGAAGGGATGGTTCAGGCCTTTTTGACCAGGCCGTAGATAAAGAGCACGATGATGGCCCCGATGATAGAGCCGATCCAGCCGGCACCTTCGCCAGGCATATACCAGCCCAACGCGGCGCCCAGATAGCCGGCCACCAAGGCGCCGACGATCCCCAGGATTGTAGTCAGGATGATACCCAGTTTCTGTTCGCCGGGCATGATGGCCCGTGCAATCAGGCCCACAATGAACCCGACAATGATCATGCTGATGATACCCATGCTGCGTACTCCAGAAGAAAGTTAAAAAAAGCTCCGCCTAGTGAGTGTGGTCAGGCATTCAACCCCGTGCATCATAGGGGGATTGTATGGCCGTTCGCTAGAAATTTTCAGATTTTTACCATTCAAGCCACTCCTATGAGATCGGCAGGATATTTGATAGTCTGTACACACTGGCCTGCGTCGCGCTCAGATACAGCATGCGGGCATTATGAGGATATGGGCCATGTCCGATCCAGGCAACCATTCACATCACCAAGGCGCTATGGGCGCCCATAGCGCCTCGCGTCGCCAGTTCATCGGCCTCTGGCCGGATGCACGCACCGTACAGGCCCTGTCTGCCTGGGCGACCAAGGCCCACGCCTTGTGTGGCGGGCGCATCATGCGACCCGACACCCTGCATCTGACCCTGGCGTTCCTAGGCAATGTCCAGGCCACCCAGGTGGCGGACCTGAGCGCGGCGGTGCCGGCCTGGCGGGTGCATACCGGCTTGCTGGAGCTGACCCGGCTTGGACGATTCAAGGGGCCGCGCATTGTCTGGGCAGGGCCCGCGGATGCGCGGGTGGGCTGGCTCGATGAACTGCATACCGAGTTGTGGGGGCGTTTGGGCAGGCTGGGATTCGTCCCACCCGCTGAGCCATTTCGGCCGCATGTGTCGCTGCTACGCAATGCCGGGCTGGGCGATGTGTCACGCCTGGCAGTGGCGCCACCGATTGTATGGACGCCTTCCCGCTGCGTGCTGGTGGCGTCCGCGCCCGCCGCCACAGACTCGTATTACGAGGTGCTGGCGGAAGCACCTTGATCAGCAGCGATTTCTTTTTGATGGCGCACCGCCAGGCTTTTCCGGATGCGCGCGACTGAGCTCAGGCCGCCGGTGGGAATCTAAACGACAAGGTCTCCTGCTCTCGGCGCCAGGCGACGTGGTCGGGGTAGACGGCCAGCCACCAGGTTTGCTGGGCGGGCTCGGGGCGGGGCCGCGCGAAGGCGGTGGGGGCCAGGATGGCGGCGCACC
>JAKDMO010000123.1 GCA_030452305.1 Alcaligenaceae bacterium | reverse complement strand
TTGGGGCCCATTGTGGGGGGGGGGGGGCCGGCCCCCGGGTTTCGCGTTTTTTGGCCCATTCATACCCGGGGCGGGCCTGTCGCCCCCCCGCGCGCGGGCTGCGCATCAGGCAGGCCCGCTGATAGCTTGCGCAAATCCAGGCTGAAGCCTGTGGCAGGCCGCGCACGACCGAACTTGCGCCCGATCCCATCATAGCGCCCACCACGCACCAGTGCGTCATGCCAGCCGGGTGCGTAAATCGAAAAGACAATACCCGAGTGATAGCCGTAGCTGCCCCCCATATCGGCGAGGTCGATCGCCAGGTCGCGATCCGGCAGGGCCGCACATAAACGCTCGAGTTCGTCCAGAGCGCTGCGCAGCACGGGCAAATCCGGCAGGCACGCCCGGGCGCGGGCAATGACGCCTGTATCGCCGTACAGGGTGGCCAGCGTCTTGAGGGAGTCCACGCTGTCGGAGCGTGCGCCCTCGCACGAGGACAGCAGCTCGTCCAGGCCTGGAATATCCTTTGCGCTCAACAAATCGAATATTTGGGTGGCCCATTCGGCCAGTGCCGGATCGGCATCGATCAAGGCGCGGCCTATGCCGCGGTGATTCAGGTCCAATCGCGGGGAACGCACCCCGGCGCGGCTGACGCTTTCCAGGGCCAGCTGGATCGATTCGATATCCGCCTCGACCCCCGCATGTCCGAATATTTCGGCACCGATTTGCAATAACTCGCGGTCGGAGAACAGGCCGGCAGGCCGGGTATGGACGACCGGACCGCAATAGCACAGGCGGGTCACACCCTCGCGATTAAGCAGATGCGCGTCAATACGCGAGACCTGGACCGTCATGTCGGCGCGCACCCCCATGGTCAGGCCCGAGAGCTGATCCACGAGCTTGCTCGTGCGAAGCTTCAGGGCCTCGTCATTGGCCAGCATCAACGATTCCAGGTATTCAACCATGGGCGGCGCAACGAGCTCGAAGCCGTAAGTACGGTACAGGTCGAGTAAATGCCGCCTGAGTTCTTCGATGCGGCGCGCCTCGGCCGGCAGAATATCCGCCAGATTTTCAGGCAATAGCCAATTCGACATCATAAGGGTGTGGCCAAGGGTATCGGTTCAATGGAAAACGACCTGGCCACGCCCCGGGCCAGGTCGCAGGGCAATCCGGATTACTGAGCGGCCGAGGGGCTGGACCCCGCCTGCCGGCCTTCATCGTTGCGCCAGAATTTGAAGAACTCCGAATCCGGGCCCAATACCAGGGTATTGGATTGATCGGAGAACGATGCGCGGTAGGCCTCGAGACTTCGGTAAAAACTGTAGAAGTCCGGATTGCTGCCATACGCGTCGGAATAGATGGCCGTCGCCTTTGCATCGCCCTTACCGCGCGTGGCCTGCGCCGTTGCATAGGCCTTGGCCAGAATTTCCTGGCGCTTGCGATCGGCCTCGGCACGGATGCGCTCGCTATCGGCCGCACCGCTGGCACGCAAGCGATTGGCTTCCTGTTTGCGCTCGGCCTCCATCCGCCGGTAGACAGACTCGGAAATTTCCGGGGCGAAATCGATGCGGCGCAGGCGCACATCGACCACATCGACCCCCAGGGGCTTGGCCCTCAAGGCCACGGCCGTCTGGATTTCCTTCATGATGGTATCCCGATCCGAGGACACCACCTGCTTGACCGTACGCACGTTCACCGCCGCATTCAGGGCATCGCGGATCTGGGCCTGCAGGCGCTCGACCGCTGCGCTGCTGTTTGCGCCGAATGTCACGTAAAACTCGCGCGGATCGGATATCCGCCACTTGACGAACGAGTCGATCAGCAGGTTTTTCTTTTCAGCCGTCTGGATACGCTCGGGGGCGCTGCTTTCGATGGTCTGCAGGCGTTTGTCGAGATAGACCACATTTTCAAAAGGTGGCGGGTATTTGAAATACAGGCCCGGCTCGGTGATGGTTTCGCGTACTTCGCCCAGGGCAAACAGCAGTGCGGAATCACGTTCGCGAACCACGAACATGCACGAAGACAATATCGCCAGCACAACCAGCAGGCCGATCAGGGCGGGGAAAAATCGTTGCATCAAAAGCTCCTAGCGCGAGTACGGGCTGACCATCAGCGAGTTCACGTCGGACGACGAGGAACTCTTGGAGGTCGCTGAAGCACTGCTGTTCGACGAACCGCCCCCCTGGGTGGAGGTGGAGGCGGCACCCGAGGCCTGGGGCGCAGACGAGGCCGAGCCCGAACCCGACTTGCTGTGCGCGGTCTGCTTCATGATCTGGTCGAGCGGCAGGTACAGCATATTATTGCCGACGTCCGCATCGATCATGACCTTGCTGGTGCTCTGCAGGATATCCTGCATGGTCTCGATATACATACGTGTACGAGTAATCGCCGGAGCCTTGGCAAATTCCGTCTGGATGCTGCGGAACCGTGCCGTATCACCAGTCGCCTGGCCAATTACCTTTGCACTGTAGCCTTCGGCGTCCTCGGTCATCCGGGACGCCTGGCCTTCGGCCTCGGGAATGACTTTGCTGGCGTAGGCATTACCTTCGTTGATCTGGCGTTCGCGATCCTGCCCGGCCTTCACCGCGTCATTGAATGCCGCCTGAACCTGCTCGGGCGGCTGGACGTTCTGAATAGCCACCGTGCTGATCTGTATGCCAGTGTCGTAGCGATCAAGGATACTCTGGGCGAGGCTCTGGACCTCATTGGCCACCTCGGTACGCCCTGAATACAGGACAAAGTCCATGTGCTTGCGCCCGACGATCTCGCGCATCGCGGTCTCGGCCGCCTGGCGCACGGAGTCATCCGGGGCGCTGGTATTGAACAGATAAGCCGGCGCGCCGGTGGGCAGCAGCCGATACTGGACGACGAACTGCACATCGACGATGTTTTCGTCATTGGTCAGCATCAGCGATTCGGGTAGAACCTTGTTTCGCGAAGAGCCCCGAAAACCGACCTCGAAGGTACGCAATTGCGCGATGTTCACATTCTGTGAATTTTCAATCGGATAAGGCAGCCGCCATTGCAGACCCGGACTGAGCGTGCGCGTGTACTTCCCAAAGCGGGTCACAACGGATACCTGCCCTTCCTGCACGATCATGAAGCCGCTGGCCAGCCAAAGCAGCACAATAATGATCAGGATCCCGATGACTAGTGTGGGCGAGCCCTTTGGCATATGCGGCATGCCGACGGGCGGTCGCCCGCCCCCACCGCCGCCCCGACGCGAGCCCTTGCCGAACCAGCTGCCCAGGCGTTTGTTGAAATCGCGCCAAACCTGATCCAGGTCGGGTGGCCCCCCGCCCGAATTTTCGGGCCTGCGTGACGGATCGCGGTCGTCGTTATTATTGTTGTTATTGCCCCGGCCCCAGCCTGGGTCATTCAAATTGAACATTTTCTGTAGACGCATTATTTCCTGTCACCTGACCCAATTCGATAATTGCTCGACGCAAACCGTCCAGCCCTTCGCGCTCCAACGCACTAACGAAGACTCGCGCAATGGTACCATGTTCGTCATATTCGACCCGGGGCTGATAGCCCGCCAGATCGATTTTGTTATACACCAGAATCTGCGGCGTATCGTCGGCCCCGACCTCGTGCAGGACATGATTCACCGCCTGGATCTGCTCGTCGCGCTGCGGGCTGGAGGCATCGATGACATGCAGCAGCATATCCGCATGCACGGTCTCCTCTAGCGTCGCACGAAACGCCGCGATCAGCATGGTCGGCAGATCACGAATAAATCCCACAGTATCCGACACCACAACCTGCCCTGCGTCCTCGATCCAGACGCGGCGCGTCGTGGTGTCCAGCGTGGCGAATAGTTGATCAGCGGCATAGGCCCCGGCGCGCGTCAGCGCATTGAACAGGGTTGACTTGCCCGCATTCGTATAGCCCACCAAAGACACTGACAGGGTCTGGCCGCGGGCCCTGGCGCGGCGCTGTGTGCTGCGTTGACGCTCGACCCGCTTGAGTCGTTCGCGCAGGGCCTTGACCCGGCCACCAATGAGGCGCCGGTCGGTTTCCAGCTGTGATTCGCCGGGTCCGCGCACACCGATGCCGCCACTCTGGCGTTCCAGGTGGGTCCACATGCGCGTCAAGCGCGTCGACAGACGTTGCAACTGGGCGAGTTCGACCTGCAGCTTGCCCTCGTGGCTTTTTGCACGCAAGGCGAAAATATCCAGGATGAGCGCAACGCGATCGACCACGCGCACCTCGAACTTGCGCTCGAGGTTACGCTGCTGGGCCGGACTGAGCGGCTGATCGAACAGCACGACCTCGGCACTCGTGGCCGCCACAATTGCGGCGGCCTCGTCGATCTTGCCCGAGCCGATGAATCCGGCGGCATCCGGGCGCCCACGGCGCGCCACCACGACTTCGAGGATCTCGGCCCCCGCGCCACGCGCAAGCATGAGGAATTCCTCGATATGGGCGGAGTAATCCGCTTCGCCCATATCGACGCTGATAACGAGTGCCTTCATGTACCTCCAAAAACAAATGCCCGCCACTGCAAAGCGCAAGGCGGGCGTTGCGGGCTACAGCCGACCGAGGCGGAACTACTCTGCAGAGTCATCCACCTGGAAAACTACCGGCCGGGCAGGGACAACGGTCGAAATCGCATGCTTGTACACCATCTGCGTCACCGTGTTGCGCAACAGCACAACATATTGATCAAAGGATTCGACCTGCCCCTGGAGTTTGATCCCGTTGACCAGATAAATCGATACGGGCACGTGATCCTTGCGCAGGGCATTGAGGAATGGATCTTGTAGTGTTTGCCCTTTATTGCTCATTGACGAGGCTCCAGTTATTAAAATTTATATTCAAAGAGGCACTTTACAGGGTTTTCCCGTAGTCTGCACAGACGCCGGCCCCTGGATTGTCCGATATTTTAATGCGATTTGGACACTATTTGACCCAGACATTGGCATAAACGTTCACAATCAGCCGGCGTACCTACGGTGATACGCAGAAACTGATCAATACGTGGCTGACGAAAATGGCGTAGCAATATGCCCTGCTTGCGCACACGGGCGAGGATATCCACCGCATCATGCGCGGGATGGCGGGCGAATACGAAATTGGCCCGGGACGGCAAGACTTCGAAACCCAGAGCCTTGAGTTCACGCGCCAGGTTTTCACGTGAGGACATTACGGCATGGCGCGTCATTTCAAAATAGTCGTCGTCGAGCAAGGCGGCACGCGCACCTGCCTGGGCGAGGCTATCGACCGGGTATGAGTTGAAGCTGTCCTTGATCCGGGTCAGGGCCTCGATCAGCGCGGTGTCGCCCATGGCAAAACCCACGCGCAAGCCCGCCAGCGAACGGGATTTCGACAACGTGTGGATAACCAGCAGGTTATCGAATTCGCCTAGCAGAGACACGGCGGATTGGGCACCGAAATCTACGTAGGCCTCGTCGACGACCACCGCAGTATCAGGGTGGGCGCGGGCGATGGCCGCAATGTCGTCGAGTTCCAGTGCGCGCCCGGTGGGCGCATTCGGATGGGCAAAAATAATCCCTGCCGGGGCGGGTCCGCTCCAATCTGTGTAGTCGGCCACCCGCATCGTGAAATCGTCGGCCAGCGGAATGCACACATGGGGGACGCGATACATCCGGCAATAGGTCTGATAGAAACTGTACGTGATGTCGGGCATCAGCAGCGGCCGCCCCTCACGCAGGAACAAGGCATCGAAGGCATGGGCCAGGATCTCGTCCGAACCATTCCCGAGAAACACCTGATCGGGTGTCAGGCCATGCCTGGCCGCAATGACCTGGCGCAGGGCACGCGCCTGGTAGTCCGGATACAGTCGCAGCGAATCATTGGCCGCCTGACGGATTGCAGCAATCGCCTCAGGCGACGGTCCGTAGGGGTGTTCGTTGGTGTTGAGCTTCAACAGATTCGGAATGCCGGCCTGCTCGCCCGGCACGTAGGGAAGAAGATCAGCGACGTGGTCGCTCCAGAGCGCGCTCAATTACTCATCCTTCAGATAGGGGTTGTGGGAGGACTTGAATTCGATGCGCAAGGGCGTGCCCGCGAGCTTGAATTCCTCGCGGAACCGACCTTCCAGATAGCGTCGATACGGGTCCGCCACAGCATCCAGGCCGCTGCCGTGGATGATGATGCGCGGCGGATTCTGCCCCCCTTGGTGCGCATAGCGCATCTTTGGCCGGAAGATCCCGTTGCGCGGTGCGGGCTGCTGCTCGACGGCTGCCTGTAGCGCACGTGTGAGCTTGGGCGTCGAGAGCTTGGCAAAAGCCGCAGCATGGGCGGCATTGACTGCCCGGATCACGGGCTTGATGCCCTGCCCTTTGAGCGCGGACAGCGTCAGGACCTGCGCAAAAGACAGAAAACGCAGCTTGCGCGCGTATTCGCGGCGCACCCAATCGCGTTGTTCCGAATCGATTGCGTCCCACTTGTTCATTCCGACCACCAGCGCGCGCCCCGCTTCGGCCGCAAAACCGGCGATATGGGCATCCTGGTCGGAAATCCCGGCCTCTGCATCCAGCAACAAGAGCACCACATTGGACGCCTCAATGGCCTGCAGGGTCTTGATGACAGAGAATTTTTCGACGGTCTCGAATACCTTGCCCCGGCGACGCAAGCCTGCGGTATCGATCAGGGTATAGCGTCGGCCTTCGCGTTCGAACTCGATTTCGATGGCATCGCGCGTCGTGCCCGGAAGGTCGTAGGCAATGACCCGTTCCTCGCCAACCAGTGTATTGATGAGTGTGGATTTTCCCACATTCGGGCGGCCCGCAATCGCCAGCTTGATGCGATGGTCCGGTGCGCCGGGATCGTCGGATTCCGGGTCGCCCGAGTCAGGTTCAGGCCGCTCGGCCACGACGGGCGCGAGGGCGAGTTCGATCAGATCCACCACCCCATCGCCATGGGCGGCCGAGATCGGATGTGGTTCGCCCAGGCCAAGCTCGTGAAACAGGGCCATATCCGCATGATCGCGCATGCCCTCGGCCTTGTTCACAGCCAGAACGACGCGCTGCCCGGCCTTGCGCAGCAAACGGGCGACTTCATGATCGTGGGCATTGATGCCTTCACGACCATCGACGAGCAGGATGACCACATCCGACTCAGCAATCGCCTGCTCGGTCTGCCGGGCCATCTCGATCAGAATGCCACGCGTGGCGACCGGCTCGAATCCACCTGTATCGATCACGATAAAGGGATGATCGCCCACCCGTCCCTCGCCGTAATGACGGTCACGGGTCAGGCCCGAGATGTTCGCCACCAGCGCCGCCCGCGAACGCGTGAGGCGGTTGAACAATGTGGATTTCCCGACATTTGTGCGCCCCACCAGGGCGACGACGGGTTTGAAGACGACGGTGCTCAATGCAGCCCAACCAAAATCAGATTGCCGCTGGAGGTCTGCACCAGAATGCCCTGGGGCACGGCCAGCAGCGGCGAAAGAATCGGATCACCGTCCACCTGGATACGACCCATCAGGTGGCCATCCTGGCGCGACAGAAAATGAATATAACCCTCGTAATCGCCCAGGGCGACCGCACTGCCGATCACCGCCGGCGTGCTGAGCCTGCGATTGAGCAGGGCGTCCTGCTTCCAGACCTCGTGACCATCGTTCAAGGCGAACGCCTTCACCACATCGCGCTGGGTGGCGCCGTAGATCAGCCTTCCATCGCTGGTAATGCCCGTCGCACTGGAGAACGGCTGGGCCCATACGGCCCGCCCACCCTGCGAGACGTCAAAACACACCAGCCGGCCCTGATAACTGGCTGCGCAAAGCAGCGGCCCCAGGGCAAGCGGTGCGCCCACCACATCGTTGATTCGTTCCAGGTCGGATGCGCCTTGGGAGACGGAAACCGAGCCCTCCCAGCGCACCGCACCGGTCGCCGCATCGATCACCAACAGATGCCCGTTGGGCAAGCCGCTGATCACGACGTTCTGGACAATGAGCATCTGCATGCTGGTGCTCAGGGCCAGCGCGGGGCCGGGCCGCTGAACATTCCAGCGCGGCTTGCCGGTCGCAGCATCAAAGGCCTGGATCCGGTAGTCGGTGCTGCGAACCACAACCACGCCATCCCCCACTACAGGCGGAATGCCGACTGCACTGCTGGCCTGGGCACGCCATTTCTCGGTGCCGCTCGCATCCAGCGCCACCACCTCGCCTTTGGAGGTCACCACGGCAATGGTCCGGCCATCCGACCCCACACCCGAGGAAAGCGGCCCGAGTTCCACACGCCAGCCGACCGCACCCGTGGCCAGCGCGACGCGGCTGACCGTACCCGAGGGCGTGGCCGCATACACCATGTCTTTG
>JAKDMO010000321.1 GCA_030452305.1 Alcaligenaceae bacterium | reverse complement strand
GGCGATCACCCGGCCGGACACCAGCACCGAGATACGATCGGCCAAGCGGAATACGGCATCCATATCGTGTTCGACCAGCAGCATGGTGGTCTGGCCGCGCAGCCCCGCCAGCAGTTGCAGCATGCGCTCGGATTCATCCGGGCCCATGCCGGCCATCGGTTCATCCAGCAGCAGCAGTTGCGGCTGCAGGGCCAATGCCAGGCCGAGTTCCAGCTGGCGTTGCTGGCCATGCGACAGGCTGCCGGCCTCGTGATGCAATTGTTCGCCCAGACCCACGCGTGCAGCCATTTCTGCCGCCTGCCGGTAGCGTGCATGGTCCGCGCGCGCAGGGCGCCAGAATCCCAGCCCACCGCCCTCGCCCGCCTGGATCGCCAGCGCGATATTGTCCAGGATAGACAGGCGCTGAAAAATGCTGGTGATCTGAAAGGACCGCACCAGGCCGCGCCGCACACGTTTGTGCATGGGCATGCGGGTGATGGCCTGCCCCGCAAACAGGATGTGACCACCGTCGGGCGACAGCACACCGGACAGCTGATGAATCAGGGTGGTCTTGCCCGCCCCGTTGGGGCCGATCAGCGCGTGAATTTCGCCGTGGCGCACCGTCAGATTCGCATGGTCGGTGGCCATCAGACCGCCAAAGCGCTTGACCAGATCCTGGACTTCGAGCAGGGCCTCGGCGCTCATGCCGGGCTCCGTTTGCGTCGCAGGCTGAGGATGCCGTTCGGCGTCAGCAGCACCACCAGCAGCAGGATGGCGCCTACGTAGAATTGCCAGTAAATGGTGTAGGGCACGAGGATTTCCTCGATCAGCAGGAATGTGAATGCGCCCACCAGCCCGCCATACAGATAGCCGACGCCGCCCAGGATGACCATGATCAGCAGCACGCCGGACTGCTCCCAGGTCATCAGGGCCGGGCTGACAAAAATCGCCTGATTGGCCAGCAAGGCGCCCCCCAGGCCCGCCAGGGCGCCGGCCAGGGTGAAGGCGATCAGCTTGTAGCGGTACACCGGGTAGCCCAGCGCCTGCATACGCGCCTCGTTTTCACGAATCCCCTGCAGGATGTGGCCGAATCGGGCGTTCAGCAGCCGCGCCAGCGCCACAAAGGCCAGGACACACACCAGCAGCACCACGTAATAGAAATGGGTGTCCTGGAACAGGTCCAGCCCCATCCCCACGCTGGATCGCGCGGGCAGGTTCAGGCCGTCTTCGCCGCCGAACTGCTTGAAGGACACCATCAGGTAGAACATCATCTGCGCAAAGGCCAGCGTAATCATGATGAAGTACACGCCGCGCGTATATAGGCAGATCGCGCCGATCAGGCAGGCAAACACGCCGCCCATCACAAAGGCGGCGGGCCAGGCCAGCCAGGCCGAGGCCACGCCGTTCACCATCAGGATGCCCACGGTATAGGCTCCCACCCCGACGTAGGCGGCATGGCCCAGGCTGATCATGCCGCCAAAGCCCAGGATCAGGTTCAGGCTGCTCGCGATCAGGGCAAAGATCAGCATGCGGCTCGCCACGCTGATGTAGTAGTCGGCCTCCAGCCCCGTCAGGATCGCGGGCAGCAGCACCAGCCCCACGATCAGGGGCAGGCCCCAGGCCAGGTGCAAGGGATGATCCAGAATGCTGCGCACGTGCAGGGGTCGATCGACTGGGGTCATGGCCGGGCTGTCATCCTCGCGCAGGAAACAGGCCATTGGGCTTCCAGAACAGCACGGCAGCCATCAGCACATATATCAGTATGGACGACACAGCGGGCCCCGCATTGGCCGCCACGCCCTCACCCATCAGACTATGCAGCAAAGCCGGCATCAGGGTGCGGCCGGCGGTATCGACCAGCCCGACCAGCAAGGCGCCCAGCAAGGCGCCACGAATCGAGCCGATGCCGCCGATCACGATCACGACGAAGGCCAGGATCAGGATGCTTTCGCCCATGCCCACCTGCACGGCCAGCAGGGGCCCCAGCATGCCCCCCGCCAGGGCACACAGCGCCGCGCCGAAGCCGA
>JAKDMO010000020.1 GCA_030452305.1 Alcaligenaceae bacterium | reverse complement strand
TCGTAGCCCGGCCGTACGAGTCACTGACCGACTCGTAGTACAGCAGACCCTTGGCGCCGTTGAGCTCGTTTTCGATCAGACTGACGACCGAGGTCGACACATCGGTGGCCGAAGCGCCGGGATAATTGGCAGTGATCGTCACCGACGGGGGGGCCACCTCGGGGTATTGCGATATCGGCATGTTCGGTATCGCAATGAGGCCGGCCAGGGTAATGGCCAAGGCCACTACCCATGCAAAGATCGGACGTTCAATGAAAAACAGTGGCATGAGTACTCGCTATCGGGCCGTCGGGTGGCGGGCGTAGAAAACCGGATGATCGATCATTTCGAGTCTGCATCCGGCTTGGCTGTGGGTGTGCCGGGCGTGGTATCGGCGCCTTCAGCAGAACCGGCCTGGGCGTCGCCCGGCTTCCACGGCATGGCTTGCACCGGAGCACCGGGCCGCAATTTCTGAAAGCCTTCAACCACCAGTTGATCCCCCGCCTTGAGCCCGTCGTATATGATGAAACCATCGCTGACACTCGGCCCGACCGACACGGGGATGAACGCGGCCTTGCCGTCGCGGACCACGACCACGTTGCTGCCGCCATCGACACTGCGCTGAATGGCTTGTTCGGGCACAATCAGCGCCTTGGGGTCGGTACCCTGGGCGATACGCACACGCACATACATACCGGGCAACAGGATCTGATCGGGATTGGGGAACAAGGAGCGCAAAGTCACTTGGCTGGTACCCGGATCCACCATCATGCCCGAAAACAGCAGCTTTCCAGGATGAGCGTACACGTGGCCGTCTTCCAGCAAGACCTGGGCGGGTGTATCGCCGTGCTCATCCTGCTCGAGGGTGCCTTGGGCGATCCGGCGACGCATGTCAGAGATCTCGGCCGTGGACTGCGTCACGTCAACGTAGACCTCGTCAAACCGCTGAACGGTCGCCATCTGTGTGGCCTGGGTCGCACTGACCAGCGCCCCGACCGTCACCATGGACTTGCCGGTCTGGCCGCTGATGGGTGTGGTCACATGCGTGTAACCCAGATTGATCTCGGCCGATTCCAGGGCCGCCTTGGCCGCCGCCACGGCGGCTGCGGTCTGCTGCGCCTGCGCCACGGCATTGTCGTAGTCCTGCCGGCTGACCGCATGCATCTTTACGAGCTTGGTGAAGCGATCGGCCTGGAGCTTGGCGGTGCGCGCCGAGGCCTGGGCATTTTTCAGTTGGGCCGCAGCCTGATCCCGGGCGGCTTTGTACGGCGCCGGATCAATGGTAAACAGCAGCTCGCCTTCCTCGACCACGCTGCCTTGCTCGAACTCGATCGCTGTCACGATTCCGGTCACCCGAGCGCGGATCTGGGCGTCTTCGACCGCCTCGACCCGCCCCGGCAATTCTGTATATATGGTTGTGGGTTTTGGCTGCAACTCGATCACGCTGACCGGAACCTTCATCCCCTGTGCATCCGCTGCCGGTTTTTCGCTGCACGCGCTCAGTAAAACCACCGCCGCAAGCAATACAGCCCGGGTTGTCCGCCACTCGGGCAGATACGGGTAGGACATGAAACCCCCTCTGATATGTTCCGTTTGATACTGGGAATGCGAAAAATGCCTGCTTAAGCAAGCATCGAGTATACGGTAAAAGCCCACACGATGATAAGTGTGAAAACCGCTTATTTTCGCATACATTCAGCCCAGTAAAAGCCGGTCGTCGGACAGCTTTTCGCCACGTACGCGCTCGAACATGGCCAGCAGGTCGGGTACATCCAGGCCTTTGCGTTTGTCACCCGATACGTCCAGAACCACCCGCCCCTGGTGCAGCATCACCGTACGCTCGCCCACATCCAGCGCCTGGCGCATGCTGTGCGTCACCATCATGGTGGTCAGATGCTGCTCGGCCACGATACGCGCGGTCAGGTCCAGCACGAATTCCGCCGTACGCGGGTCGAGCGCGGCGGTATGCTCGTCGAGCAGCAAGATACGCGAGGGCTGCAGGGCCGCCATCAGCAGGCTGACGGCCTGGCGCTGGCCGCCCGACAGCAGACCGATTCGGTCCCCCAGACGGTTCTCCAGCCCCAGGCCCAGCATTTCCAGCCGATCGCGAAACACATCGCGCATGCCCCGCCGGACGGCATGGCGCAGGCCCCGGCGCTCGCCCCGGCTTTGCGCCAGTGCCATGTTTTCCTCGATCGTGAGGTTCTCGCAGGTGCCTGCCATCGGATCCTGAAAGACTCGCGCCACCTTGCGCGAGCGTGCCCACACCGCTTGGCGCGTGACGTCTTCGTCATCGATCAGGACGGTGCCTTCGTCAATCGCCTGGTCGCCGGACACCGCGTTCAGCAGCGTGGACTTGCCCGCGCCGTTCGAGCCAATCACAGTTACGAACTGGCCGGCCGGTATATCCAGTGACAGGCTGCGCAAGGCCCGGGTCTCGATCGGCGTGCCGACATTGAAGGTGACGCTGAGCTTGCGGGCGCTAAGCATGCCTGCCACCCCCCTTTGCGCGCAATCGCTGCTTGATCAGCGGAATGACCAGCGCGATCGTGACCAAAACGGCAGTGACCAGGTTCAGGTCCTGCGCCTTCAAGCCGATGAAATCCACGTTCAGGGCCAGGGCAATAAAGAAACGGTACAGAATGGCGCCGACGATCACGGCCAGCGTCGTGATCAACAAGCGACGCGAGGGCATGATGCTCTCGCCCACAATGACTGCTGCCAGGCCGATGACGATCGTGCCGATCCCCATGGAAATATCCGCCCCACCCTGCGACTGCGCAAACAGCGCACCGCCCAATGCGCACAGCGCATTGGAAATCGCCATGCCCAGCAAAATCATGGCGCCCGTCGCAATCCCCTGCGAACGCGCCATACGCGGATTCGATCCTGTCGCCCGCATGGCCAGGCCCATCTGCGTGGTAAAGAACCAGTCCAGTGCAAACTTGATCGCAATCACCAGAACCAGCAGGATCAGGGGCCGCGCGATATAGTCCTCGAGCCCGGCCGGCTGCAGGATGGTGAACACCGTTGGGTCCGTGATCAGCGGCACGTTGGGCGCACTCATCACCCTCAGGTTGATTGAATACAGCGCAATCATCATCAGGATGCTGGCCAACAGATCCATGATCTTCAGGCTGACATTCAGCCAGCCCGTGATCATGCCCGCCACCCCGCCCGCAAGCGTTGCGCACACGGTCGCCAGAAATGGATCCACACCATGATGGATCAGGATGGCCGCCGTCGCCCCGCCCAGCGGAAAGCTGCCGTCCACCGTCAGGTCGGGAAAATTCAGAATCCGGAACGAAATCAGAACGCCCAAGGCCACCAGCCCGAAAATCAGGCCGATTTCAAACGCGCCCCACAGGGAATATGCAGACATGGTGCCTAGTGTCTTGTTTGCTTAACTACTGCACCACCTTGGTTGCGGATTTGACGAATTCCGGATCCAGGGTCACGCCCTGTGCCTTGGCTGCTGCGGGATTCACGTAGAGTTCGAGCTTGTCGCTGGTCTGTGAGGCAATGTCGCCGGGCTTGGCGCCTTTCAGGATCTGGATCACCACCTTGCCGGTCTGGATACCCAGATCATGATAATTCACCCCCAGAGCCGCAATCGCCCCGCGTTTGACGCTATCGGTATCCGAAGCGATCAGAGGGATTTTTGCCGAATTGCCGACTTTGACCAGGGCCTCGTATGCCGACACCACGTTGTTGTCGGTATTGGTATAGATCACATCGACCTTGCCCACCAGGCTGCGGGCGGCCGCACCGACGTCCACCGTGCGGGCGGCCGTCGCCTCGACCAGCGACATGCCCGCCTTGGGCAGCAGCTCGCGCAAACGTTTGACCACGACCACGGAATTCGCCTCGCCGGGGTTGTACACCATGCCGACTTTTTTCGCGTTGGGTACGACCTTGTGTATCAGTTCCACCTGTTTGTCGAGTGACAAGGCATCGGACACACCCGTCACATTGGTACCGGACGGCCCCATCGACGGTACCAATTGTGCCGCCACCGGATCGGTCACGGCCGAATACACGACCGGAATGGTTTTGGTCGCCGCCACCACCGCCTGCGCCGAAGGCGTCGCGATCGCGACGATCACATCGGGCTTGTCGCCTATGAATTTGCGCGCAATCTGGGCGGCGATGGCTGTATTGCCCTGTGCCGTCTGGAACTGCCACTTCAGACCCTTGGCCTCGGTATAGCCTGCTGCGGTCAGTGTTTCGTGCACACCGTCCTTGATCGAATCCAAGGCCGGGTGCTCGACGATTGAGGTCACCGCCACCGACTGTGCAAAGGCAAGAGGTGAGGCCAGAACGCCGGCAAATGCTGCGGTAGCCGCCAGCCTGCGTGCCGATTTGCTCAAATTCATAGGGAACTCCTTGGGGGGAAACGAGCTTGTTTATATTTTAACGTCAGTGCGCCACGTCTCACCGTCTGCCGACAGCAGCTCGCGCGCCCAGCGGATGGCGGGCAGACGATGCCTTTGCTCGACATCGTGCGCGCGATCCAGCAGGCGCTGGGAACTGATATCGAGCACCGGACCCTTGAAGGCCAGCACCACGACATTGCCTTCATCGATTTCAGGCAGGCACAACACACGCCCCTTGAACGCTTTCGAGATATGCCGGATGTTGTGGGCATAGCTTTCATGGCGGCCAAACAGGTTGACCGTCATGATACCGACCTCGGCCAGCGCGTGGTAGCAATCCAGATAGAATTCCTGGGAATCACAGACCGGACCCTGCGCCCCGGCGTCATACAGATCCACCATCAGAGCCATGAAACGGTCGTTCTGATCGGGTTGTGCGATCCAGTGTGCGGCATCGTCGTGATCGATGACCGAACGCGCCGAGCCCGGCAGCCGAAAAAAGGCCCGGCACATCGCTGTGACCTGCTCGTTGCGCTCGACCGTGTGCACCTGCGCAGGCGTATGTCGAATCATGTAGCGCAGCAGCGATCCGGCCCCCAGCCCCAGGATGCCGACCCGGTCTCGCGCACGTGGCGTAAGGAACAGCAACCAGGCCATCATCTGCCGCGTGTAGGCCAGAACGAGTTCGGACGGCCGGGATATGCGCATCGCACCCTGGACCCACTCTGAATCGAAATGCAGAAAGCGAATGCCGTTTTCTTCGGAAAGCGTGGGCAGGTCGCCGAAAGGCGGATATTCCGAACTCATGGTTAGTGTCCACTGGCCGTCAGATACGTTCGAATATGGCAGCGATGCCCTGCCCCCCGCCTATGCACATGGTGACCAGTGCATAGCGTCCCTGGATGCGCTGCAATTCGTAGAGCGCCTTCACGGTGATGATGGCGCCGGTCGCACCGATGGGATGGCCCAGACTGATACCGCTGCCATTGGGGTTGACCTTTTCAGGATCAAAGCCAAGTTCCCTGGACACTGCGCAAGCCTGAGCGGCGAAGGCCTCGTTGGCCTCGATCACATCCATCTGATCGATGGTCAGGCCCGCGCGCGCCAAGGCGTTGCGCGTGGCGGGCACCGGGCCCATGCCCATGTACTTGGGGTCCACGCCGGCATGGCCATAGGCCACCAGACGCGCCATGGGCGCCACGCCCCGATCCTTTGCCGCCTGTGCGGTCATCAGCAGTACCGCAGCGGCACCATCGTTCAGGCCCGAGGCATTGCCGGCGGTTACGCTGCCGTTTTCCTTTTGGAACACCGGCCTGAGTTTGGCAAAATTTTCGGCGGTGGCGCCAAAACGTACGTGCTCATCCTGCTCGAAGACTTCTTCGCCCTTGCGGGTCTTGCGCACGATCGGCACGATCTGGTCCTTGAATCGGCCTTCTGTGATTGCGCGTTCGGCGCGCTGATGCGAACTGAGCGCCAAGGCGTCTTGATCCTCGCGGCTGATGCCGTATTTCTGGGCGACGTTTTCAGCCGTCACACCCATATGGCTGGCATCGAAGGGGTCTGAGAGCGCACCATTCATCATGTCGATCATGCGGCTGTCGCCCATCCGGGCGCCCCAGCGGTGCCCCGTCGCAACGTACGGCGCACGGCTCATGCTTTCGGCGCCGCCGCCTATGGCCACCTCGGCATCGCCAAGCGTCAGCGCCTGCGCAGCCGAAATGATGGCCTGCAGCCCCGAGCCGCACAGCCGGTTCACGTTGAATGCAGGGGTTTCGACGCCAACGCCTGCGTTAATGGCCGCCACACGCGACAGGTACATATCGCGGGGCTCGGTGTTGATCACATGGCCAAACACCACATGCCCGACCGCGTCCGCCGGCACATTCGTGCGCTCGAGCACAGTGCGCACGACGGTGGCACCCAGATCGCAGGGCGCGGCATCCTTCAGGCCCCCGCCAAAGTCACCGACCGCAGTCCGGCAGCCCCCCACAACGACGATTTCTTGCATGACAATGCTCCTGTTGGAAAAAGAAAGAGAGCATGCAAGCATGCTCTCTTGGGATAGTATCGTACCGGAAGCCCCGCGTCCGTCAGCGGGGCTGTAGAACTACTCGCTCTTTCCGCTCGAAGACGACGCATCGCGTGTGGCGACCTTATCGTGATCCTTTTGGGCGAGCTCCTCGCGCATTTCAGGCGAGACCCAGTTAAGCGGATCCACGACAACACCCTTTTTCTTTGTGGGAGATGGCTTCGTCATACACTTTGCTCCTGTCAGTCCGGCCGGCGGCACCGTGCCCCGTACACCATCTGTTAGGATAACATGCTTCACAGAAAAAATCCAATAATGTCAAGGACTTGGACTCACTGAAGACCCATAAAACCGATTTCAAACGGTGTACAGGCTTTCGGAATCGTGAGCTACACTGCTTTCAGGAGGCCCCCTACAAGCATGCCCGACACGCAGCAGTCCGAAATCCGGCGCGTTCCCGCCTTCGTCACGATCGCGCTGGCCCTGCTGACCTTGTCGGTGGATTCCACCATCGTGGCCACCGTCCTGCACGAACTGCAACACGGCCTGGATACGACCATCAACTGGGCAGGCTGGACGATCACCGCCTTTGCTTTCGGCTTTGTCCTGATGCTGCCAATCAGCGGAAAACTCAGCGAACGCATCGGTCGGCGCCGCGTCTTTATCGCATCCATCATCACCTTCACGGCGGCGTCCCTGCTGTGCGGGCTGGCCGACAGCATCGCCGCACTCATCGTTCTGCGCGCCGTACAGGCGGCGGGCGGCGCCGGGATTACGCCCTCGGCCACCGGCATCGTGGTGGATTATTTTGGCAAAGGCCGCGACCGGGCCGTCAGCCTGTTCGGCAGCATCTTTCCGATCGGCGCGATGATCGGCCCGATTTTTGGCGGACTGTTCGTGACCTACTGGAATTGGCGCGGCGTGTTCTTTGTCAACGTGCCCATAGGCGTGCTGATCGTCTGGATGGCCTTGCGCTACATTCCGCCCGACCCACCGCGCGAGCGCATCGCCGACCAAGGCATGGACTATACCGGCCTCGGCTATCTGGGAGCCTGTCTGCTGGCCGGGATGCTGGCCATCAGTTTCCTGGGTGAAGCCGGCCTGCCCTTGGCCTCGCCGCAAATCCTGATTCCGGCATTCATTGCCGTGGCTGCCGGCTGGCTGTTTTTCCGTCATGTCCACCGCAGCAGCCATCCGTTCATCGCGCCGCGCTTCATCCACGGCCCGGGCTTTGGCACCATCAATTTGATCAATACGCTGTTTGGCGGCATCACGATCGGCGTCGTCGCGCTGATTCCGCTGTACGCCGCTAATCGCTATGGGCTGGGCGCACTCCATTCCGGGGCCTTGCTGGTGTCGCAGGGGCTTGCCGCCGTCGCGCTGTCGCTGGCCTGCACCCTGGCCATCCGGCGTACGGGCTATCGCACGCCCCTGTATGTGGGGGGCATCGTGATCGCCGTGAGCATGGTGCTGCTGGCCCTGCCACCCGCCTTCGGCCTGTCGCCATTCGCCTGGCTAATGATGACCGCATTCCTGCTGGGCGTGGGCACCGGCACCGTGAATCCGGCCAGCCGCAACGCCGGCATGCAACTGGCCCCGCAATCCGCCTCGACCCTGGCGGCCTTGCGCACCCTGGCGATCCAGATCGGCACCATCACCTTTATTTCAGTCGTCACCACAGTGCTGTCCACATCCCACAACCCGGGAATCAGCCAGGCCTGGATCTATGGCGGCTGGAGCCTGCTGGTGCTGACCTGCCTGCTGCTCATTCCCCATGTGCCGGAACACCGGGGGTCGTGGTGAGGGTTGCGGCGTTGTATAGATCACTCTAGAAGCACAAAGCATCCATATAATAATAATGAGGCAATAAGGAGCATCCTTGAGCACACCCGATTTCCCACTACCCACCGACCTGCCCAGGCCGGTTGACGATGGCGCCGCCGACCACCTTCAGGGGATGGTGCTGCCAAAGCTTGTCTTGACTGGCACAAACGGGCGGGACACCGACCTGGGTGCGCTGAAAGGCACCTGGGCGATCTACGTCTATCCCATGACGGGGCGCCCTGGCGTGCCGCTGCCAGATGGTTGGGACGAGATCCCCGGCGCGCGCGGCTGCACGCCGCAGTCCTGCAGTTTTCGGGATCATCGCAAGGACCTCGACCAGTTGGATTGCGGAATCTTTGGCCTGAGCACCCAGACATCCGACTACCAGCGCGAGGCCCACGATCGCCTGCACCTGCCCTTCGAACTG
This sequence comes from Alcaligenaceae bacterium, assembly GCA_030452305.1. Classification (GTDB taxonomy): domain Bacteria; phylum Pseudomonadota; class Gammaproteobacteria; order Burkholderiales; family Burkholderiaceae_B; genus Castellaniella. The sequence goes on along the minus strand of JAKDMO010000020.1, from coordinate 16,504 downwards.
CTCAGCGACACGTCGCTGCAGATGAAGCAGACGCTGCGGCTGCCCACGTTTACAGTCGAGGGCATGGAACTGTACAAACGACTTACACTCATCATCCGCGACGGCAGCATTGTGAAAGTCTTTTATCCGATCTTTCCTTCAGACCGCAACGTGGGCGACGTGCTGGCGTGGCTACATGCGGATGCCCATGCCCGGCACTGAGATCAGGCGTGTTGATCGGCCACGGGCCGGATATTTGCCAGCACATCCGCCAGCATATCCTTTGCCTGTGCACGATCATGATCCAGTTGCAATCCACACCAAAACTCATCAGACGTGCCGAAATAACGTGACAGGCGCAGGCCAGTGTCCACCGTCACCGCCCGGTTCCCTGCCACGATTTCGCCTATACGGCGTTGCGACACACCGATTTCCTTGGCCAGGCGATACTGCGTGATGCCCATGGGCTTCAGGAACTCTTCCAGCAGGATTTCCCCGGGCCTGGGATACGGGATGGTACGCATGACACCTCCTAGTGATAGTCCACGATCTCGACCTTTTCCGCATCCTGGCCTGTCCATACGAAACAGATTCGCCATTGATCGTTGATGCGAATGCTGCACTGGCCCTTTCGGTTGCCCCGAAGATGCTCTAGGCGGTTGTTGGGCGGGATACGCAAATCATCCAGCCGTGCTGCACGTGCCAGCATGGCCAGCTTGCGCATGGCGACCGTTTCAATATTAACGAATCGCGGAATGCGCGCGCCCTCGAAAAGAGCATGGGTATCTGGGCATGCAAAAGATCTAATCACAATAGTATCGTATTTCGTTAGTACCGTGAAGGGTCACTAATTGGATATTGTGTATTCCATGAGGTGCGTCAGAAGGTAGCACAGCAAACGATCCCTGCACAGAGTACTTTTAACGGGTGAGCCCTAGCGATCCAGATCTACACCATTACCTTTATTCCAGCCGTCGCCGTAGGCAAGCGCGAGCACCACGCAGTCTACACGGCTGCGGCCAGACGTTTCTGAATGTCCTCACTGGACGATTTCGTATCGTAAAATCATCAATCGATCATCAACCCCAAACAAGCACATGAAACTCGCCACCTGGAACGTCAACTCTCTGAATGTCCGTCTGCCGCATGTGCTGGAATGGTTGGAACACAACCCCGTGGATGCCCTGTGCCTGCAGGAATTGAAACAGACCGACGACAAATTTCCGGTGGATGCCTTTGCGCAGATCGGCTATCACGCCTGCTGGGCGGGGCAAAAGACCTATAACGGGGTCGCCATCGTCAGCCGCGAGCCGGGTAGCGATGTGCAGCGCAATATTCCAGACTTCGACGACCCGCAGCAGCGCATCATCGCGACCACGCTGCCCGGCCCCGGCGGGGAATGCAGGGTGATCAGCGCATATTGCCCGAACGGTCAGGCGGTGGGCAGTGACAAATACGCCTACAAGCTCGCCTGGTTCGCGGCCCTGCGCACATGGCTGGAAACCGAGTTGGTGCGCTACCCGAATCTAGTGATATTGGGTGACTACAATGTGGCGCCAGATGACCGGGATGTCCATGACCCCCAGGCATGGGAAGGCCAGATCCTGGTTTCTGAATCCGAGCGCGCGGCATTCCAGGCGCTGCTCGACCTGGGCCTGGTGGATACCTTCAGGATGTTCGATCAGGCGCCGCAAAGCTTTACCTGGTGGGATTACCGGCGCTTCGGGTTTCGCCGTAATGCGGGCATGCGCATCGACCACGCCCTGGCCTCGCCTGCACTGGCTTCAATCTGTATTGCTACCGAAATCGACAAGGTGCCGCGCGGCTGGGACAAGCCTTCCGATCACACGCCTGTCATCGCACACTTTGGCTGACCCCCGCCGCATGGCACGATAGGCATCCGCCGTCTATAATTTCCCAATTAGCCAAACAGGACACTGGATGCCCCTGGATAGCCGTCTCGTCAGCCTTGTCGATCAAGGCCACATACTCGACATCACCCTCGAAGACCTGGATTTCCGCGTCTACATCGCCCTGCGCGCCGCCGATGTCGAGGAAGTCGCCGGTCTGGTGCCTGCAGAGCGCTTTGAACAGGGCGAGGTACACGTCATGGCAATCAGCGCCCGGGACGACGCCCCGGCCCAGATCCAGGATGCGTTGTTCAACCTGAACCCCGGCGATACGCTGGTCTTTCTGTGTACAGACGCACAGGCCTACGGTAATACGCTGGCCGAGTTCGGCCGCACGCCCTGATCGCGGGCCGGCTGCCCATTCTTTCATTAATTATTCGATTGGTTTTCCGACATGGCGTCATATTCCGGCAATATTTTCATGGTGGTCGCACCCAGCGGGGCCGGTAAATCCAGTCTGGTCAATGCCCTGCTGGAACAAAACCCGACGATGGTCCTGTCAATTTCCTGTACCACCCGGACCCCACGCCCTGGCGAGGAGGACAAAAAGCATTATCGTTTTGTCAGCACCCAGGATTTCCAGGCGATGCGCGACCGGGACGACATGCTGGAATGGGCCGAAGTACACGGGAATTTTTATGGCACACCGCGTGACCGGGTCCAGGAAACCCTGACGGCCGGATCAGACATTATTCTGGAAATTGACTGGCAGGGCGCGCGCCAGGTGCGCACGCATTACCCCGAGGCCGTGGGGATATTCATTCTGCCGCCTTCGATTGATGCGCTGGCCGACCGGCTAAAGAACCGGGGGCAGGACAGCCCCCAGGTAATCGCACGCCGATTGCTGGCGGCCGGGGGCGAAATGGCACACGCGTCGGATTGCGAATATGTTATTATTAATCAAGAATTTAGCACGGCTTTGAGTCAACTTGGTCAAATTGTCGCGGCGACCCGTCTGCGCTATACGACCCAGGAATCGCGCCACGCGGATTTGTTTACTCAGCTTGGTATCCGAAAAATCCCATCGACCCCTACCTTATAGAGCAATTATGGCCCGTATCACTGTAGAAGACTGCCTGACCCAAATTCCGAACCGCTTTGACCTGACCCTGGCCGCGACCTACCGCGCGCGCGAGCTGGCCCAGGGGCACGAGTCCCGCATCGACAGCCACAACAAACCCACAGTCACAGCACTGCGCGAAATCGCCGCAGGCTTGGTGGGCACCGAGATGCTGCGCAAGGTCCCAACCTGATCCAGAGGCACGCCCATGGCATTTCCGGGTCTACGCGGCGCCTCATCCGGCCTGCTTGCCGTCCTGAAAAAGGGGCCGCGGCTCAGGCGTAAAAAATCTCACAGCCGCAGGCCCGGGGGCCTCGCATCCGAGCCGACCCCCACCCCCATTGCATCGCTGGCTCCCCTCGCCCGGCTCATCGGCACCTACCTGAACGAAAAGGACGTCGAGCGCGTCAGGGAGGCCTACCGCTTCGCCGACAACGCCCATCTGGGGCAGTTCCGCGCAAGCGGTGCACCGTATATTTCACATCCGATCGCCGTTACCGAAATCTGTGCCGGCTGGAAGCTCGACGCCGACGCCCTGATGGCAGCCCTGCTGCACGACGTGATCGAGGATCAGGGCGTACCCAAGCAGGCCCTGGCTGAAAAATTCGGGGTCGATGTCTCTGAAATCGTTGACGGCCTGTCAAAACTGGAACGGCTGGAGTTCGCAACCAAGGCCGAGCAGCAGGCCGAAAGCTTCCGCAAGATGCTGCTGGCCATGTCGCGCGACGTGCGCGTCATCCTGATCAAGCTCGCTGACCGCCTGCACAATATGCGCACGCTGGATGCGGTGTCCGCTGAAAAGCGCCGCCGTGTCGCACGCGAAACGCTGGACATCTATACCCCGATCGCACATCGCCTGGGGCTGAATGCCTTGTTCCGCGAACTGCAGGATCGATGTTTTCAGGCAATTTATCCCAACCGCTATGCCGTGGTGCACAAGGCCATGATGGCTGCGCGCGGCAATCGCCGCGAGGTCATCACGCGCATCACCGACGCAGTACGCGTTGCGCTGCCTGCGGCGGGCCTGGATGCCGAGGTCTCGGGGCGCGAGAAATCCCTCTACAGCATCTATAAAAAGATGATCGAGCAGAAAAAATCGTTTTCCGATGTGCTCGACATCTATGGCTTTCGCGTGGTGGTCCACACCCTGCCCGAATGTTATTTGGCGCTGGGGACCCTGCATCAGCTATACCGGCCCGTGCCGGGCAAATTCAAGGATTACATCGCCATTCCGAAGGTCAACGGCTATCAGTCGCTGCACACTACGCTGATCGGCCCTTATGGCACTCCGGTCGAGTTCCAGTTCCGCACACGCGAAATGGATCACGTCGCAGAGGAAGGCGTGGCCTCGCACTGGCTGTACAAGGAATCGGGCACATCCCTGAACGACCTGCAAAAGCGCACCCATCAGTGGCTGCAGTCGCTGCTTGACATACAGAGCCAGACCGGCGATTCGGGTGAGTTCCTGGAACACGTCAAGGTCGATCTGTTTCCCGATGCGGTCTACGTATTCACGCCAAAGGGCAAGATCCTGTCACTGCCCCGGGGCGCCTCGCCCGTGGACTTTGCCTATGCGATCCACACCGATGTCGGCAACCATGCCGTAGCGTGCAAGATCAATGGCGAATTCTCGCCGTTGCGTACCGAGCTTCGCAGTGGCGACGCGGTAGAAGTCATCACCTCGCCCGCCTCGCGCCCCAGCGCCCAATGGCTGAATTACGTGCGCACGGGGCGCGCCCGATCGGAAATACGTCATTATCTGCGCACCGAACGCTACGAGGAATCGGTCGCATTCGGGCGCAGGCTGCTCGACCAGGCATTTGACCAGCTGAATCTGCCCCACCCCAAAGAAAACTCCCCCGAATGGGAGCGCCTGGCCAGGAGCTCCGGGGCCGTCTCACGTGACGAAATCCTGGCCGATATCGGTTTGGGGAAACGCCTGGCCGCAGTCGTTGCACGCCGCTTTGCGCCCGAAAATCCGATGATCGAAACCACCGCAGCCGCAGTGGACGAAATCACCTCAGTGACCAGTGCACCGATCGTCATCCACGGCAACGAAGGCCAGGCCGTCCAGCTGGCACAGTGCTGCGGCCCGCTGCCTGGCGACGCGATCATAGGGGGCATACGACTGGGCCACGGCCTGGTGGTGCATATGGCCGATTGCCCGGTGGCGCAACGCCAGATCCTGAAGGAACCCGAGCGCTGGATTCCAGTGATATGGGATACAACCACGGCCCGGCATCTGTCTACACGGCTGGACATCACCGTTATCAACGAGCGTGGGGTGCTTGGTCGGATCGCAGCCGAGATCACCGAGGCCGATTCCAACATCATGCAACTGAGCATGCCCGACGAGGCCGCCTCGACGGCCCTGATCCACCTGACGATTCAGGTAGACAACCGCAAACACCTGGCGCAGGTCATTCGTGCCATCCGCCACGTCCCCCAGGTTCAAAAAATCGTTCGCGTAAAGGGCTAAGTGCCGGCGCCCAGTGCGCGCGCCGGCCTATCCCGCAACGATTATTCTTGCTCGCCCTTGATGAGTTCGTCGCCCTCGGGCGTGATCGTCACGCCGAGTTCATCGCGCATGGCTGTCATGACAGCCCTGGTTTCCGTTATGCCCAATAACTGGGCGAGTTGCGCAGGCAGCCCTTCCAGTGCGGGGTTGTCGGTGACACCGGGTTTGACTGCGTCAAGCCGCACGATCGCATAACCCTGCGGCAGGGCAACACCCGCATAGGCAGGGGTCTTGTCGGCGGGCAGGCCGAATATGGTATCAACCAATAGTTTCGAGAGTCCCACGGAATTCAGACGGCTGACGGGTTCGGCCGTGCCAAAGTCCTCGGGCTCGGCAGTCGCATCCGTCTGCGCCTGCAGATCTGCCAGCACCGCCTCGCCGGCCTGTTGGGCGGCCTGCTGGGCGCGCTCGGCTTTGAGTTGCGTACGAATATGGTCACTGACCTGCTCTAGCGGCGGCACCTCGGCCGGAGTCAGCTTTTGAACCCGGACGGTGACCATGGTATCGGGCGAAATCTCGATCACCCCGGAATTCTGCTTGTCGGTCAACACCTGGGGGCTAAACAGCGCACGGCGCACGCGCACATCACCCAGCACAGTGGCGTCGTCTGATGCCGAGGCCGCCTCAGGGCCGACCTCGTCGGCATCCAGCAGACGGTCGCGTGCAACACCCGTCGCACTGCGCACCTCAAGGCCCAGCGCCTTGGCTGCCGGATCCAGACTGCTCGGGTTGTCATACACAAGGCTGGTCAGCCGAGTGGCCATATCGGCAAATCGGTCGGCAGCCAATTGATGGCGGACTTCGTCCTCGACCTTGCTGCGTGCTTCCTCGAAGGTTTCGCCCTTTTCAGGTTCGATTTCGTTGGCCATGAAGATGTGGTAGCCGTCCGGCCCCTTGACGGGCTCGGACACCTCGCCTTTTTTCAGACCATAAATGGCCTGTTCGAGGTTCAGCGGCAGCATGCCGCGCTGTACCCAGCCCAGCTCGCCGCCACTGCGGGCGGTTCCGGCATCCTGGGATTCCTTTTTAGCCAGTTCGGCGAAGTGTGCAGGATCCTTCTGAGCGCGCTTGACCAGGGCCTCGGCTTTTTCAAGCGTCTGCTTGGCGACATCGTCGGATGCACCCGAGGGGATCTTGATCAGGATATGACTGACATTAACTCGTGCGGGTACGACATAGCGCGCCTTGTTCTGCTCGTAGTATTCCTTGAGCTGCGCGTCGTTGATCTTGGGCACACTGGCTACAGCGGCGGCTTCGTCCAGCAGGAGGTACTGGATCGCGACCTGATCGGGCAGCCGCAGCGCATCCTGGTGCCCGTCGTACCAGGCCTTGACGTCTGCATCGCTGACTTCGATACCCTCGCTGAAATCATCGGCCTGGAAGGTACGCAGGCGCACCGTGCGCTCCTCGGTCAGGGTGATCTCGATCTGATCGAGCACCGGCCCGGGCAGCGAACTGGTCGCCGCGACCGGCCCCAAAACACGGCCCAGCGCGAGCTCGGCACGCTGGCCGGATTCAAAATCGCGCGGCGTGAGGCCGGCCGAGGCCAGCACTTCGTTATAGCGATCAGCAGAAAACTGGCCATCGACCTGCAATTGCGGCATGGAGGCAATCGCGCGACGCAGCGCACCGTCGGACACGCTGAAGTGCTCGTTGGTGGCCACCAGGATCTCGGTGCGGCGGTCGATCAACTGCTCAAGCAGGGCCCGGCGAGCTTCGGGATTGTCGAGCAGCGCCGGGTCAAAGCGGCCCTGGCTGCTTTGCTGCATCTGCTGCAACTGGTTGCGACGCGCCTGGTCGAACTCCTCTTGGGTGATCGAGGCGCTGCCCACCTGGGCGATGTCGTGATCGCCGGATACATAAGTGCTATAGCCACTGACGCCGATCAGCGCGAATGACGGCACGATCAGCACCAGAAGGATCAGCTGCATCAAGCGTTGATGCGTACGGATGAAATCAAACATGGGTCACCTGCAGGGTGGACGCAAAGCCCATAGGCATGCGCCCGGATCTGGAATAAAAAAAGGCGAACACTGTCGCCCTACAAGCCAGGGAGTACCGAGCATCAAATTTTTGGAAGTTTACCACTGCTCTGGCCGGGCATCGGAAACGTATCGGGCAGACTGGCTATAAAATCGACACTATCGCCACCGATCGCAGCCCACTGCGCCCATCCCTATGCCCGGTAACTTCCCGAACTGGCCGTATCCGAACCTGATCGCACACCGGGGCGCGGGTCGGCATGCGCCCGAAAATACGCTTGCGGCAATACGCCTCGGGGCGCTGCACGGTTTCACGATGATGGAGTTCGACGTCAAACTCAGCCGCGACGAGGTCCCCATCCTGCTGCATGACGACACCATTGATCGCACATCGAACGGTTCGGGCGCGGCCTCGCAGCTTAGTCTGAAGGACTTGGCGGACAGGGACTTCGGCGCCTGGCACAGTGCTGCGTATGCGGGTGAACCGATCGCAACGCTGTATGCCGTGGCCTGCTACGGCCTGGCCAATGGCTTGCATGCCAACATCGAGATCAAGCCTGGCGCAGGCCAGGACGCGCACACCGGTCGCCTGGTGGCCGGGCGTGCATCCGAACTCTGGCGCCACGCCGGCCTGCCCCCCCTGCTGTCTTCCTTTTCTGAAATTGCCCTGGATGCCGCCCGGGCCGCTGCGCCGGATCTGCCGCGTGCCTTGCTGATCGATGGTGCAGTGCCCAATGACTGGCGCGCGCGGCTCGATACGCTGGCCTGCCAGGGCATCCATATCGACCAGCGCCATGCCCACCCCGACCTGATCGCCGACATTCTGGCGGCGGGACGAACTCTGGCCGTCTGGACAGTGAACGACCCGGCACGCGCCCAGGAACTGCTGCAGGCCGGCTGCCACGCTGTCTTTACCGACGAAATCACACGCATCACCCCGGCCGCCATGCGGCCGCCCAACTAGGATTCCCTGTGTTCAGCTACCGCCACGCATTCCACGCAGCAAACCATGCCGATGTGCTGAAGCACACCATTCTGGTACAGATCCTGGATTACTTCACCCGCAAGGACACCCCGTTCTGGGTGATCGACACCCACGCCGGCGCAGGCCTGTATGCCCTGGACGGTGAATGGGCCGATCAAAGCGGCGAAGTCACCGAAGGACTGGATCGTTTACTGGGCCAATCCGGGCCACCCACCCTGGTCCAGCGTTACCTGGAGGCGGTCAAGGCCTTCAACCCTGACGGCGTGGCCAATATCTATCCGGGCTCACCGTGCCTGGCCCTGCACGGCATGCGTGCGCAGGACCGCCTGCGGCTGTTCGAGCTGCATCCGACTGAAACCGAGGTTCTGCACGATGCCCTGCGCGCCCAGGGCCGGGGCGCGCTCAGGCAGACCATGGTGTACCAGGCAGACGGTTTCGAGGGCATCAAGCGGCTGCTGCCACCGCCCCCGCGACGAGGCATCATCCTGATCGACCCCTCATACGAAGACAAACATGATTACCGCAAGGTCACACAGGCGATCCGCGATGGCCTGAAACGCTTCCCACAGGGCTGCTACGCGATCTGGTATCCGCAGGTGCAACGCACCCAGGCACATGAACTCGCCCGATCCCTGGAGCGCATCGAGCAGGAATGGGTGCACGCCACGCTGACGGTGCGCAAACCCTCGGCGGACGGCCTGGGCCTGCATGGCAGCGGCATGTTTATCCTGAACCCGCCCTGGACGCTACGCGAGGAACTGGAAGCCGCCCTGCCGTGGCTGAAGGCAAAACTGGCACAGGACGAGCACGCCAGATTTTCGCTGACCCATCAGGCGAACCGCTCGCCCTCGCGCAGATAGCGCCACTGCCCCAGCGGCAGGTCACCCAGCACGATACGCCCCATGCGCACGCGTTTCAGGCCCACCACCCGTAGGCCGACCTGCTCGCACATGCGTCGGATCTGGCGCTTTTTCCCTTCGTGCAGCACGAAGTGCAGCTGGTCATCGTTTTGCCAGGACACCTGTGCACGCTGCAGTGGCTCGCCATCGAGCACCAGGCCGTGATTCAGCAGGCTCAGGCCATTGCCGGCGATGCGCCCTTCGACACGCACCAGATATTCCTTTTCAATGCCTGAATCCTCGCCAATCAACTGGCGTGCGATCCGCCCATCCTGGGTCAGGATCAGCAGGCCCTGTGAATCGATATCCAGGCGGCCGGCCGGCGCCAGGCCGCGCAGATGCCGGGGATCATAGGCTGAACCGCCGCGCCCGGAATGAAACAGGGTGCGCGCCTGGATCAGCGAGGCGGCCGTCCGATAGCCCTTTTCCGATTGATGCGACACATAGCCCACAGGCTTGTTCAGGATGATGGTGACCTTATTGGTCTGGTTGCGCGCAGCCTGGCGCTCGAGCGTGATCTTTGCGTCGGGTGCCGCACGCGAGCCCAGTTCGCTGACCACCGTACCGTTGACCCGAACCCAGCCACGCTCGATATAGGCATCGGCCTCACGGCGCGAGCACAGCCCGCGTTGCGCCATCAATTTCGAAATTCGTACGAGTTCCATCATCAAATCCTATAACGCTGCCACGCCGCTCTCGCCCGTACGGATGCGCACCGCCTGCTCGATGGGCGATACGAAAATCTTGCCATCGCCGATCTTGCCGGTATAGGCTGCCTTGATGATTGCCTCGATCAGCATCTCGACACGATCGGCCTGAACCACCACATCGATGCGGATTTTGGGCAGGAAATCGACGACATACTCGGCGCCCCGATACAGCTCCGTGTGGCCTTTCTGGCGGCCAAAGCCCTTGACCTCGGCCACCGTCAGGCCGGTGACGCCCAGTTCCGACAGGGCCTCGCGCACCTCGTCAAGTTTGAACGGCTTGACGATCGCGGTGATCTGCTTCATGTCGTGATTTTCCATAATGGGCCTCGCCGAAATATCGGTGAAAAGTTCTAAATATAACGCAGGAGGGGGCCGACCCGCTGTTCACTCATTTATAATCCACCCACTATGACAAACACCCCACCCTCGCCCCACGATCAGTTCGACAATAAATCCCAGGCCTGGTCGGCGCGGTTCTCTGAACCCGTATCCGATCTGGTCAAGCGCTATACCGCCTCGGTGGGTTTTGACCAGCGCATGGCGCAGGTCGATATCCAGGGCTCGCTGGCCCATGCCGACATGCTGGCATCCATCGGTCTGATCAGTGCACAGGATCTGTCCGATATACAGGACGGCATGGCCCGTATCCTAAAGGAAATCGAAGCCGGCGAATTCGTATGGTCGCTGGACCTCGAGGACGTTCACCTGAATATCGAACGGCGCCTGGTCCAACTGATCGGCGACGCGGGCAAGCGTCTGCATACCGGCCGTTCGCGCAATGATCAGGTCGCCACCGACATCCGCCTGTGGCTGCGCGCTGAAATCGATATCTCGGCCGGGTTGCTTCAGGCCCTGCGCCGCAAACTGGCCGCCCTGGCCCTGCAGCACGCCGACACCATCCTGCCCGGCTTCACCCACCTGCAGGTCGCCCAGCCGATCACCTTTGGTCACCACCTGCTGGCCTATGCCGAGATGTTCGGGCGCGATGCCGAGCGCCTGATCGACTGCCGCAAGCGCGTCAACCGTCTGCCGCTGGGCGCGGCGGCCCTGGCGGGAACCAGCTACCCGATCGACCGCGAGCGCGTCGCCCGGACCCTGGGCTTTGACGAGGTCTGCCGCAATTCGCTCGACGCGGTATCCGATCGCGATTTCGCCATCGAATTCTGTGCTGCCTCTGCATTGATCATGATGCATATTTCGCGCCTGTCCGAGGAACTGGTCCTGTGGATGAGCCCACGCGTCGGTTTCATCCGGCTGGCCGATCGTTTCTGCACCGGCAGTTCAATCATGCCCCAAAAGAAAAATCCCGACGTGCCGGAACTCGCGCGGGGCAAGACGGGGCGGGTCAACGGCCACCTGATCGCCCTGCTGACCCTGATGAAAGGCCAGCCGCTGGCCTACAACAAAGACAATCAGGAAGACAAAGAAGGCCTATTCGACGCGGCCGACACCATACGCGACACCCTGACGATCTTTGTCGATATGGTCGAGGGGATCGAGGTCAGGGCCGATGCCATGCGGGCCGCCGCGCTGCAGGGCTACGCAACGGCGACTGACCTGGCAGATTATCTGGTCAAAAAAGGCGTGCCCTTCCGGGACGCCCACGAAACCGTCGCCCTGGCGGTGCGCCACTGCGAAACCCAGGGCTGCGACCTGGCGGATTTGTCGCTGGAAACGCTGCAGGGCTTCCATTCCCTGATTGAGGATGACGTGTTTCAGGTCCTGACGCTGGAAGGCTCGGTGGCCGCGCGCAAGCACATCGGCGGCACCGCCCCCGAGCGCGTACGCATCGAGGCGCAACGTATTCTGGATGCAGCCTAGGGCTCGAACACCGCAATGGACTCGACGTGCGCGGTGTGCGGGAACATATTGACCGCACCGACCGCGCGCAGGGTCCAGCCACCCCTATTGCACAGGATCCCGGCATCGCGCGCCAGCGTGGCCGGATTGCACGACACGTAGACCACGCGCCTGGGGCGCTCGGCCGGGCGCAGGCTTGACAACACCTGGGCCACGGCCATGGCCCCTTCCCGAGGCGGGTCGATCAGTATTTTGTCGATCGCCCCCAGGCCTTTGAACCAGGCCTCATCGACTTCAAACAAATTCAGGCAGGCAAAGGAGCTGCGTTCGGCCAGGCCCTGTCGCGCAGCGTCTGCGCGTGCACGCTGCACCAGCGCCTCACTGCCTTCCACGCCCACCACCTCACGCGCCAGCGTCGCCAGGGGCAGGCTGAAATTGCCCAGACCGCAGAACAGATCCGCGACGCGATCGTCTGGCTGCACATCCAGCAAAGCCAGCGCGCGAGCCACCAGGGCACGATTGATGAAAGGATTGACCTGGGTGAAATCCGTCGGCCGGTAATGCATGCGCACGCCGTACTGTGGCAGTGCATAGGCCAGCGCGTCCAGATCGTCTGGATTCAGGGGGTGGGCCGTGTCCGGGCCCTTGGGCTGCAGCCACCAGCACACGCCATGAACCGCTGCGAACTCGTGCAGCAGATCTGTGTCCTGCCCGGTCAGGGGTTCCAGATGACGCAGCAGCAGTACTGTGATCCGGTCACCCACGGCGACCTCGATCTGCGGGATGCGCGCCGGGTGCGATAGCCGGCCGATCAATTCCCGCAGCGGCAATAGTAGCGCCGAGACCTGCGGTGGCAGCACCAGGCACTCGCGGATATCGGCCACATAGCTGCTGTGCCGCTCGCGAAACCCAACCAGCACGCCCCCTTTCTTGTGCACCAGACGTACCGACAGGCGCGCCCGATATCGATAAGCGAACGACGGCCCCTGCAGCGGCGCGAGTATCTGCCCCGGCTGCACATTCCCCAGATGCTGAAGTGCGTCTTCGAGGGCGCGCTGCTTGACGGCCAGCTGTGCGGTGGGTTCCAGGTGCTGCATGGCGCAACCGCCGCACACACCGAAATGCGGACAGGGCGGCGCGACGCGCTGTGACGAAGGCACGAGCACGCGCTCGCACCGGGCCTTGTCGTAGGACGATTTGCTGCGCACGATGCGCGCCAGCACTCGCTCGCCCGTCAACGCGCCCTCGACAAACACCACCTTCCCCTCGTGATGGGCGACACCCCGTCCTTCGAGGTCCAGCGATTCAATATCCAGTTCCAGCAGGTTCGGGTCAGGCATGGTTCCAGGCGCTGATATATTCCTTCCAGTGCGCGGCATCACTGGCTGCTAGCGTATCGCGCACCAGTTGCACCTCGCCCTCGTAGGCGGTGGCATCCAGTTCGCCCTTGATCAGGCGATACCGGCAATACACCAGCCAGGTATTCACCACATCGGTCTCGCAGTAGGCGCGTATGTCCTCGTGCTGCCCCGCCTGCCAGGCCTTCCAGACCTGGCTGCCATCCATGCCGAGCTTTCCGGGAAAGCCGCAAAGCTTAGCCAGTTCGTCCAGGGGGGCATTCGCCCGGCCGTTGAATTTTGCCAGCACATCCATCAGATCGACATGCCGGTTGTGATAGCGATTCAAATAATTATTGAACTTGAAATCGCGATCGTCCTCGCCCGTATCCCAGTAGCGCGACGCCACCACACCGTGAATCAGGCTGCGATAGTGCAGCACAGGCAGGTCGAATCCTGAGCCATTCCAGCTGACCAGCGTGGGCGTGTAATGCGCAATGGTCTTGAAAAAGCCATTGATCAGCACCGATTCCGGATCCTCGGCCTGGCCCAGACACTTTACGCGAAAGCCCTGGTCGTCGCGAAACACGCAGCCCACCGCAACGATTCTGTGCAGGTGCAAGGGCAGGAAATCATTGCCATGGCTTTCCCGCCGTGCGGACAGTGCGGCCTCGATCACCTCGGTATCGCCATAGGCCGCCCACTGCGGGTTCAGGCGCCGCAGACCTTGGGCATCCGGAATGGTTTCCAGATCGAAAACCAGTGTCGGGATCATCGCGCGGGCAGGTAGGCTAGCGGGTTCACGGGGGTGCCACGGCGACGCACCTCAAAGTGCAGGCGCGGCGAGGTCGTGTCGGACTCGCCGATTGTGGCGATCTTTGCGCCTTTCTTGACCGAATCGCCGGTTTTGACCAGCAGAGACTGGTTGTGCGCATACGCGGTAATAAAGCCGTTGGTATGGCCCAGCAGGATCAGGTTGCCCAGGCCGCGCACGCCATTGCCGGCGTACATGACTTTCCCGTCGGCCGCCGCCAGCACAGGCGCACCGATCTTGCCTTCGATATCGATACCCTTGGTGTTCGAGTTGAACCCCTGGATGATTTTTCCCTTGGCCGGCCAGTCCCAGCTGATTAAGCCCGCATCGCTAGCGCGGGCCACCTTGGTGCCGCCATCCGAGGTCGGGCCGACCGAGGGCTGCTGGACCGGGGTCACCGGGATGGGCGTGGCGACTGGTGAGGTGCCGGTGGTGCTTGGGGGCATGGACGTATTGCTGTCCAGCCGCAGGACCTGGCCGGAGCGCAATTGCGTCGGATCGCTGATCCCGTTGAGCTGAGCCAGGCGCGAGACCTCGATATTGTGCGCCTGTGCGATCTTGTACAGCGTATCGCCGGGCTTGACCACATACGTACCACTGGCCTGCGGCGCAATCTGCCCGCCGGATGACTGATCCGTGACGGGCGCACGTGCCGTACGCGATGCGCAGCCTGCAAGCAGCAGGCACGATAGCGCAGCCACCATCAACAGCGCGCGCGTGCCCGGGCGTTGAAGGGTCGAAAGAGGCGTGTGGAAGGCAAACGTCTCTGTGTGCATGGGGAAATCTCCTACTCAGTTCTGTGTACCGGGGCGTAGCGGTACGAATCGTACGTTTTCGAGTTCAGAGCGTCGCCACGAGGCCACGCCCACGCGCTCGATCAGGATCAGTTTCTGATTGACGGTGCCCTCAGGCGCAATCAAACGCGCACCGACAGCCAACTGATCAAGCAAAGACTCAGGGATTTTAACCCCTGCCGCAGACACCACAATGCCGTCAAATGGAACAGCATGTGGCAAACCCGCCATGCCATCGCCAAAAGACAGGCGCACACGCCCCCGCGAACCTGCGCGCGCGAGGTTGTCGCGGGCCTGCTCGTACAGGCCGCGCACGCGCTCGATCGCGTAGACCTCGCGCACAAAATGGGCCAGTACCGCAGCCTGATAGCCGCAGCCCGCGCCGACCTCAAGCACCCGGACGGGCTGCCGGTCACGGCATATGACCGACAGCATGTGGGCGACAACCCAGGGCTGCGAGATGGTCTGCCCGTAGCCGATGGGCAATGCCGCATCCTCGTACGCGCGGCTGGCCAGCCCCTGGTCGACGAAGGCATGACGGGGGACGGCCTGCATGGCGGCCAGCACGCGTTCGTCTTCGATCCCCTGCTCGCGCAGCCGCGACACCATGACGCTGCGCTGACGATCGGAATTCAGCCCCATGTTCAGGGCGAACTGGGGATCGGGCAGGCCGGCCTTTGCACCCACGAGGGAAAAGGGCTGGGGCATATTGATCCGCGTGTTGCTATTGGCCGCAGAATAGCCGGCCGGCAGCCTGGGCCCGCGTTCCGGTTGCTGCCCGGCGTGCGCAGTCGTCGGCCTGGAGACCCCACGCCGTTGCGGACCGAAGGGGGGCTTTAGTTTGGACATAAGGCCCCCGCCCACCCCGACACGGCGGCAAGCTGATTGTGTTGGGTCAGATCCAGATGCAAGGGCGTCATGGATACCGCGTTCTGCTCGATCGCACCAAAATCCGTGCCCTTGAGCCCGTCGCGGGCGCGTCCCACCGGGCCGATCCAGTAAATGGGCTCGCCGTAAGGCGTGGCGCTCTTGATGACCGGTTCCGCAGGATGGCGCCGCCCCAGGCGCGTCGTCTGGAACCCCGCCAGATCGCGGTACGGCAAAGCGGGAATGTTGACATTCAGCAGCAGCGGTTCGTCCCACGGCCGGCTGACATAGTGCGATACCAGTTCGCGTGCAACCCTGACAGCTGTATCCAGATGCGACCAATCACGCTCGACCAACGACAGCGCAATCGACGGGACCCCGAACAGAAAGCCTTCTGAGGCGGCGGCCACCGTGCCGGAATACAGCGTGTCCTCACCCAGATTGGCGCCATTATTGATGCCGGACACGAGCAGGTCGGGCTGAAAATCCAGCAAACCCGTCATCGCGATATGCACGCAATCCGAGGGGGTGCCGTTGACAAAATAAAAGCCGTTGGCCGCCTGCTGGACAGAGAGCGGGCGGCGCAGCGACAGGGAATTCGACGCACCGCTGCAGTTGGTCTCGGGGGCGACCACCGTCACCTCGCCCAGGCTGCCCAGCGCATCGGCCAGCGCCTCGATACCCGGGGCGTTGTAGCCATCATCATTCGACACCAAAATACGCATCAGACTTCCATGTATGAATCAAACCAGTCGTGCCAAATTGTACCTGCGGATTTTGGCGAATTGGACGCATGCCTTAGAATGAGCCACCCCTCACCACCGCAGTCTATTGCCATGTCCGGTTTGT
>JAKDMO010000122.1 GCA_030452305.1 Alcaligenaceae bacterium | reverse complement strand
GCGGCTGTAGCTCAGTTGGATAGAGTACTTGGCTACGAACCAAGGGGTCGTGGGTTCGAATCCTGCCAGCCGCACCAGAATACCGAGGGCTTACAAGTTTTGGCTTGTAAGCCCTTTCAGTTGTGCGCCCAGCATGGGCGCACATCAACGAGGCTTTGCTGCCTTGGGCGCTTTGCTGACCCAGCGGTTCCCCGCAATATAAAAACGCAGGGGTTTGTCCGCCCATTTCCCCGCATAATCCACCCCGATGCGTGGCGCGCTGACGATTTCAAAATCCGTCGCGGCGCCGTCGTCGGCCAGATAGAGATCATCGCTGCACAGGTCCTGACCGTAGTGTGCCAGTGTGATGCCCAGCGCCTTGCACAGGCGTCCCGGCCCGTTGGTGGCGCAGGGCAGGTCGGATACGGGCTCCAGTGCGCGCAGCAGCACGGCGGTGCCGCTGCCCTCGGGGCCTGCGACGACGTTCATGCAATGGTGCATGCCGTAGACTAGATAGACGTAGGCGTGCCCTGGCGGGCCGAACATGGCTCGGGTTCGTGCGGTCAGGCCCTTGGAGGTGTGAGCGGCGAGGTCCTGTGGGCCCAGGTAGGCCTCGACCTCGACGATGCGACCAATATGGGTGCTGTCCGCCTGCTGGTGAATCAGTAATTTTCCGAGTAGATCCGTAGCCAGGATCAGTGCGTTCCGGTCGTAGAACGCGCGCGGCAGCTTGGTGAAGGAAGCCATTGCGCGGCGGCCTTTAGGATGCCTGCCTGACAACCTTGGCCAGTCGCTCAAGTAGGGCGTTCTTTTCCGCCTTAGGCAGGAACGAAGCCTGAATGCTGTTGCCGGCCAGGGTCGTGAGTTCGTCGTGGCTGAGGTGCAGGGCGCAGGCGCCGGCCATGTAGTTGTCGAGCACGTATCCGCCAAAGTACGCCGGGTCATCGGAATTGATCGTGACCAGGGCACCTTGGCGCAGCAGTTTTGCCAGATTATGGTTGGCCAGATCGTCTACGACCTTCAATTTCAGGTTCGAGAGTGGGCAGACCGTCAGGGGGATTTTTCGGTCAATCAACAGCTGGAGCACGGCCGGGTCGTCGCTGCTGCGTACACCATGGTCAATGCGCGCGACGCCTAGCGTTTCAACGGCGGTGCGCACGTATTCGGCCGGGCCTTCCTCACCCGCATGGGCAACGAGTTTGAACCCAAGGGCCTTGCAGCGGGCGTAGACTCGTGCGAATTTTTCTGGAGGATTTCCGTGTTCGGCGGAATCCAGCCCGATGCCCACCCACAGATCCTGATAAGCCTCGCGCAGGGGCAGGGCGGCCTCCAGGGTCTGCATGGCCTCGTCCTCGGACAGGTGGCGCAGGAAGCTCATCAGCAGGTAGCTGCTGATACCCAGCGTTTCACGCGCCTCGCGCAGACCATCGGCCAGGCCCGAGAACACCGTCTCGATCGGTACGCCGCGCATGGTGTGGGTCTGGGGGTCGAACATGATCTCGGTGTGGACGACACCGTCGGCATGGGCGCGGCGCATGTAGGCCATCGCCAGATCGTGGAAGTCCTGGCGTGTCAGCAGGACATCGGCCCCGGCGTAGTACAGATCCAGAAAGGACTGCAGATCGTCGAACTGATAGGCCTCGCGCAGCGCCTCGACCGAGGGGTGGAGCGGGTTGATGCCGTTGCGCTGGGCGAGCTCGAACAGCAGTTCGGGTTCAAGGGTGCCTTCGATGTGAAGGTGCAGCTCGGCTTTGGGAAGCCGGCGCAGGTAGTTGCGCAGATCCGTTTCGTCGGATGTTTGCTTTTGGGGCATGGCGTGTTCCGCAGTGATCCTGGCTTGATTATAAGTTTCCGCACAGGAATGGGTAGCTGCTGTGATCCGCAGCCTTCAGTGTGCGCCGCGCCATGCCGCGAGGATCAACATGATCCAGGCAGCGATGAACAGTGCACCCCCGATTGGCGTGATAGCACCTATTGTGCGCACCCCCGAAAGCGCGAGGGTGTACAGGCTTCCACTGAACACCACGATGCCTGCAGCCATCAGCCCCATGCTCCATGACGCCAGTTTGCCATCCAGGTGCTGCGCCAGTGCGGCCAGAGCCAGCAGTCCCAGCCCGTGGATCAGTTGGTAATGGGCGGCGGTTTGCCAGATTGCGAGCATGTCGGCGCTCAGGGTGCGCTTGAGCCCGTGTGCGCCAAAGGCGCCCGCCGCGACACCCGTAGCCATGGCCAGCGCGCCCAGAATCGCCGTGAGGGGAATATTCAACATGATGTGATCATAAGGTGATGTGTAGAGACCCCCGGATTGTACTGGTTGGGTCCGTGCCGGGTGTGTCCAGGTGCCGGGATCGCGGGTAGACTTGGCGGTATGAACAGGCGGGCGTCGCCCGCAGAGAGGCCGTCATGTCAATTCAGGTGGGTGATCAGGTGCGTACGCATGTGGTCAGCAATCAGGTGCCGGACCTGGTCGATTACAACCTCTATGCGCGGGACGTCGCCCTGTGCGAGGCCGTCCGGCGCGAGGGTGCTCAGGGCAGTGTGGCGGAATTGGAGCAGTACGGTGAATGGCTCGGGCAGGCAGATCAGCTCGCCCAGGGGGATGCGGCCAACCGGTATGCTCCTGAATTGCATGCTTTTGATCGCACCGGCCACCGTGTCGATCAGGTGGCGTTTCATCCCGCATGGCATCATTTCATGGGCAAGGCCTTCGAGCAGGGCATGCATTGCAGTGCGTGGTCCGATCCGGGGCCGGGTGCGCACGCTGCCCGCGCTGCGCGCTACCTGATGCACGGTCAGATCGAGGCGGGCACGCTGTGCCCACTGACCATGACGTCCGCAGCCATCCCTATCCTCACCAGGGAGCCCTGGTTTGGCGAGATATCCAACACCCTGTATGGCCGCAGCTACGACCCACGAGACCTTCCGGCCGCCTCGAAAACTTCGATGCTGGTCGGGATGGGGATGACCGAGAAACAGGGCGGATCGGACCTGCGCAGCAATACCTCACAGGCGATTGCGACGGATGCGGGCGGCGGCTGGTACGGTCTGACGGGACACAAGTGGTTCTTTTCCGTTCCGACCTCGGATGCGCATCTCTTGCTGGCGCGCGAGGGTGACAGTGCCTTTTCCTGCTTCTATGTGCCGCGGTGGCTGGCCGAGGGGCAGCGGAACGCCATCCATATCCAGCGCCTGAAGGACAAGATGGGAAATCGCTCGAATGCCAGTGCCGAGGTCGAGTTCGCTGGTGCGCTGGGCAGGCGTGTGGGCCCCGAAGGCAAAGGAATCGCAACGCTGGTCGAAATGGCATCCATGACGCGGCTGGACTGCGTATTGGGCAGTGCGGCCATCCTGCGCCAGGCGGTGGTGCAGGCCATGCACCATGCCCGCCACCGTCGCGCTTTCGGAAGCCTGCTGATTCATCAGCCGCTGATGCGGCAGGTGCTGGCGGATCTGGCGCTCGAAAGCGAAGCGGCGACGGCGCTGGCCATGCGCCTTGCGCGGGCATTCGATGCACCAGATGATCCAGCCGAACAGGCCTTGCGCCGTATCCTGACACCGGCCGCCAAATTCTGGGTGTGCAAGCGCACGATCGAGGCGACTGCTGAATGCATGGAGGTCTGGGGCGGAAACGGCTATATCGAGGACGGGCCCATGCCGCGCCTGTATCGCGAGGCGCCGGTCAATTCCATATGGGAAGGCTCGGGCAACGTGATGTGCCTGGATGTATTGCGTGCTGTGTCGCATGACCCCGATGCAGCGGCCGAGCTGGTCGAGGGGATCGCCCGGGCGCACCCCGATCGGCTGCCGTTGCAGCACCTCGCCCAGGACCTGATGGCTGGGTTCCGCGCCGGCGACGAGGCGCAGCAGCAGGCCGCCCGCTATACTTCCCAGACTTTGGTGCTGCTGGTGCAGGCGGATTTGCTACTGCGTCATGCACCGCAGTGGCTGGCAGATGCCTTTATCGACAGTCGTCTGGGGGCATCCGGCGGGCGGGTATTCGGTGTGCAGGTGTTGGCGCCGGCCGGCGATGCCTTGTTCCAGCGAGCCTGGCCGGAATGATCGGCGACGACGAACAGGAACGGAATTCGGAATATGGAAACACGCGGGATACGGCGATGGCTCACGCGTTTGTCGCGGCGTACTGTGCGTCGGGTGCTGGTGACGGTATGCATTGCAGCGGGCGCTGCAGGCGCATCGCTGTTCGCCCAGTCATCATCGCAGCATGACTCGGGTACGTATTCCCTGACCGGACGGGTTGTTCGTGTGGCGGATGGCGATACCTTTACCTTATTGGTCAATCGCACCCGCGAACGCGTTCGCATGGCCAGCATCGATGCGCCGGAAATCAGCCATGGCAGCGATCGGCCCGGCCAGGATCATGGGCAGGCGGCGCGTCAGGCACTGGCCGGCATGATTGCCGGCAAGACCCTGACCCTGCGCTGTTACGAGCAGGATCGGTATGGCCGCAATATCTGCGATGTGCCCCTGCCCGGCGGCTCGACAGTGGGCCGGGAACTGGTGGCCGGGGGATGGGTGTGGGCCAACCGGCAGGGGCGCGACAAATATCTGCGTGACTCGACACTGCCTGGCCTGATGGCCCGGGCCCGTGAGCAGCGCCTGGGGCTATGGCAGCGCAGCGATGCCGTGGCGCCCTGGGTGTGGCGCTATGATTGCTGGCGCCAGGGCCGTTGCTAGGCGCCTGTGGCCCGTATAATGCAGATAGACACATGGTGGGGCAGGCGGTCTTGATTCCTGTTTTTACGTCCCCATCTGGTATTCATGGCACTTAAAGTTTTCGACCTCTCTTGTGAGCACGATCACGTATTCGAAGGTTGGTTTTCGTCACACGAAAGTTTCGACGACCAGATGGCGAAGGGGCTCGTGCGTTGTCCGGTCTGCCAGAGTGCGCAGATTACGCGTCGCGTATCGGCGCCGCGCTTGAATGTCAGCCACCTGAAGGAACCCCAGTCGCGCCAGGCGCCCAGTGGGGGTTCTGCAACTGTCTTTTCCCCGTCGGGTGATCAGATGGCCCAACTGCAGTCGGAAATGCTGCGACAAATTCGCAAGATCATCAGCGATAGCGACAATGTAGGTGCCGACTTTGCCGACGAGGCCCGCCGCATGCACGAGGGCGAGGCCGAACAACGGGCGATCCGTGGCACCGCGACCGCCGGCGAATGCCAGTCGCTGATCGATGACGGCATATCCATCATGCCCATCCCGGGCATCCTCGACGACGAACGCATGCAGTGATCGGGCGTCAATAAAAAAACCAGGCGATACGCCTGGTTTTTTTGTGACTTGTGGTACAGCCTTACATGACGCGGCTGCGGTATTCATTGGTGCGCGTATCGATTTCGATCTTGTCGCCGATGTTGCAGAACAGCGGGACGGCGATTTCGTAGCCGGTTTCGATCTTTGCGGGTTTCAGGACCTTGCCCGAGGTGTCGCCCTTGACCGCCGGTTCCGTGTAGGTGATCTCGCGCACGATGATCGTGGGCAGCTCAACCGAAATGGCGCGGTCTTCGTAGAAGACCACCTGGACGGCCATGCCTTCTTCGAGGTAGTTCAGTGCGTCGCCCATGCTGTCGGCCTCGACCTCATGCTGGTTGTATTCCTCATCCATGAAGACGTACATAGGGTCGGCGAAGTACGAATAGGTGCATTCCTTGTTGTCGGGCAGGACTTGCTCGAATTTTTCGTCGGCCTTGTAGACGGACTCGCTGGCACTGCCCGAGAGCAGGTTCTTGAATTTGAGCTTGACGACGGCAGAGTTGCGACCCGACTTGTTGTATTCGGTTTTTTGGACGACGAGCGGTTCCGTGCCGACCATGACAACGTTGCCAACGCGCAGTTCTTGTGCGGTTTTCATAAATGGAAAGACTCCGGGGTGATCTGCCCCGCTGATTCGGAGCAATGCTGAAAAACTCTTTATTTTAACGCGTTTGCAGCTGACTGGTGCACAAGCGCAGCAGCTGCGAGGCCAGGTCAGGCCGGGAAGCGAGCTCGCGGCTCTTTTCCTGACAGTGCCGACGCCATGCCTGCCAGACTGTCGGAGCCAGGGCGTCGGTTACCGTCTGCGCGACGCGATCTTCGTCGTCGCTGTTCCATGCCCGGATCAGCGATTGGGCCGCGGCAGGTGGCGCGTTTTGATCCAACCATGCGTCGAGTTTGGTCAGGTGAGCCGATTCCGGCTGGCGGTAAATCTGCCAAACCATGGGTGCGCCGGCCCAGAGGCCGCGAACCATTGAATCCTCGCCACGCACGAAGTTCAGGTCGCAACACCATAGCAACTCGTCGAAACGATCCTGCGCCACGTATGGAATGCGGCGGATCTCGACGGCACCCCCAGGCTGCGGTGGGTAGGAAAACTCATCGGGGCTCAGGACGAGGGTAGGCTGTGGATCCCTGGCCAGGCCGCGCAACAGGCCGTCAATCGGAGCGTATGGATAGCAAAAGAGGAAAACGATGCGTGTTCGCGCCGGCAGTTCATCGAAGGGTTCGCCCAGAAGGTCGGCTAGACGGGCGGATCGGTCCTGGGCCTGACAGGTGTCACGCTGCACAAGTAGGTCGGGTTCGCGCAGCAGACCACCCGTGCGGGGTGTGAATCCTGGGAAAAAGAAGGTCTTGCGCAAGCCATTGGGCTGCAACGAGGGCAGGCCGTGGAACGACTCGACCCAGGATTCGGCGCTCAGGTATTCCAGGTTGATCCACAGGCACCGATGCTGCACCATGCAACGAATGAACCAATCGGGTGGTGAGCAGGCAAAGGCCTCGATGACAACTGTATGGGGCGTGATCTCGATGGCGGAATCCGGCCAGTGCCGTATCGCGACGCCGTCGATGTGTTGCCGCGCTGTGCCAGGCTGCACGGCAGGTGCGATGCGCGCCAGGGCGGCAGGATCGTCGATCCAAAGCCGTGTGGGGTGGCCCATGGCCGAGAGCCGGCGTGCCAGGCGCCAGCAGACCCCGGCATCGCCCAGGTTGTCGATGACCCGGCAAAAGATATCAAAGCTGGGCTCATGCATCCGCATTTGATTGCATCACCTCATCAAACGGGGCACTAGTGAAACTGCATGGGTTCCGGGTCAATTTCCTCGGGCAGTTCGGGGTGGCACATATCACCCAGCATATTCGGGAAATACGGGGTGCCACAGTCCTCGCAGAACTCAAGCGCGAATATGCCCGGCAAGCGGCGAATGTCCTGAATGCCGAGTTCGCGTAACAGCGCTGCGATGTCGTCCCAGGTGTTGACGTTGCCTGTCTCGGCCAGTTCGGGTGAGGCTTCCTCGCGGTTCAAGGCCGGCCAGATGCAGCCGTAGATCACTTCGTTGCTTTCGCGCGTACTGAAGCCAATGCGGTATTCCTCGATATGCTGATCGCCGCACGCGGCGATGGCCACTCGCAAGCCATTGCCCGGTATGTGGCCGGCAGTTTGCAGCCAGGTGACGGCGGCCTTCAGGGACAGTGGTCGAATGCGCTGATCGGCTGCGCGCGTGCTGGTGTAATAGGCTTCGGGCGCGAGGTATTCAATCTGGCAACCGGTAAACATGGGACTCAGAGTCCGGGCTGTGGATTCGGTCCAGTTGCGGCAGGCGTCGTCATGCGGCGTGGCCCCGCCGTCCTCGTGGTCCTGCCAGGCGAATAGCGCCTGCCGGGCGGGGGTGACCACCACACCGATCAGGAACAGTACATCGGCCAGCAGGCCGTCCTGCGGCTCGGGATCCGGCAGGGATAGTGTCAAGGGGCGCCCGGATACAGCGCTTGATGCCAGGCCCTGAGTCCAGCTTCGGGTATCGTGAAACGATTGTGGCAATTGATCGAAACTGACCAGGCGCGGCATGATCGCTACATGGGCATTGGCCGAGACAATATGTTTGCGCAGGTGCGCGGCCAGGGCTTCGGCTTGGTCGGCGCCCAGATGTCCATTGGGTAAGGTGTAACGTGTCCAGGCAAGAATGGGTGCGGAAAAAAGCAGCCCGTCAAAGGATTCCCCATTGTGTTCGAAGCGTAGCGATTCAGAGTGATTTTCAGCCTGCTCGACCAGGACCTCGTAGGTCATGGGATTGGCTTCCATCAGGTATTCGAGGGCGGATTCCACTGTGCGGTTGGCTTTTCCGGCCAACAGCTTTTCGAGCTTATCGCCCAGCCGCTGTTCCCAGAACTGGTCCTCGAGGCGGCTGCCGGAGCGCGCCAGTGCATCGGCCAGCGAGACCAGGGGACGGGCAGGACGTGGAGGGAGACGATTGGGGGCTTGAGCAGACATGACTCTGAAACGGATGACAGTAG
>JAKDMO010000320.1 GCA_030452305.1 Alcaligenaceae bacterium | reverse complement strand
CGCCAGGGCGGCCCATCCCAGCACGGCCAGCCATTCCGGCACAACCGAATTGACCATCCACCAGGCCGTCGCCAGCAGCAGCAGACCGAACAAGGTCTTTATGCGCTCCATCCACGGCCCGGCCTTCGGTAGCAGCACACCCGAGGTCGCGCCCACCACCAACAACAGCAGGCCTTCGCCCCAGGCCATCGCAAACAGGGACGCCCCGCCCACCACATAGTCCCCCGTCTGTGAAATGAACAGCAGGATGCCGGCCAGCGGCGCCGCAATGCAAGGGCCTACGATCAGGGCGGACACCATGCCCATCAGAAACACGCCGCCTGCGCGGCCGCCCGGCACACGCGCGAGGCGTGCCTGCAAGGCACCCTGCATGCCGGCGGGCACCTGCAGAGTAAACACATCGAACATGGCCAGGGCGAACAGCGCCAGCAGCACAGCGAAGGTGCCCAGCACCCAGGGCGACTGCAACCAGGCGGCAAGGCCCGCACCCAGCAGGCCGGCGGCCACGCCCAGCACGGTATATACCAGCGACATGCCCAGCACGTACAGCGCGGCCAGACCCAGGCCACGCAGGCGTGACGGGGGTCCGCGATCGCCCGCCAGGATCGCCAGCAAAATGGGCACCATGGGCAGTACGCAGGGCGTGAACGACAGCAAGACCCCAAACAGGAAGGTCAGTGCCAGAATCTGCAACAGGCCCGCCTGTGCGAGCCATTGCGCCATGCCGGTATCGCCCAGGTCCAGCAACGAACTGGTGGCGCCAGTCGCGTCTGCCGAGGCTTCCGGCGCACCCGAGCCGACAGGCACTTCATCCTGCGGGGGCGGCACAGCGTCCACCACCAGTTCCCCCACCGCCTGATAGCCGCCATCCGTGGGAACCAGTGCCAGGGTCTGGGTCATGGGGGGATAGCACAGCCCGGCATCCGCACAGCCCTGGCCGGTGATAGAGACCTTCAGCGGCCCAGCACCCGCCTGCAGGGGGATGCGGACGGTCACCTGATGATGATAGACCTCCATGTCACGCTCGAACGTGGGGTCATATTTCACGATGCCATGCGGCAAAACCGGCGTTTTGCCCCAATCGGCGGCATCCGGCACGGCATCCTCTGGCGGGCTAAGGGTCGAGGCCAGGTACAGGACACGTTCGCCCTGCGCGTCGTGGATCTGCACCTCGAAGCGCTCGCGGTACATGTAGTAGTCCGGCGCAATCTGATAATGCGCGTCCAGCGTCAGGGGGTCAGGCATCGCCGCCGTGGCCACAAAGGCGACGCGCGGATCCAGAAAGTCGTCCTGAGCGTGGACTACAGGGCTGAACACACTGAGGCACAGCAGGCAGGCCGGCAACAGGCGCGCAAGCGCCGCCGATCCCCGCCCAGCCCAGCCAAGCCACATCAAGCCATTCCGAATTCCCACAAATTACTCCTTGCCGGAATCCGGAGCGCCGGAACCTGCGTCATTATCCGATCGAGGGGCCTGCCCTGCCTGCGCGGCGATCCAACCCAGGTATGCGACCGATCCGCCCTGTACCGGCAGCACCAGGAACTCAGGCACTTCGTAGGGATGCAGCGCACACAGGCGCGAGTACAGTGCATCCAGGCTCGCCGCCGTGGTCTTGATCGTCATCGAGATTTCCTCACCGCCTTCCAGCCCGCCCTGCCACATGTACATGGACACGCCGGGTGCGCCGATATGGACGCATGCGGCCAAGTATTCCTCGATCAATATATGGGCGATGCGCTTGGCCAGCAAGGTATCCGGCACGGTGCTGAGCACGACGACCGTATCGGTGCCCGCGCCTTGTTGGGCGCGCAGCCCGTGAAGAGGGGATTCCTGAGTCATGCGGGCATTGTATCGAATAACAGAACGGGCCCCGAAGGGCCCGTTCTCTGGAGCACTGTGTGTGCTTTATTCCGCTTCGGCAGTTTCGACTTCGACGCGATCAACCAGTTCCATGTAGGCCATGGGGGCGTTGTCGCCCTGGCGGAAGCCCATTTTCAGGATACGCGTAT
>JAKDMO010000121.1 GCA_030452305.1 Alcaligenaceae bacterium | reverse complement strand
GCCTGGCGCCGGTTCCTGGGCCAAAGCATCGGCTCGGATCTGGACACGCTGTACCGCCCCCACCGCAATGCGGCGAACCGGTTCTGGCAGGATCGCCAGGCCATGCGGGCCGGCAATTTCACCGGGATCAAGGGCTTTCCGAATCAGGATCTGGCGATGTGGACCAGTCAGGGGCCGATTGCGGATCGCACCACAGAGACCCTGGCGGCCGGCGATCTGGCCGTGGTGGAATTTCGCCGAACCATGCTGGAGGCCGTCAAGGCATTCCAGGCGGGCAATAGGGCGATCGGCACGGGCGAGGCCCATGTCGATCCATCGGTCTGCTCATTCCAGGGGATCTTTCCAAAGAAATCCGACTGGCGCACATCCGAGGTACACGCCGTAACCGGCACCGACGCATCCTGAGGCGCTACGCCCCGCGATACCCACAATCATCAGGCAGGAGGCACCTTGGCCAAACTCAATCTATCCATCGCAATGGGGGACTACGACCGCAATCGGCCCCTGTTTGACGGCAATGTCCAGATCGACGGGGTTGATCCGACTTTCATGCTGCTCAGTCCAGAGGAAATGTTCTTTCGGGCCTTCCGCTATCAGGACTTCGATGTCAGCGAGGTCTCGTTTTCCAGCTATCTGGTCAAAACGGCCGAGGGCACGTGCCCTTATATTGCGCTGCCGATTTTCCTGTCGCGAGCCTTCAGGCATACGTCGATCTACGTACGCAAGGACCGGATCAAATCCCCCGCCGACCTGCGCGGCAAGCGCATCGGCATCCCCGAATACCAGTTGACCGCGATCGTGTGGGCACGCGCCCTGCTGGAGGACGATTACGGGATCAAGCCGTCTGATGTGCAGTGGGTGCGCGGCGGCATCGATGAGCCGGGCCGCCAGGAAAAAATCACTTTGTCGTTGCCGCCCGGGGTGGACCTGAGCAATGCTCCGGCCGACACGACGATTTCGGACATGCTGGATCGCGGCGAGATCGATGGCTTTATCGCGCCGCGAGCCCCCCACGGCGCGGCGCAGCACAACCCCGACATTGGCTGGCTTTTTGACGATCCCACGGCGGTGGCCAAGGACTATTACCAGCGTACGGGCATCTTTCCGATCATGCACGTGCTGGGGCTGCGCAAGACGCTGGCGGCGCAACACCCCTGGCTTGCCGGGGCGCTGCTGAAGGCCTTCACGGCATCCAAGGCGCAGGCGCTGGACAAGCTGTCCGACACCTCGGCCACCAAGATCACCCTGCCCTTTGTCGAGGAGCAGTTGAAAGCCGCCCGCGAGACACTGGGTGAGGATTTCTGGTCGTACGGGGTCGCCCCGAACCGCAAGACGCTGGAGGCCTTCACGGATCACCATTTCCGGCAAGGCCTGTCCAGTCGGCAGGTTCCGATCGACGAGCTTTTTCACCCGAGCACGTACGAGACTTTCAAGATCTGACTCACGAACAGGCACATCACCATGGTGGAATTTGACGAAGCTGAAGTCGCCCAACCCGACAGCCGGGATGACACGACCCTGGCGCTGCGGATCGCAAAAAAGGAAACGGTCGCCTCGGAGATCTGGGCCTTTGAGCTGGTTTCGGCGAACGATGCGGAACTGCCGGCATTCACGCCGGGCGCCCACATCCGTATCCGTGTGCCAAACGGGGAACTGCGCAAGTACTCGCTGTGCAATGCGCCGGCCGACCACAGCCGCTACATCATCACCGTCAAGCGCGACGAGCAGGGGCGCGGGGGGTCCGTCAGCCTGATCGACGAGGCCTCTGTGGGGCAGACCCTGCACGCGCAGGCACCCGATAATGCATTCGAGCTGGTCGAGGATCCGGGCAGTTTGATCCTGATCGCGGGCGGCATCGGCATCACCCCAATTTTGTCCATGATCCGGTCGCTGGGCGAGGAACCAAGCGTACCCTGGACGCTGTATTACCTGACACGCGAAGCGCAGGACACGGCCTACCGCGAATTGCTGGCGGCGGCACCCTACGGTTCCCGTATCGTGTTTCACCACAGTCAAGAGCAGCACGAGCGCTTTGACCTGTGGCCGGTGCTGGAGAAACCGAACAAGGGGCATGTCTACTGCTGCGGCCCGCGTGGCCTGATGAAGGACGTGCGGGATATGTCGGGCCATTGGTCAAACAGCCGCATCCACTTCGAGAGTTTCGTCGAGGGCGGCGAGCGCAAGCCGGACGACAAGCCCTTCACGGTCACGCTGGCACGCTCGGGACGCTCGCTAGAGGTGCCAGTCGGAAAATCCATACTAGAAGTGCTGCACGCAGCGGGCGTTGCGGTGCCCTGTTCCTGCGAAAGCGGTACCTGCGGCACCTGTCGCACACACATGCTGGAAGGGACTGCTGACCATCGGGACATGGTGTTGATGCCCGAAGAACAGGACGATCAGATCATGGTCTGTGTATCCAGGGCCGTATCCGAGCGCCTGGTGTTGGATCTGTAGGCCCGGCCATGTCGAATGCCACCCGCCTGAAGATCGGTGTCATCGGCCTGGGACGGGCCTTTTCACTGATGTTGCCCACGTTCCTGGCGGATGCGCGTGTGGCACTGGTGGCCGCCAGCGCCCCGCGCGCCACGGCACGCGATCGGTTCACATCCGACTTTGGCCACGCTGCCTATGCAGACGCCGCCGATCTGCTTGAAAACCCGGCCGTGCAGGCCGTCTACATCGCCAGCCCCCACCAGCTACATACGGAACACACCCTGTTGGCGGCAGCCGCCGGCAAGCACGTGCTCGTCGAAAAACCGATGGCGCTGAACCTGGCCGACTGCGACACCATGATCCAGGCCTGCCGGGCGGCCGGCGTCCACCTGATGGTCGGGCACTGCCACAGCTTTGACACGCCGTACCTGCGCGCACGCGAGCTTGTGCAAAGCGGGCGGCTGGGGCGGGTCACGATGATCCAGGCACAAAATTACACCGACTACCTATATCGACCGCGACGGCCCGAAGAATTGGTGACCGCCGAAGGCGGCGGCGCCGTATTCAGCCAGGCGGCCCATCAGGTCGATATCGTCCGCCTGCTGGCGGGGCAAAGACTGACCCGGGTGCGCAGCGTACTGGGCAACTGGGACCCAACGCGCCCGACCGAGGGCGCCTACAGCGCCCTGCTCTGGTTCGAGGACGGTGCCTACGCATCCATCAGCTACAACGGCTATGGTCATTTCGACTCGGACGAGTGGATGGGATGGATCGGTGAAATGGGCCAGAGAAAGGACGCCGGCCAGTACGGCGAGGCCCGACGCAGGCTGCGTGCTATCGAGTCGGCCGACGCGGAGGCCCGCCTGAAGGCCGCACGCACCTACGGAGGCCCGGACTACACGCCCGCACCGATCAGCCGCGAGGCCCGCCCCTATCAGCACTTTGGCCCGATCATCGTGTCATGCGAGCACGGCGACATTCGGCCGATGCCCGACGGGCTGGCAGTCTACGCCGATGAACAACAGTCGTTCACGCCACTGGAACCCTGTGCGGTGCCACGCGTCGAGGTCATAGACGAGTTATACGATGCGGTCTTTGAGGACCGCCCCCCTTTGCATTCGGGTGAATGGGCGAGGGGCACTGCCGAGGTGTGCCTGGCCATGCTGACATCACACAAAAACCGGCAGGACGTCCTGCTGCACCATACCTGATATCATGGCGTGGGCTTATTTTCCATCATGAATGACATGACTCCGGAAGCGCAATCCAAGGTTCCTGTGCACTGGCAGGACATCAACCCCAACGACCGGCTGGCGCACCTGATCCGCCACGCCGCGCGCTCGCTCGTGCGTGGCCTGCAGATGCGACTGGCCCAGCACAATGTGCTGTTTGGCCACTGGGCGTTCCTGCGCATACTCTGGGAGGAGGACGGTCTGACGCAACAGGAACTGAACCAGCGCGCAGGCCTGACGGAACCCACCACCTATTCCGCGCTGCGTGCCATGGAATCCCTGGGCTACATCGACCGCAAGCATTTGCCCGGCAATCGAAAAAATCTGTATATCTTCCTGACCGATGCGGGCCGGGATCTGCAGGATAAACTCGTGCCGCTAGCCAAGGAGGTCAATATGGTCAGCATGCGCGGCCTGTCGGATGACGAGATCCGCGCGTGCCGCAAGGTGCTGCTGACGATTGCGTCGAATATGTCCCACGACGAGGCGAGCTCAGAACTCGCCGGGCGGCGTCTGCCCTCGACGAGGGAACTGTCGAGCTGGATCAAGGAAGCCGAGTTACTGCGCACCGGCGAAATCTAAGGGCCGGGCGCGGGGTGGGGGCGCGGGCAGCCGACGGTCAGCCGATCAGTTTGCGCAGACGCCGTTCCAGGCCCCATAAAATGATCGATCCACCCATCGCCACAAGGAACAGGATAGCAATCATGGCCATCATCTCGGCATAACGGCCGATACCGTAGTAGTCCATGATGTTCTTTCCCATGCCGCTCTTTGCGGCAAACAATTCCGCAAAGATGACATTGACCACCGTCAGGCCAAAGCAGAGGCGAATACCGGTCAGCAGCGGCACCGATACCGCCGGCAGGTAGATCCTGAACAGCGCGCGCCACGGTTTGACGTTCAGCGAGCGTGCGACCTGGGCATATACCGGTTTCATCGACCTGACAGCCACCATGACATTAATCAGGATGGAAAAGATGCCGCCGATGAATCCCATGGCGATCACTGAGGCGTGGCCCAGCCCGAGCAAGAGCAGCAGAATCGGGTAGATGATGATCTTTGGCGTGGCGCCGCCCACCACCACCAGCGGGCTGAACACGGCATACCAATAGGCACTGCGCCCGATCAGCACACCCAGAATCGAACCGATGCCAACGGCCATCACAAAGCTGATCGCTGCGTTTCCAAAGGTCGAACGTACGGCCGGACCCAAAATGCCATCGAGGCTGCCAAAGGCATCCAGCGTTTCCAAGGGCTCGGGCACCGCAAAGACCAGGGACGAGGCCAGTTGCCAGAGCAGGCACACCAGGATTGCGACCACGATCATGCCGCCGTAGACAGCATAGGAACTTTGTTTGTCGGATCCGCTAAGGTTAAGCATCGTCGGTCTCTCTGCGGATGCGGGTTTCGGTACGCGTCAGGATGGTGGTGACGACGGCGGCCAGGGCAATGATGATGGTGACATAGGCGTACATTTCATCGATCTTGAAGCCATCGTAATCGTAGGCCACGCGGAAGCCCAGGCCGATATTGCCGATCATGAACTCCATCACAATGACGCCTACGAAGGAATAGATCAGGCAGAGCTTGAAGCCGGCAAAAATCATGGGCGCTGCCGCCGGAAAGATCACGCGACGAAAGCGTCGCACGCCGGTACAGCGAAAGCTGTGACTGACCCGGAAGTAAATATCGGGCACCTCGCGAAAGGCCGCCCAGCTATTGAGGATGACGGGAATCACGCCCATCGAGGCGGCGATAATGATGATGGGCACCGCGCCCAGGCCGAATGCGACCAGCAAAAAGGGGTAGAACAGCACCAGCGGCATCGCATAGGTGCCCACCAGATACGGTTCCAGCACCCTGCCGATCAGGGGCGCCCGCCACAGCCCGAAGCCGATGGGTACGCCCACCGCAATCGCCAGCAATACACTGACGATCACCTCCCAGGTGGTGCGCCAGAAATCGGGGAAGACCTCGCCGGAGGCCACAATATGCCACAGGGCCTGGGCCACCTTGGTCGGTGGTGCCACGATGATGGCGGGCACCAGCCCCAGGCGGGTGATGAGTTCCGTCAGGACCAGAAACCCCAGCACCAGGATGGCAATGGTCCACCCTGGCCGCAGCGGCCACCATGATGTCTGCTTGTGCATAGTTTCCAACCCTAGACCATGTGCTCAGCCGAACCCTGCGTGGTTTCCCACTCTGCGCGCATCACGCTCCATAGGTGCCCCGTGTAGTGCGCAAAGGCGTCGGTTCCGAGTATCGAGATATCGCGCTCGTCAGGCAGATCCACCTTCAGAGTTTCGGTCACCGATCCCGGCCGACTCGACATCACCCAGATTTCCTGGGATAAAAAGACTGCCTCGTTGATGTCGTGGGTGATAAAGAGGATGGTTTTACCCGTTGCGGCCCAGATGCGACGCAATTCGGTGCTGATGAACATACGCGTCTGGGGGTCCACGGCGGCAAACGGTTCATCCATCAGCAGGATATCGGGGTCGAGTGCCAGCGCCCGGGCGATAGCGACGCGCTGGCGCATCCCGCCCGAGAGCTCTTTTGGATAGGAATACTCGAAACCGCTGAGCCCCACCAGATTCAGTGCGTCCTGGGCGCGTTCGCGGCACTGCTGCTTGGGCACATCCTGCATTTCCAGGCCAAAGGACACGTTCTCGATGGCGTTCATCCAGGGAAATATGGATTCCTCTTGGAACACCATACCCAGGGAGGGGTGCGGCGAAGTGATGGGCCGGCCCTTTAGCAGCAACTGGCCGCTGCTGATGGGGGTGAGGCCGGCGATCATGCCCAGCAGGGTGGACTTGCCGCAGCCGCTGGGCCCCACCACGGTGACGAACTGGCCTTCCGGAACGGTCTGCGTGACCTTGTGAACCACTTCGATCTGCTGGGTGGAGCCATCCTTTGCCCGGATGGCATACACCTTTGAGACGTCCTTCAAATCCAGAAAATCGCTACAGCCCATTATTTCTGCCCATCAAAGGGGGTGCGCAGGCGTTCAGACAGGTATTCCTGATTAACCAGTTTCGACATGTCGATTTCCTCATCGAGCAGCCCGCTGTCGATCATACCCCTCATGACCGTATTGAAGGCCTCGGGATCGATCTTCAGGTTCCATACGTCGTTTTTGAGATACGCCTGAATCCCGGAAAGCAGGACTTCCTTTGAGGATTTGTAGTGGCGCGCCCCGATTTCCGCAGCCTTTTCCGGATTGGCCTTGATGAATTCGACGGCCTCGTCCAGTGCGGCAAACACGCCCTCGATGGCGGCCTTGTTCTTTTGGGCGAACTCCTTGTTGACGGCGATGCCTTCAAGGTAATAGTGCTGGATGTAATCGCTGGGGTCCAGCACGACCACTGCATTGTCGTTATGGATTTTTTCGCTGAGGAAGGGCTCCATCGCCCATCCGGCTGTGATGATGCCGCCCTTTACCGCAGTCCAGTTGTCACCCATGCCGCCCACGGATACGAAGGAGACGTCCTTCACGCCTGCGCGCTTGATGCTTTCCTCGGCCAGCCACTGCGATGCCGAACCGGCGCGGCTGTAGCCCAGCTTTTTGCCGGACAGCCCTGCGGTCGAGGTGACGCCGCCGGCCTTGTCGGCGATCCAGACCATGACCCCTGCTGATCGGGCCCAACCCTGGACAAGTTCAATATTGGGATCGGTGTGTGCCGCCAGGATGGCCGCCGGGGTGCCACCCTCTGCCATCTCGACGTCGCCCGTGGACAAGAGGCGCAGCGTGCTGCCGCCGCCGCTGCCGCTGATGTACTCGACGCTGACCTTGTGCTGTTTGAACAGGCCGTTATCCTCGGCGATGTAGGTTGGCAGTGTGGACAGCAGGGCACTACGGTGGCTGACCACGAAACGGATTTTTGTGGGGGTGGATGCGCCCTGTGCAAGCGTACTGGCTGGATTGAGCATCATCGTACAGCCGAGCACAAGGCCGGCGGTGATGGCCCAGATTCCGGTCGATCGGGCACTCTTGATTGACTTGTTCACGGTTTTGTCTCCATCGTTCCATACGAGTTCATCATATTCATAGAGATCTAACTACAACAACACGTAGAAACCCTACTCGCAAGTGCGCCATTCGGAACGATAGAGTTTTACGGCAAAAAAAATGCCATGCCCGAAGGCATGGCACTGGTGCCGGTACTCGGCACATGGGCCGACAGCGTGATTACTGCAACGCGATTTCCACGTCTACCCCTGCGGGCAGATCCAGGCGCATCAAGGCGTCGACGGTCTTGTCCGTGGGATCGACGATGTCCATCAGGCGATGGTGTGTGCGCATTTCGAACTGATCACGCGAGGTCTTGTTGACGTGCGGCGAGCGCAGTACGTCATAGCGACGGATACGCGTAGGCAGAGGTACCGGGCCGCGTACTACGGCGCCGGTGCGCTTGGCGGTCTCGACGATCTCGGCGGCCGACTGATCGATCAGCTTGTAGTCATACGCTTTCAGGCGGATGCGGATTTTCTGGCTTTTCATTGGAATTCCTAAAGAACGCATTCAGGCGGGAGCGGCCCCCCGCCTGTACAACGGTGTTACTTGATGATGGAAGCGACGACGCCGGCACCCACGGTACGGCCGCCTTCGCGG
>JAKDMO010000120.1 GCA_030452305.1 Alcaligenaceae bacterium | reverse complement strand
CCAACGCCCCCGCCGGCCCGACCATGACATGTTGGCCAAGCACGACATCAGGTTTTGGAAAACGCTCGAACAGGCGGTCGTCGATCATCGCCTGGGCCCCGGCAGCGGTTTCCTCAGCAGGCTGGAACAGCACCATCAAGGTGCCCTGCCAGGCATCGCGCGCCTGCGCCATCAGGGTGGCGGCCCCTGCCAGCCAGGCCACATGCATGTCGTGGCCGCACGCATGCATGACAGGCACGGTCTTGCCTTCCGGGTCGCTCGCCGTGGCTTTGCTGGCATAGCCCACGCCGGTAGCCTCCTGGACGGGCAGCGCATCCATATCGGCGCGCAGCATGACGGTCGGCCCGTCGCCGTTGCGCAGCAGGCCCACCACCCCGGTCTGGCCGATACCCGTAGTCACCTCGTAACCGGCGGTACGCAGCCGATCGGCCGCCAGGCCGGCCGTGCGCGTTTCCTGCATGGACAATTCAGGATGCTCGTGCACGTCCTTATACAGCGCCTCCAGGTCGGGAAGCAGCTTTTTCAGGCCTTGCAGAATCGGATCTGGTGTGATTTTCTGGCTCGTACTCATAACGCGCTTCCCTTTCTTGTATATACCAGAACCCGTCTGGGCCGTCGGCAGGTTCGACAGCGCGACATCCGTGGAAGGCGTTGTGTAAAGCGCCAAGCCCACCCGGTCAATTTTACGTTTGCAAGCTGACAGCCGGCTAACTGCGAGTATGCAGGATCAGGTTTTTGCAGGGGCCTCGGTCAGCGCCAGGTAGTACTGGTGGCGATCATAGTGATTGATGATGTCGGCAATCACCTGATCGGTCGAGTAGCCATAGATATCGTATCGACGCCCGCCTTGCGCCAGGAAAATCTCGGCCCTGAAATACCGATTTCGAGGGGCGCTGTCCCGGCTGGGCCCCGTCAGCACAAAAGCAGGTATGGGAGCACTGACGGGGCGGACCTCGTAGACAAACGGCGGGCTCTCACCCTGGCGGATGGTCAGACGTAGCCCTTCCTCGTTTTGGTCAATGCCTGCTTCGATATGGGCGGGTTGCTCGAGTTCGGTCTCGACAGTCGCCATAGCCTTTCTGACGGTCGTGGCGATAAAATTATCCACCTGCCTGCGATCGGGGTGGCTGATGATGGCGCTGATGCGACGGCGCCAGAAACGGGCGGCTTCCTCGGTCACCAGGGGGGCGGCGGGCAGCCGCGCACTGGCCACCAAGGCCACTTCGTCGTTCAGCGCCTTCCATATCCCGTAACACATCAGGACCATGACGATGGCCAAGGGCAAAGCGGCAATCACTGCAGCCATTTGCACCGCAGCCAGGCCACCGGCCAGCAGCAGGCCTGCGGCCACTGCACCGCAGACCAAGGCCCAGAATATGCGCAACCACAGGATGGGTTCCTCTTCGCCACGGGATGTGATCATGGCGATGACCAGCGCCCCGGCGTCAGAGGCGGTTACGAAATAGACAGCGACCAGTATCCCCGTCAGCCAGGCCAGAAAGGTTGACCAGGGCAGGTATTCGAATACGGTGAACAGGGCGATGGGCATATTGCCCGCGACGGTCTCGGATATCGCGCCATGCGCCACGTGCATATCC
Organism: Alcaligenaceae bacterium; assembly: GCA_030452305.1. Taxonomy (GTDB): domain Bacteria; phylum Pseudomonadota; class Gammaproteobacteria; order Burkholderiales; family Burkholderiaceae_B; genus Castellaniella. Next base: position 6,712 of record JAKDMO010000120.1, on the reverse strand, counting down.
AGCCAGATTGCGACATCGCCGAAAATAGTGAACCAGATAAAACTGAAGCCGGCCGGGGCAAAGAGCACACCCAACAGAAATTCGCGGATGGTGCGCCCCCGTGATATGCGGGCGATGAACAGGCCGACAAATGGCGACCAGGACATCCACCATCCCCAGTAGAACAGTGTCCATGAACCCACCCAGTCGGTGGGCTCATAGGCGTAAATGTGAAAGCTGCGGGCCACAAAGCCGTTGAGGTAAAGCCCGATGTTTTCAACGAATGCCTGAAGCAGGAAGCGAGTGGGGCCCAAAGCCAGAATCAGAAACATCAATACGAACGAGACAATGATGATCATCTCGCTCAGCCGCCTGATTCCGTTGTCGAGGCCCGTGGCCACTGTGGTGGTGGCCAGGAGCGTGACGATGCCAATCAGGATAAGCTGGGTTTCCAGGTTCTGCGGCAGGCCGAACAGGTACGCGCCGGTAGCATTCAATTGCGCCACGCCCAAGCCAAGCGAGGTCGCCAGGCCGGCCAGAGTGCCGACCACAGCAAAAATGTCGATCAGATCGCCGATCGGGCCATTGACCTTATCACCAATCAGGGGACGAAAGGCCGAGCGGATGACCAGCGGTTCGCCCTTTCGATACCCGAAATAGGCCAGCACCAGCCCCATCAGGGCATAGATGGCCCACGCATGAACTCCCCAATGAAAGAAGGTGATCTCGAGCGCATCGCGAGCCGCCTGAGCCGACCTGGGTACGGCATCGGGCGGTGCGGAGAAATGCATGATGGGTTCGGCCACACCATAAAACACGATGCCTATGCCCATGCCGGCACTGAACAGCATGGCGACCCATGTACCATAACTGTAATCAGGCAGCGCATCGTCCGGCCCGAGGCGAACTTTCCCTAGCGGACTGACAGCCAGGAACAGCAAGAAAAAGACAAAGCCGCTGACAGCCAGCAGATAAAACCAGCCGGCCTCCAGAATGATCCAGTCATTGGCCTGCTTGAACAGCGCGGCGGCGGCATCGGGTGCCAGGCTGGCATACAAAATGAGCCCAATCGCGATTATGGCCGAGCCATAGAAAGAAAGGGGTGAAATACCTTTGAGTGGCTGCTTCATAAGGTGTCCCGATTTGCTTGTGATGGCCCGCCGGCACATTTGCCGCGTATTATTCTGATCAGGTGCGCATGGTCTTCAGTGCGTCCGCCCAGCGCAGCAGTTCATCCAGCAATGTCGTCGCCGAGTTGTCGATCAAATCATTGGATGCGAACTCGCCGACGTCGCTCAGGTGCCCGGCCACCATCGGGACCATGACCCCTTCTACCATGGGCATCATCTTTAGGGTGGTGACCTGGGGCTTGACTGCCTGAACCGCCCGCAAGCCGCCCGATACGCCGCCGTAGCTGACAAAGCCGCAAGGCTTGTAATTCCACTCGCTATAGACAAAGTCCAGGGCATTGACGAGGGAGGGAGGCGGGCTGTAGTTGTATTCGGGCGTGACAAATATGAACGCGTCGGCGGCATCGACACTGGCGCTCCAGCGTTTGGTGTGCTCATGCTGGTACTGCTTCATGCGTGGGTGCTGCGGCTCGTCATAAACAGGCAAATTGAAATCCGCCAGATCGACGAGTTCGACATCGAACTTTCCATGCGATTGGGCAAAGTGGTGGAACCACTGCGCAACGGAAGGCCCGACGCGCCCCGGGCGCGTGCTGCAAATAACAACGTGAAGTTTCAATGACATAAAGTATCCATGTAGGGTGTTGACAGCCGGATGTGCGTACTAATCGGGCAACTTGATGAATTCCTGATCGTCCCCGACCGGTAATTTCATGCGTTGCCGGCGCCAGTCCTCTTTGGCCTGTTCCAGCCGTTCTTTTGACGAAGACACGAAATTCCAGTCAATATAGCGTGGCCCGATGGGCTCGCCACCCAGCAACATGACCACGGAAGGCTCAAGCGCCTCGATCTGTATCGCAGCCCCCGGTTGTACCACAAGCATCTGCCCGATGCCCAGCGCGTCACCATCAAGCTCTACCCTGCCCTGGGCCACGTAGATCGCGCGTTCGGAGTATTCCGTACCCAGGCTGCGGCGTGCGCCGGCCTGCATGATCCAGTGCAGGTAGAACAGCGGCGAATGGATCTTGACCCCTGCGCTCAGGCCCTCTGCAGAACCGGCTATCAGCCGTCCGACCACGCCATCCTCGGTATATTCCGGCAGTTGGGTGCTGCCCTGGTAATGGTAAAAGGCGGGATCGGTTTCCTCGAATTCGTCGGGCAGGGCCACCCACGTCTGGATGCCTTCCATCAGGGCGCCGTGGGCACGCGCATATTCCAGGCGCTCGCTATGCGTGATGCCCCGACCAGCCACCATCCAGTTCACCTCGCCGGGTTGGATTTCCTGCTCTGATCCGACACTGTCGCGATGCGTGATCGCACCCTTATACAGATACGTGACGGTGGACAGGCCAATGTGGGGGTGCGGCTTGATATCGAGCGAGCGGGGGATGCCCGGCGCCAGATCCAAAGGGCCCATATGGTCAAAAAAGACAAAGGGCCCGACCATGCGGCATGTCCGATGAGGCAATACCCGCCCGACAATAAATCCGCCGCCCAGGTCACGGCTGCGGCGCTCTATGAGTAAGGGTTTGTCCAAAATTTTCTCCTGAAAATTTGCCCGGACACAGCGTCGCCTACCGCATGGCCTGGGTCGCGTCCACCGCCATTTCGCTGCTGACGATACGCCGCACACGAACCGCATCGCCAAATCGCGCAGCATTCATGCCTTGTCCGTCGAGCAGCACAATGGCCAGCTTACGCCCATCGAGCTGAATCAGCATGACCAGGCAGTCGCCTGCCTTGCGGGTCGTGCCTGTTTTCGAGATCAGGATATCCCAGTGCGGCCTGCCCACCAGCATATTGGTGTTACGAAAGGTTCGGCCTGCGGCCTTATGTTTGGTGTCAGTGGAGAACTCGTGTATCAGAGGCCGTTCAGAGGCGGCCTCGATCAACTTGACGAGATCCTTGGCCGTAGAAACGTTCTGATTCGACAGGCCGGTCGGGTCGGCGAAATTCGAATCCGTCATGCCCAGGGCCTGTGCCGTGGTGTTCATCGCCTGGACAAAGGCCTCGATGCCGCCAGGATAGCTGCGCGCCAAGGCATGCGCCGCGGTGTTCGCCGAAGCGGTCAGTGCCAGGTGCAGCAAATCGGATCGGCTCAGGCTCGTGCCCTTGGGCAGGCGTGAAGGCAGATCACTGCCCAATTTGCGATCCGCAGACACAATGCCGATCATCTCGTCCATGGGCAGATCGGCATCGACCACGACCAATGCCGTCATGAGTTTGGTGATCGAGGCAATGGGCCGTACGGTATCCGCCTTGCGTGCAAAAAGGACCTCTGATGTATCGACGTCCTCGACGATCACCGTGGCTGATTTCAGTTTCTTGATCTCTGCGGCCGGATCGCTGGTGACCAGCGACGCCTTGGCCGAGGCATCCGGGTCTATTGGCTCGGGCAGTGCGCCCCAACGCTGAACCGCAATACGCCTGCCGTACCCGTGCAGGCAGATCGGTAAGGAAGGCTGGGAATTACAGGGATGAAAATTGGCAACCTGCGCAGGAACCGGGCTGGGCCAAGCCGCAAACACCGCAAACGCTGCTGCAGCCAAAGGCGTCGCCAGCCGGGCAAACAGCCACGCAAGACGGTGTGATGGAAGCAATGGATCGAACACCATCGGATCTGCCCTCCCTCCGTGCGAGTCAATTTCAAATTGTACAGATTGCAAGCAAAAAAGAAACTGAATATCGACGGCATGGTTTAACGATTGTCACATTGATAGGGGACAATGCCTCGTCCAGCCGTCCCTTTCCACAAGTGATAGGCTTTATGATGTCTCGTACTCGCACGCATATAAGGGGAAAAGAATGAGTGACACACCAGAACGTTACGGACGCACGACTCGATATTTCCATTGGGGAATGGCCGTGCTGTTTCTTTGGCAATTCCTCAAGTTTTTTGACCGGATCGACGAAGGCGAGCACTGGGTCGGTCAGACTCTGGTTCCCTGGCATATATCCGTCGGCACCCTACTGCTGGTGCTCGGCTTATACCGCGTGTATTGGGCCTTGAAACAGCGCGGCCATCGCCCACACGTCCACGGCATGTTGGCATCGCTGGCCACAATCGGCCATTTCATGCTGTATCTGGTGATGGTTCTGCTGCCCATTGCCGGCATATTGCTGATGGTCGGAAACGGTTATGGGCTCAAGGCCTTTGGCATGCAATTGGTTGCCAAAAGTGAAACCGAGATCGCCTGGATGGCCGGCTTGGGCGAGCTGCATTCGCCGCTGGCCTGGCTATTCCTGATACTGGTCGTCGGTCACATCGTGGCAGCACTCTATCACCACTTCGTAGAGCGCGACGATACGCTGACACGCATCTGGAGCTAAGCACCCGGATCAAAAATGACTCGCACCGCTGCGGCCCGAATTCGGGTGCAGCGGTTTGCGTTTGAAGTGGCCAAACAGCAGTTTCCAGGCGATGGCCAGCACCAGTACGACCCCAATGATCAGCAAAGCGCGGCCCAGGCGCTGCTGATCGTCCAGCAGGTAATTGCTGCACAGGCGCTCTGGCGAGATCAGATAGAGCCAGCCAATACGAAAACAGCTCGCCACCAGCTCCAGCATCACGACGCCCCGGGCGACAAAGCCCGCGCGCGGCCAACTGAGCCCCAAAGGCAGGCCAATCAGCAATGGCACTGTGACAAACTTGGCCAGCGCCACCCAGGGGCTATTGATCGAAGCGTCCAGGACGCGCGGCAGCATCCAGGCCAATGTGGCCAGGCTGGCTAACACCAGACCTGTCACGCCGCCCTCGTCCCAGCGTTCAAAGGACTGCAGAAACCGCGATGGCATCCATCGGCCCAGCAGGTAGCCCACGCAGACCAGCAGGGGGATCTGCACCAGCATGAGCATTATCATCGACGCCTGCAGCGCCTGCTGCACCGGCGGCAGCACCAGCAAAAGCCACATGATCATTGCGGCCATGGCGACACGCCGGGGTGACATCGCCCTGGTCATTTCCGTGCATCCGGAAACAAGAGCCCCGGAATGCGCCCTCCCTCGCCCGGATCCAGGATACGTACGAGCCGCCCCTGCGGGTCCACGATCTGCAGGCCGGCATTATGTTCGTAACCGCCCAGGCCATCGGAAATCACGATAATGCCGAAGGCCTGCTTGATCCGCTGCAAATCGTCGACGCTGGCCGGGCGCGCCGCCATCCAGCCCTGGTGACGATCACCGAAACGGTGCAGATACCGGGTGAGTTGCTGTGGCGTATCGTGCTGTGGGTCGAAACTGACGCTAAGCAGCAGCACCTGACCGGACGCCAGGGAAGCCGCCAATTGTTCCTGCAACTGCACAAATTCGGCACCCAGCGCCAGGCAGTAACTCTGGCAACGGGTATAGATGAAATCAACCACCAGCCACCGGCCACGCAAATCCGTCAGATCAATGCGCTCGCCGGCCTGGGTTTCGAGTGCGACGGCAGGCATCTGCGGAAGCTGGGTCCGAACCCTGAGGCGCCGTGCACTTTCGCTGGTGAAGGCAGCGTAGCCATCGGTGAGCACACCGAGCGCCACGCCGCCCACCGCCAGCAGGACGACACTAGCCAGTAGCGTGCGAAGGATCCGCATCCAGTTGCACCCCAAGGCTGCGGCCACCGCCGTCATCAGTATCGGACGCACGCAGCAAGCCTGCCACAATACGCCCGACGAACCACAGCATACCCAGGATCACAAATATCGCCGCCACCGCCCCCCCCTGGTCGTTCGCAACCCATTCGGGCAGGTGGACGGCAAAGCGGCGCGGCACGCTGTCGTAGCCGCCATGCAGAAAGAACAGGGCAAATGCCATCGCACCCAAAGCGAAGCTGATCAGACCCAGCCGATCCGCCAGGATTTCGCCAGTGCTCGGGGCACGGCTGCCAATGACGTGATAGAGCAGCGCCAGAATCATGGGCAACACGCCCACCAGCAGATAAAAGTGGAAATGGCCCGGCACCCACTGGGTGTTATGCATCACCATATTGGCACTGATAGTGCCGTCGATAATGGCCGGCACAATGCCCGCCGCCCAGCCAAACACTGCCAATACCATCAGTCTGGAGGGCATGGTCCAGCGGATGCCGGAATGATAGATGTTCGCAAGCACCCCGTAAGCCGTCACCAGAAAGACCGGGAATCCGGCGCCAAAGGATACCAACTGGCCCATGATCGCAAGCCAGCGCGGCTGCGCGTAGTCCATCAGCAGATGGTGTGGAAAGACGATGATGACAAACAGCGTACTGACCGCCCAGGACCACAGAAACGGCCGCGAAATCGGATAAGGCCGACCGGTATAGCGTGCCAGCAGCTCGTAGATCACAATGACCCCCATGTAAATCGTCGCATTGATATACATGTGGCCAAACCAATAGATCAGGTTTTTGGTGAGCAGCGCATTCAGCACAATATCGGGAAAATACGCATTGATCAGGCTCATGACCAACACTATGGCACCCGCCAGAATTCCCAGCGTGTTGGCAATGATGACCATGGTGCTCGCCACCACCGCCTTGGGATGATCGGGATCGATCTGCCCGCCAAACAGCCACTGCAGGCCCAGCCCCCGACCCAGGTTGCCATAGACCCGGATGATGGCGGCTGCCGCATCCAGATAAAACA
>JAKDMO010000319.1 GCA_030452305.1 Alcaligenaceae bacterium | reverse complement strand
ATCTGACCGAGCTCACCCAGAAGCAGGCCGACTACATCAACGTCAAGGTCGATGGCCCATTCAAGCCCGACCATTACCGTTACTGATTACGGAGTCACCATGATGACTTTATTGCTGGTATGGATTCTGAACGCGGTCGCCTTGCTGATCGTGGCCTATATTCTGCCGGGGATTACGGTGGCCTCGTTCGGCTCGGCGCTGATTGCTGCGCTGGTGCTGGGGCTGCTGAACACTCTGGTCATGCCTGTGCTGATCCTGCTGACCCTGCCGATCACCGTCGTGACGCTGGGCCTGTTTCTGATCGTTCTGAACGCACTGGTGTTCTGGTTCGCTGGATCGATCCTGAAGGGCTTTCATGCGGACGGTTTCTGGTGGGCGGTGCTGGGTGCGATCGTATACAGCATTGTCTCGGGTCTGCTGTCAGGGCTGCTCGCGGCATGAGCCCGGATCAGCCCTTCAGTCTGGAATTCTTTCCCCCGCGCGATATCGCCGCTCAGGAACGGCTTGTGCGCTCGGCCAAGCAATTGCTGGCCGTGCGCCCGGCCTATGTCAGCGTCACCTTTGGGGCGGGCGGGTCCACCCGCAGCGGCACGGCCGATACCGTAGGTATGCTGCAGAACCTGGGCTGCGAGGTCGCGCCACATCTGTCCTGTGTCGGGGCCACACGCCCGATGTTGCGCGAAATCCTAGATGGCTATCGCGAGCAGGGCATCAGTCGATTGGTCGCGCTGCGTGGCGATATGCCTTCGGGCATGGGCGGAGATCCGGGCGAACTGCGTTATGCCGCTGATCTGGTGGCCTTTGTGCGCGAGCACTATGGCGACGCCTTTCATATCGAAGTCGCAGCCTACCCGGAGATGCACCCGCAGGCACAAGGATTTGACGAGGATCTCGGGCATTTCATTTCGAAGGTGCGCGCGGGTGCCGACGGCGCAATCACCCAGTACTTCTTTAACCCGGATGCCTACTTTGACCTGGTCGATCGGGTGCGTGCGCAGGGTTTGGACATTCCCATTACGCCGGGCATCATGCCCATTACCAACTACACTCAGCTTGCGCGGTTCTCGAACATGTGCGGGGCCGAGATCCCGCGCTGGATCCGCCTGAGGCTGGCGGACTACGGTGACGATCGCGCCTCAATCCGCGCTTTTGGCATTGATGTCATCAGCACCATGACCGAAAAACTGCTGGCGCAGGGCGCACCCGGTGTGCACTTCTATACCTTGAACCACGCCGATTCGGTGCTGGCCATTTGCGCCAATTTGCGGGGCGATTGATTGCGGCGGCAGTCGGCCGCCGCAATCCGGATGGCCGACTGCTACAGCTTGGGTGCGGGTACCGCCCAGCCCTTGTCGGTCAGGATGCTGTCCAGGCGAATATCGTGGGCGGCCGGGGTCCAGGCCTCGGCGCTCAGGTCGCCGCAGGCCCAGGCAATCCCCAGGCTGGTGAACGAGTGGCCGGCTGTCTGCCAGGCAGCCAGTGTGCGGTCGTAATAGCCCCCGCCATAGCCCAGCCGATCGCCTTGGCGCGTAAAGCCCAGGGCCGGCACCAGCACGATATCGGGTGTGGGGGCGACTGCCCCCTCGGGTTCCTGGATGCCATAGGCGCCGGCGTGCATGGGTGTGTCGGGCGTCCAGAGGCGGAATTCCAGGGGCTGGTTCGGCTCGACTACAACGGGTAGCGACAGGCTCAGGGTGTCGTCGCCCGCCCATTGGCGCATCAGCGCCTGTAGGCTGGGCTCGTCGGGCATGGACCAGAATGCCGCGATATGGCGCGGTTCGTTTCGGCCCGCCTCGCGTAGTGCGGTGCGCGCCGTTGCCAGCCAAGTAAACAGACGTCCGCGGATCAATAGGGCGCCCCGGTCACGCTCGGCCGGATCCTGCGCCGTGCGGCGCTGTTTCAGTCGCGTGCGCAATAGGACTGCGTTATCCTGTGCATTGTCATTCATGTTGGTTTAAATGGGGTCGCGGTCAATATGGGGATTCACGCAATACGGTATCAGAAATTCAGTCTGCGGG
>JAKDMO010000119.1 GCA_030452305.1 Alcaligenaceae bacterium | reverse complement strand
TCAATGCATACCGTACACCGTTCAGTCCTGGTCCCCTATACGTGCTCGCAGATGTTCGGCCTGGTGGCCGATGTCGATCGCTATCCGGAATTCATGCCCTGGTGCGGCGGCACCGAGGTGCATGACCGCAATGAACAAGGGATGAAGGCCACGGTGAAGATCAGTTTTGCCGGTATCCGGCAAAGCTTCACCACCCGCAATGAACACGATTATCCGAATCGAATCACCATCCGCCTGGTCGATGGCCCATTCTCGAATCTGAAGGGCGACTGGACGTTCCAGGCCCTAGGCGAGGATGGCTGCAAAGTGCTCTACACCATGGAGTATGCCTTCTCCAACCGCGCCCTGGAAGCCATCGTCGGGCCCGTATTCAATCGCATCGCCGGCAGCTTCATCGAATCCTTTACCCAGCGTGCACGTGCGCTCTATGGAAACTGATCTGCAATGATGCGAATCGAGCTCCTGTTCGCCGCCCCCGATCAGGTATGGCGTCAGACGCTTGAACTGCCCGAGGGGGTCACTGCGGGCGATGCGCTGGCTGCCAGCGACTTCTCCCGTCTGTTTCCCGAGTATGCCGACCCCGCTCCGCCCATCGGCATCTATGGCGAGCGCTGTGCCCCGGGGCGGGTCCTGATGCCCGACGATCGAGTCGAAATCTATCGTTCTCTGGTGTTCGATCCGCTTGAATCCCGGCGTCGGCGTGCGCAGCACAAGGCGCAGCAATCCGGGCAATTGTCACGAGACTGACAGCCCCGGGGCGCCAATCGCGCTAAGTTCCCAGAGGCGGGACTTGGGGCCGCAGCCTTCGGAGTGATAAAGTTGATCCAGGCGCAACCTCCCAAGCAGAAACCGGAGACTATCGATATGGATTTTGACCTCAGCGAAGAGCAGCATGCCTTCGCACAGGCGGCGCGCGAATTCGCCGAAGGCGAACTGGCACCCAATGCGGCGAAATGGGACGAAGAAGAGATCTTTCCGCGTGATGCCTTTACCCGCGCCGGGCAGCTCGGCTTTTGTGCAATCTATGCGCCCGAGGCCATAGGCGGGCTGGCCTTGCCCCGTCTGGATGCGTCCCTGGTGTTTGAGGAAATGGCGGCCTACGATCCGTCCACCACGGCCTTCATCACCATACACAATATGGCGACCTGGATGGTCGGCACCTGGGCCCAAGCCTCTGTGCGCGATCACTGGGGGCCCTTGCTGGCCAGTGGCGAAAAGCTGGCCTCGTACTGTCTGACCGAGGCGGGCTCGGGGTCCGATGCAGCCTCACTGGCCACGCGCGCCGAACGCAAGGGGGCCTCGTACGTGCTGAATGGCTCCAAGGCCTTTATTTCAGGGGCGGGCGACACCGACCTGCTGGTCGTCATGGCGCGCACCGGCGGCCCGGGCGCCGGCGGCGTATCGGCGTTTGCCGTGCCGGGCGACACACCGGGTATCCAGTACGGCCGCAAGGAACACAAAATGGGCTGGAACAGCCAGTCCACGCGGCCCATCACCTTTGACCAGGTCGAAATTCCTGCCGAGAACCGCTTGGGCGAGGAAGGCGAGGGCTTCAAGTTCGCGATGAAGGGGCTGGACGGCGGGCGTATCAACATCGCCAGCTGCTCGGTGGGGGCCGCCCAGGGAGCCTACGATGCCGCCCGGCGCTATATGGGCGAACGCCGACAATTCGGCAAGCATCTGGCCGATTTCCAGGCCCTGCAGTTCAAGCTGGCCGATATGCTGACCCACATTATTGCTTCGCGCCAGATGGTGCGTCTGGCCGCCTCCCGACTCGATTCGGGCGATCCGCAGGCCGCCTCGTACTGCGCCATGGCCAAGCGCCTGGCGACTGATATGTGCTTCCAGGTCTGCCTGGATGCCCAGCAGATCCACGGTGGCTACGGCTACCTGAAGGATTACCCGCTGGAACGCCTGGTGCGCGATACCCGCGTCCATCAGATTCTAGAGGGCACAAATGAAATCATGCGTGTGATCGTTGCACGCCAGATACTCGACAAAGGAGCCGATCTGCGATGAGCGACCCCGTTAACTTCCAGGAACTTCCCGCCTCCGGCGCCCGCCGGGTAGGGGTGGTGTCACTGAACAGCCCCAAGACCCTGAACGGGCTGTCCCTAGCCATGTGCGAGGTGCTGGCCGAACGCCTGGACGCCTGGGCACGCGATCCCGCCATTGCCGCTGTCGTCCTGAAGGGCGAGGGGGAAAAGGCCTTTTGCGCCGGCGGCGATCTGCACGGCATCTACCGCGGCATGGTCGAGAACACCAGCGGCCAGGCCTGGAACGACACCTATGCCAAGGAATTCTTCAAGGTCGAGTACCGCCTGGATCATACGATTCATTGCTATCCCAAGCCGGTCATCTGCTGGGGTAGCGGCATTGTCATGGGCGGCGGTGTCGGCCTGATGATGGGGGCCGGCCACCGGATCGTCACCGACACCACACGCTTTGCCATGCCTGAAATCAGTATCGGCCTCTTCCCCGACGTGGCCGGTACCTGGATGCTCAGCCGCATGCCACGCGGAATCGGCCTGTTTCTGGCCCTGACCGGCGCGCAACTGGGGGCGTCCGACTGTATCCACCTGGGCCTGGCCGATTACAGCTGTGGATCGGGCGACCTCGGCGGGCTGCTCGATGCCCTGGCGGCGCTGCAGTGGGATGCCGATCCGACGCGCCACGGGGCGCAGATCGATACCCTGCTTCATAGTTTCGATTCGGGCCTTGCACAGACACCCGGCCCGCTGCAGCGCCACGCGGTCATGCTGCGCACGGCATGCCAATCGCCCGACTTCCTGCAGGTCTGCACGGCTGTGGCACAGTTCTCGGAACACGAGGACCCCTGGTTGCAGCGTGCGGCCAGAACCTTTTCCGCAGGCTCGCCCGGATCGGCGCGATTGTCGTTCACCTTATTGCGGCGGGCCCAGCACATGTCGCTGGCCGACGCGCTCCGCCAGGAATATATCATCTCGCTGAACAGCACCGTTCGGGGGGATCTGCGCGAGGGTATCCGGGCGCTGCTGATCGACAAAGACAAAAACCCCATGTGGAATCCGCCACGCCACGAAGACGCGACAGAACAATGGGTGGAACAGTTTTTTCAAGTACCGTGGCCCGATGGCGTCCCGCACCCGCTGGTAGACCTCTAGGTCTGTCTACGTGATCGGCACCCGGGCGAAATCATTTCACAGGAGACAACAACATGAGCAGTCGCATTGCATTTATCGGTCTAGGCCATATGGGCGGGCCAATGGCGCTGAACCTGGTCAAGGCCGGGCATCAGCTTTTAGTATTCGATCTGGTCCCCGAGGCCATCAAGACCCTGACCGATGCCGGCGCGACGGCCGCCGGCTCGGCCGCCGAGGCGGTCAAGGACGCGGAAGTCGTGATCACCATGCTGCCGGCCAGCAAGCACGTCGAAGGCCTGTATCTGGGTGAGGACGGGCTGCTGAAATCCATCGCCAAAGGCACCCTGGTGCTGGAGTGCAGCACGATTGCCCCCGAATCGGCACGCAAGGTATCCGCAGCAGCGGCCGAACACGGCCTGCGCATGCTGGACGCCCCAGTGTCCGGCGGCACGGGCGGCGCCGTTGCGGGCACCCTGACATTCATCGTGGGCGGCGCCGACGCCGATCTGGAATCCGCCCAGCCTTTCCTGCAAGTCATGGGCAAGAACATTTTCCATGCGGGCGACGCCGGGGCGGGGCAGGTAGGCAAAATCTGCAACAACATGCTTTTGGGCATCCTGATGGCCGGCACCTCGGAAGCCCTCGCCCTGGGTGTGGCCAATGGCCTGGACCCGAAGACCCTGTCCGACATCATTGCGAAAAGCTCGGGGCGCAATTGGGCCACCGAGCTCTACAACCCCTGGCCGGGCGTGATGGAAAACGTGCCCTCATCCAAGGGCTACGCCGGGGGCTTTGGCGTGGACTTGATGTTAAAGGATCTGGGTCTGGCAGCCGAGGCAGCCTTGCATACGCGATCAACGACCCCTCTGGGCGAGCTTGCGCGCAATCTGTATTCCATGCTCAGTGCCCAGGGGCATGGCGGCCTGGATTTTTCCAGCGTACTGAAGCTCTACAAGAAATAAACCCTTCAGGCCCTTCAGGCCGCCGGGGCTGCGGGATCGACCGGGAAAAGCTCGATCACGGGGCCCTTGGCGCCGCCCAGGCTGTAGCCTGATGTGTCGGCATCACCAAGCGACCGTTCGGCCAGGAGGTACAGTGTCTGGCCGTCGTGGGCCAGATCGATGATCCGGCCGGCCGGGCGCCCGTCACCTTGGGCGATATAGAGGTCGGCACCCGCCTGAGGCAGCGCCAGGCTGTTTGCCCAGGGGGTCGAGCCTCGCGCCATCCGACGCTTGACCGTGCCCCGGTAATGGCTGCGTGCGATGATCTCCTGACCGGGATAGCATCCTTTTTTGAAATCAATGCCGCCATTCAAATCCATGTTCAGGGTTTGGGGAATGAACAAGTCCTGCGTACCCGTACGTATCCAGGGCAGCCCGGCCTGAATGTCAGCAACCCGCCAGGCGGCCTGATTCGCCCCCGGATCCAGGGTCTGACCGGCCTCAACAACCCGCCAGGCACGTGGTGTGCTACCGGCTGCGGCAGCTGCGGATATCCAGTCGCCTTGGGCATCGGGCACCCTCAGCCAGGGTTGGGCCTTGAGTTCGTCGGGCGCCTCGGGCCCCAGCAAGCAGCCAAGCACCTGCAGGTCGTCGGCCAAGGTCACCTGCGCCTTGGCACGCAATACGAACATGGACAGGCGCTTGGCGAATGCCTGCGCGATATCGCGTGACACCATCATCAGAATCCGGTCCTCGGCGGGCCGCCACACCACGACGTTGGCCAGCATGCGGCCCTGCGCGGTGCAGTACGCCGCCCAGCGGGCCTGCGCAGGCCCGAGATGCAGGACATCGTTGCTTAATTGCCTATGCAGAAAATCTGCGGCATCGGCGCCGGTGACGGTCAGAACCGCCAGATCGTCCAGGGCAGTCAGGGGGGCGAGGGAAGGGGCGCTCATAAGGTCTTCAGGAATCAGGGCACGTTGAATCATTACCGTCCTCAACACTGTACCGCATCCGGGTGCCGCCCGCCTTGGGTGGCCGGGGCCGGACAGGCGACTGTTCGCCGGTGCACAAGGCAGCAGGCGGCTCGGTTAAACTGGCGCCCATGAAATCATACAAGCGCCTCTTTTTATGGGGGCTGATCATCGTCATGACGGCCCTGGCACTGGTCCTGGCGGGCGCCACATACTGGGCGGCACGCATGGCGGTGACCATGGACGGGCCGACCGCCGACTATATCGTCGAACCGGGAAAGTCTCCGCGCCAGATCGCAATGACCATGAGGCAGGCGGGTGTGCACATACAGCCCGATCTGTTCGTACTGCTGGCACGCCTCAGTGGCCGCGACAAGCTGCTGCAGGCGGGCGCCTATGAGGCCGAGCAGGGGGATACTCCGTGGCGGCTGCTCGAGCGCATGGCCAATGGCGACATGACCCAGGTCAGTCTGACCTTCCCCGAAGGCTGGACATATGCCCAAATGCGCGAAGCCCTGCGAGCCCGCACAGATGTGCGCCAGACATTGGACGACACCAGCGACCAGGAACTGCTGACGCGGCTGGGTTCGGATGCGCCGTCGCCCGAAGGCCTGTTCTATCCGGATACCTATATGTTTTCGCCTGGCACCTCGGATTTCGATATCCTGCGACGCGCCGCCAAGGCCGGGGCACAAGAGCTGGCACAGGCCTGGGCGGATCGTGATCCCGACTTGCCCTTGAAAACGCCGTACGACGCCTTGATCCTGGCGTCCATCATCGAAAAAGAGACCGGACATGGCGGGGACCGCCGCAAGGTGGCGGGGGTATTCATCAACCGCCTGCGCATTGGCATGGCACTGCAGACCGATCCAACGGTGATCTACGGGATGGGCGAGGCCTACACCGGTCGTCTGCGAAGAAAAGACCTGAAAAAAGATACCCCGTGGAATACCTATACACGGCCAGGCCTGCCGCCCACACCGATCGCCAACCCCGGCAAGGCCGCGTTGCTGGCTGCCGTGCATCCCGCGCATAATGATTATCTGTATTTTGTTTCGCGCGGGGACGGCACGAGCCAGTTTTCATCCAACCTGGCGGCACACAACCGCGCAGTTCGGAAATACATCCTCAAACGGAATTGACCATGGCCCAGAAAGCCTGCCTGATTACGCTGGAAGGACTGGATGGTGCGGGCAAGAGCACGCATATCGACTGGATTTCAGAATTTCTGCGTTCGGCCGGTGTACCACTGCTGTGCACACGCGAGCCGGGCGGCACGCCGCTGGGCGAGGAACTGCGCAGCATGCTGCTGGCGCATCCCATGCACCTGGAAACCGAGACGCTGCTGATGTTTGCTGCACGCAGCGAGCACCTGCATACGGTGATCAGGCCGACGCTGGCCCGGGGGCAATGGGTGCTGTGCGATCGTTTCACCGACGCATCCTTCGCCTATCAGGGGGGCGGACGCGGGCTGGGCGCGGCGCGCATCGGTGTGCTGGAACACTGGCTGCATCCTGATCTGGATCCCGTGCGCACTTATCTGTTCGATGTGCCGCTGGAGGTCGCGCGCGAGCGCCTGAAAGCCAATCGGGAGCTGGATCGGATCGAACGCGAGGACGCTGGATTTTTTGAGCGCACGCGTGCGGCCTATCTGGATCGTGTGCGCAGCGACCCGCAACGATTCCGCGTCATCGATTCCAGCCAGAGCATTGCCCGCATCCGCGAGGACCTGGAACAGGACCTGCGCGCCCTGGTGGCCGCGCACGGGCCAGGGGCACCGTCATGAGCCACGACGGCGACTTTCTGCCCTGGCAAACAGCGCAAGCCCAATCGTGGCTGCAGCATCGCGAACGCTTTGCCCACGCCTGGCTGATTCACGGTCTGCGCGGCATCGGTCAACTGGAATTCGCGCTGGCCGGCGCCCGCAGCCTTTTGTGTGAAACGCCCCAGGACGGCCTGGCTTGCGGACATTGCCAGGCCTGCCGCTGGGTCGATGCGGGAAATCATCCGGATTTGCGGCGCATCCGGCCCGATGTGATCGCCCAGCACGAAGGCAGCGAAGTGTCAGAAGGCGAAGAGGGCGGCGGATCAAAGAAAAAACAGCCATCACGAGACATTCGTATCGAGCAGATCCGCGCATTGCTGCCCTGGTTCAATGTGGCGACCCATCGGGCAGGCTGGCGGGTCGCGATCCTGTATCCGGCCGAAAGACTGAACGTTGTGTCCGCCAATGCCTTGCTGAAGGTCCTCGAAGAACCGCCGGAACACACGGTCTTCCTGATCGTCGCCGATGCGCCTGATCGCTTGCTGCCCACCCTGGTGTCACGCTGTCGGCGCTTGCCCTTGCCCGTGCCGTCACGCAGCGAGGCTGAACAGTGGCTCAAGGCCCAAGGCATCGCCGACGCGGGCGTCTGGCTCGATGCCGTGGGAGGGGCCCCGATGCTCGCGGTCGAGCGCGCCGCCGGCGGAGTGCCCGCCTATCCCCCGTGGCTCGACGATTTTCTGGACCTGTGCCGCAGGGACGGCGATGCGGGCCCGCTGGCCGATCAGTTGGCCGCGATGCCGACCGCCGACTGGATCGATGGATTCCAGCGCATGATGACAGATCTGTCTTTGGCGGCGCACAATGCCCCTGTACGGTATTTCCCGTCGCGTGCTCAGGCGATACAGGCTGTGGCCACTGCCGCCGACCGGCGCAGGCTGGCCTCGGCCGCCCGCTGGCTGCTCACACAGCGGCGCCTCTCGGGCCAGGCGCTGAACCCGAAATTCCTGGCGGACCACGGCGTCAGCCTGCTGACCCAGGCCTGCCGGCCCGCCGCACACGATACCGAGGCTTCTTGACCATGTATGTCGATTCTCATTGCCACCTGAATTTTCCCGACCTTGCGCCACGCCTGCCGGAAATCCTCGAATCCATGGCGGCCAATCAGGTCGGCCATGCCCTGGTGGTCAGCGTGACCCTGGACGAGTGGCCGGGCTTGATGGACCTGGTCAGGCGGCACGCGCACTTGCACGCCTCGGTGGGGGTGCATCCTGATTACGAGGGTGCCAATGAGCCCAGCGTGCAGGACCTGCTGGATCGCGCGGCCGATAAAAAGGTCGTGGCCATCGGCGAAACCGGCCTGGATTACTACCGCCTGGCCGAACCCCTGGAATGGCAGCGCACACGTTTTCGCACACATATCCGCGCCAGCCGGGAAAGCGGCCTGCCTTTGATCATTCATACCCGCTCATCAATCGACGACACCCTGCGCCTGATGCGCGAAGAGCAGGCCGACAAGGGTGTCATGCACTGTT
>JAKDMO010000019.1 GCA_030452305.1 Alcaligenaceae bacterium | reverse complement strand
CACGGACGACATCGCGGGGATCCTTGACGTAGGTGTTAGACAGGGCTGATATGTGTACCAGACCATCCTGGTGCACGCCGATGTCTACAAAGGCGCCGAAATTTGCGACATTGCTGATGACGCCTTCGAGCACCATGCCGGGCGTTAGATCCTTGATATCGTGGATGCCTTCCAGGAACTGTGCAGTCTTGAATTCAGGGCGCGGGTCGCGGCCGGGTTTTTCCAGTTCCAGGAAAATATCCCGCACGGTCGGCAGGCCGAAGCGTTCATTTGTGAATTCCGAAGGCGACAGGCCCTGCAGCGCCTGGCTGTGCCCCATGACTTCTGTAATGGGCCGGCTCGTCTTCTGCAGGATCTGCTTGACCACGGGATAGGCTTCAGGATGGACTGCGGAAGCGTCCAGAGGGTTGTCGCCGCCGGGTATCCTCAGAAAACCGGCTGCCTGCTCGAAGGCCTTTTCGCCGAATCGGGGGACGTCGCGCAGCCCCCTGCGATTTCGAAAGGCGCCGTTCTGGTCGCGCCAGGCAACGATGTTGCGGGCCAGACCGGCATTCAGGCCCGATACGCGGGTGAGCAGGGGCGCCGATGCGGTGTTGACGTCTACGCCCACTGCGTTCACGCAGTCCTCGATGACCGTATCCAGTGAGCGCGCCAGTTCACGCTGGTTGACATCGTGCTGGTATTGTCCGACACCGATTGCCTTGGGTTCGATCTTGACCAGTTCTGCCAGCGGATCCTGCAGGCGCCGGGCAATAGAGACCGCGCCACGCAGACTGACGTCCATCTCCGGGAACTCCTGAGCGGCCAGTTCCGAGGCGGAATACACCGAGGCGCCTGCCTCGGAAACCACAACGCGTTTGAAATTCAGGTCCTGGTGGTGTGTCTGTAATGTAGATATTAATTTTTCTGTTTCCCGCGATGCCGTCCCGTTTCCGATAGCGACCAGCTCGATGCCATGACGGCGTATCAGCGCCTCCAGGGTTCTGAGGCTGCCTTCGATATCGCGCCGTGGTTCAAAGGGGTAGATGGTGTCGGTGCCCAGCACTTTTCCGGTAGCGTCGATCGCCGCCAGCTTGACGCCCGTCCGGATGCCCGGATCCATACCCAGGACGGGTTTGGGACCGGCCGGTGCCGCCAGCATCAGATCTTTGAGGTTGGCTGCAAACACCCGTATGGCTTCCGCCTCGGCGCTTTCGCGCAGTCTGCCGATCAGCTCGGTTTCGAACGCAGTCAGCAGTTTGACACGCCAGGTCCAGCGGCAAACCTCGGCCAACCAGTGGCCGCGCGGGTCGGCATCTGCAGAAAACCGGGCGCCCACGTCCAAAAACTCAGCAATGCGCGTGACGCAAGGGTGAGGGGTCTGGGCATCCAGTTCGGCCTCCAGGCCCAGCCGCAGGTCCAGCACGCCTTGCTGGCGCCCACGCAGCAGGGCCAGGATGCGATGCGAGGGCAGTTTGCGCAGCGGCTCGTTAAAGTCGAACCAGTCACGGAAATTCGCGCCTTCGCTCTCTTTTCCCTCCGAGACCTTGGCATAGAGCATGCCTGTGCGCCACAGATGTTCGCGCAGGTTTTCCAGCAGATCGGCATCCTCTGCAAAGCGTTCGGCCAGGATATCGCGTGCGCCGTTCAGCGCGCTGCGAGCATCGGCGATGCCGGCTTCAGGATTGACGTAGCCTTGGGCCAGACTGTCCGGGTCGGCATCGGCTTCGTCCAGAATCGCATTAGTGAGGGGCTCGAGCCCGGCCTCGCGGGCAATCTGAGCGCGGGTGCGACGCTTGGGCTTGTAGGGTGCATAGAGGTCCTCCAGACGCTGCTTGGTGCCGGCGGCGAGGATGTCTTTGTGCAGGGCCGGGTCGAGCTTGCCCTGCTGGGCGATGGATTCCAGGATCGTTACCCGGCGATCTTCAAGGTCGCGGATGTACAGCAAGCGGATTTCCAGATTGCGCAGCACCGTGTCGTCCAGCCCACCGGTGGCCTCCTTGCGATAGCGGGCGATGAAGGGCACCGTGGCGCCTGAGTCCAGCAGATCGACTGTGGCGACGACCTGATTTGTCCGCACGCCGAGTTCCTCGGCAAGCATGCCCAGAATGCGGGCCTGGTCGGTGGCGTAGATGGTCGGGGAATTGGGTGCGGAAGTCGTGGTCATGCAATCATCATAGAATATCGGGATCAAGCGGCGAATTTTGCCACAAGCCGGCGCCCAGGGCGCAAACGGCTCGGGTATGATTGTTCGCAACGTTCCCGTATCACGCGCCACCGCCATGTTTCCAGAAGAATTATCCGAAGTGTTCGGCCCCGCAGGCCCGCTTGCGCAGGCGCAGCCCGGCTATCAGCCTCGCGCTGCGCAGCAGGAGCTCGCCGCCGACATCATGCAGGCTCTGGCTGATCGGTCCGTGCTGGTGGCCGAGGCGGGCACGGGAACCGGCAAGACCTGGGCCTATCTGGTTCCCGCGTTCCTCTCGGGGGTCAAGGTGCTGGTGTCCACCGGTACCCGCACCTTGCAGGACCAATTGTTCAGGCGCGACATTCCCCGTCTGCGCGATGCCCTGGCCTTGCCCGTGGATGTGGCCCTGCTGAAAGGGCGCAGCAATTATGTCTGTCACTACCACCTGGACCGTCTGGGCAGTGACGAGCGCGCCCTGAGGTCACGCGAGGAAATCGCCTATCTGCGCGATATCCAGCGCTTTACCCGCGAGTCGGCGACGGGCGATAAGGCCGACCTGCCCAGTGTTCCCGAGGACGCAGATATCTGGAATCGCGCAAGCTCCACGCGCGAGAACTGTCTGGGGCAGGATTGCCCGTTCGTGAAGGACTGCTTTTTACTGAAGGCGCGCCGTCATGCTCAGGACGCCGACCTGGTGGTGGTGAACCATGCTCTGTTCATGGCCGATCTGGCCTTGCGCGAAGACGGCATCACGGATTTGTTGCCGGAAGTCGATATGGTGGTGTTCGACGAGGCGCATCAGTTGCCGGATGTGGCAACGCGATTTCTTGGGCAAAGCGTGTCTATGCATCAGATCATGGACTTTACCCGGGCCTGCGAGGCCGCCGGCCTGGCGCATGCGCGCGAGGCGATCAACTGGACCGAGGCGATCGGGCGTGTCGAGACCGCTGCACGCGAGCTGCGTCTGGCTGCTGCACCGATCGCGCAGTTGCCCGGCGGCAGGGCGACGTTTCCGGCGATCCCTCAGGCCGAGGTCTTCGATGCGGCTTTGTCACGATTGATCGAGGTGTTCGAGGCCACGCTGGATGTGCTGGGTCTGGTCGAGGCCAAGCACCCCGATCTGGCGGCCGCCGCCAAGACCGCGCAGAGCCTGCATGCGCGCCGGCTTCAATGGGGCCATCCCGCGCGCGACTCGACCGAACCCGAAGCCCAGCCTGCCGTGCGCTGGGTCGAGCAGGGCAATCATTACATGCGCTTGCATAGGGCGCCCCTGTCCGTCGCGCAGATTTTTTCGGGCTTTCGAAAACCCAGCCAGGCATGGATATTTACCTCGGCAACCTTGTCTGTCCAGGGTGATTTCAGCCATTTTGTCGAGCAGCTTGGCCTGGGCGACGCCGCGTCGCGCTCTTGGGGTTCGCCTTTCGATTATCCTCAACACGGCCTGTTGTACGTGCCTGATGGGCTGCCGCTGCCCAGCCAGGCTTCATTTTCCGAGGCGTTTGCGCAGTCCCTGCTGCCCTTGGTCGATGCCGGTGCCGGCGGGGTGCTGGTGCTGTGCACGACCCTGCGTGCGGTAGACCGTATCGCTGATGTGCTGGCGTCGCACTTGCGCACTACAGGCAGCCCCCGCGTCGTATTGCGCCAGGGCGAATGTTCGCGCGGCCTGTTGCTGCAGAGATTTCGTTCCAGTGGGGATGCGATCCTGGTCGGCAGCGCCACGTTCTGGGAGGGCATCGACGTTCCGGGCGATGCCCTGACGCTGGTTGCAATCGATAAACTGCCGTTTGCCCCGCCTGACGATCCAGTCATCGAGGCGCGGCTCAACGCTTGCCGTGCCGGTGGCGGCAACCCGTTCATGAGCCATCAGTTGCCGCAGGCTGCAATTGTGCTCAAGCAGGGCGCGGGCCGCCTGATCCGTTCGGAACAGGATTGGGGGGTGTTGGTGGTGGGCGACAGGCGCCTGGTCGAAAAGCCCTATGGCAAGCGCCTATGGCGAGGCCTGCCGCCGTTTTCACGCACACGTGACGCGGCGTGTGCGCTGGACTTTCTGCAGCAGCGCGCCCCGGTCGGCGAGGCCTGAATCAGAGCCAGTTCAGTGGGTTCCAGGGGTTGCTGCCTTCGTCCAGGCCCTGCGTGTAATATTTGCTATCGGGGAAGTTCTGGTCGAGCACGCGCTTGGCGTCGTCGCGCAGCTTGGTCAGTTTCAGCTTGTCGTAGCTAAGGACCATGATGTAGAGCGCTTTTTCGACGATGGGGGCGCCTTCGAAGTCTGTCACCACAGTCTGTGCGCGGTTCGCGGCGGCAACATAGGCACCGCGCTCGTAGTAATACTGGGCGATATGGGCTTCGTTCTCGGCAATCGTGTTTACCAGCCAGGCGGCGCGCTTGCGGGCGTCGGCTGCGTACGGGCTTTCAGGGTAGCGTTTGATGAGCTCCAGGAAAGCATCATACGAGGCGCGCAATCCCTTTGGGTCGCGCTCGCTGGGGTCCTGGCGCGTGAACTGGCTGAGTATGGCGCTGGGTGGCGTGAATGTGATCAGTCCTTTCAGATATAGCATGTAGTCCGTACCCGCATGATTTGGATACTGCTGCATGAATCGGTCGATCACGGCCAGTGCCTGCTCGGGTTCCTCGTCTTTCCAGTTGACGTAGGCCAGGTCAATCAGGGCCTGCTGGGCATAGATCCCAAAGGGGTAGCGTGATTCCAGGGCTTCGAGGTGCGTGCGGGCATCTCCCCAGTTTCCGGACCCGACATCCTGGCGGGCCTCCTGGTAGAGACGCTCGGCGGTCCATCCCGCCGTCGGATCGACCTCGCCCTTTGTAGAGCCGCATCCGGCGATCAGTACGATAAACAGGAAGACGAAGGCGGCGAGGCCTATGCGCACGAGCTTGGGGAATCGGGCCTGGCCGAGTTCGGAAACAATCACAAAAGCATCCTTGGTGTTAGCATTGCACGCTGATTATATGATTTGTCGCCATGCCTGACACAGATATCGACAAAGAAAGCTCAGAGACCCCGCAACCCGAGGAATTCGAGCTCTCTTTTCTGGAGGTTCCGGATCGACTGGATAAGGTCCTGGCCCGATTGATGCCCCAGCATTCACGCAGCCGCCTGCAGGGCTGGATAAAGGGCGGGCATGTGCAGGTCAACGGCCTGGCCGCAAACACCCGGACTAAGGTGGGCGCGGGGGATCGGATTACAGTCTGGGCGCAAATCCCGCCCGAGGCGCTGGCCTTTGTGCCTGAGGCAGTAGCATTCGAAGTGGTGGCCGACAGCCCTGACTGGGTGGTGGTCAATAAGCCTGCAGGTCTGGTGACGCATCCGGGGGCGGGAAACTGGCATGGCACGCTATTGAACGGATTGCTGTTGCGCTATCCCGAGCTCGAACGCGTGGCGCGTGCCGGTATTGTGCATCGGCTCGATAAGGATACTTCGGGCTTGCTGGTGGTGGCGCGCCACGAAATTGCCCAAACAAACCTGGTTCGTCAGCTTCAGGCGCGCGAGGTCAAGCGCGAATACCGCGCGCTGGTGCATGGCCTGGTCGCCGGCTCCGGCGTTGTGCAGCGGCCCATCGGCCGTGACGCCCGGGTGCCGGTTCGCATGTCTGCAGATAGACCTGTCGCACCAAAAGACGCCATCACTCATTACCAGGCGATCCGACATGGCCGGACAGCCGATGGCGTCCCTGTTTCGGACATCGTCTGCCGGCTCGAGACCGGGCGCACCCACCAGATCCGGGTACACATGGCCGGCCTGCATCACCCACTGTTGGGCGACGCACTATACGGAGGCCGCAGTGTGGCCGGCGCCCAGCGCCAGATGCTGCATGCGCGGGCACTGAGTTTCCGGGATCCGTCATCGGATCAGTGGGTGGCGTTTGAAATTCCCGTCCCGCAGGATTTTGCGCAGGTGCTGCAGGAGGTCATATGGACAGCTTGACTGGTTTGCCCTGGGCTGGTGTCCGGTACTTCTGCACGACACGCGAAGCCGGATCCAGTGCCCCGCCTTATCAAGGCCTGAACCTTGCATCGCATGTCGCCGACTCGCCTGAAGCCGTAGAGGCGAATCGTGCGCGTCTACGCCAATTGCTGCCCGCAGAGCCGCTATGGCTCGACCAGGTGCACGGCAGCGATGTCTGGGACGCAGATACCGAATCCGCAGTGGACATGCCAAAGGCTGACGCCGCTGTCACGACGCAAAAGGGCCGGGTGCTCGCCATCATGACGGCCGATTGCTTGCCAGTGATCATTGCGGACGGGTGCGGCACTGTACTGGGGGCCGCCCATGCAGGGTGGCGCGGCCTGGCGGCGGGTGTGCTCGAAAACACGTTCGCCCAGATGCGTCGTGTCGCGCCCAGGGCCGCAGGGTGGCGTGCCTGGATTGGGCCGGCCATCAGTCAGGCTTGTTTCGAAGTCGGTGAGGACGTCCGGGATGCCTTCGTCAGCCGGAATGCGGATCTGGCCATGTACTTCGCTGCAGATCCCGTTCGGGGCCGTTGGCGGGCGGATCTGCCCTCCATCGCGCGACACCGACTGTTTTGCGCCGGTGTCCGGCAGGTTGAGTGTTCGGGGCTGTGCACGTATACCGATACGCGCCACTTCTACTCGTACCGCAGGGAATCGCCTACCGGCAGGCAGGCGACGCTCGCCTGGTTGTCTGTCGGCAGTAGCGACTTTCCCTGATTGACACAATGTCTGGTGGCAGCGATCATTTTTCCCCAAGACGGATGACTGTCTTGGCTTGAAAAAAGGGGGTCAGTGTGGGTGCAAGTGATCACGTTCAGGGGCCTATGCCCTGGGGAGTCCCGCCCGATCTTCTGGCAACGATTCAAGCCGAGTTCGCCGAAAGCTGGCGCACCGTGCTCGAGCAGGCACGCAGCGGCACGCTGCAGCCACCTGCCGACCGCAGGTTTTCCTCACCCGCCTGGAAAGACGACCCGACGAATTTGGTAGCCGCCCACGGTTACCTGATCGGCGCGCGCGCCATGCAACAGATGGTCGATGCAGCCGACATCAGCGATTTCGCGCGCAAGCGCCTGCAATTTTCGGTCATGCAGTGGACCGAGGCGGCCTCACCGTCGAATTTCCTGGCAAGCAATCCCGATGCAATGCGCGCCGCGATCGAAAGCGGGGGGCAGACCCTGCTGCGCGGCATGGAAAATCTGATGCACGACATGCAGCAGGGGCGCATCACCCAGACGGATGACTCGGGCTTCGAGCTTGGTGTGAACCTCGCCACTACGCCTGGCGACGTCGTCTACCAGAACCGCCTGATCCAGTTGATCCACTACCATCCGATTGCAAAAAAGATCCACGAGCGGCCCTTGCTGCTGGTGCCGCCATGCATTAATAAATACTACATTCTCGATCTGCAACCCGAGAATTCCTTTGTCCGCTACGCCCTCGAACAAGGGCTCGACGTCTATCTGGTTTCCTGGCGCAATCCACTGGCCGGCGATACGGACGGCATCGATCAGGCTGACTGGGCAGATTACCTGAACGAGGGCGTGTTGCAGGCCATCGATATCGCACGAAAAGCATCCGGACAAGACCAGATCAATGCCCTGGGTTTTTGTGTGGGTGGCACATTGCTGGCCAGTGCTCTGGCTCTGGCCCATGGGCGGGGCAAAGACCCGGTTGCGGCTCTGACGCTGCTCACGTCTTTCCTTGACTTCAAGAACACCGGGGTTCTCGACGTATTCGTCGATGAATGGCATGCCCAGTCCCGTGACCGCCAGTTCGTTGCGGGTGGCCTCATGACCGCCCGGGAACTGGGTACCACTTTCTCCTTTCTGCGACCGTCCGAGCTCGTATGGAATTACGTGGCCTCCAACTACATGCAGGGCCGGCAGCCACGGGCGTTCGATCTGCTCGCGTGGAATGCCGACGGGACCAATCTGCCCGGGCCGTTCTTTACCTGGTATTTCCGCAATACCTACCTCGAAAACAATCTGAAGCAGCCCGGAAAAGTGCAGATTGACGGCGTGCCGATCGATTTGGGCTCACTGGCTATGCCGACGTATCTGTATGCCTCGCGCGACGATCACATTGTGCCGTGGCAATCCGCCTACGCATCAACCAACATCCTGCGCGGCAGCCAGCGCTTCGTACTGGGTGAGTCCGGGCATATTGCCGGCGTGATCAATCCACCCGTCAAGAATCGACGCGGCTACTGGGCGTACGATACCGACCATGATTGCCGCAGCGTTCCGGGTGATCCAAATGCCTGGCAGGACGGTGCTACGCATCATGCAGGCAGTTGGTGGCCCGACTGGGCTGGGTGGATGTCCGAATATTCAGGTAAGCTCGTTCAGGCGGGTCGTTCAGGCACGAAGCACTACAAGCCGATCGAGCCCGCACCAGGGCGATATGTAAAGGTTCGCGCGGTATAGCGTATTTCCGACGGGGGGCATCATGAGTGGAAAACTGGCTTACGTAACAGGAGGCATGGGGGGGATCGGTACCTCGATCTGCCAACGATTGGCCAAGGAAGGCTTCACCGTTGTTGCGGGCTGCGGCCCCAGTCGCGATTTCAAAAAATGGCTCGACGAGCAAGCCACCCTCGGCTATAAGTTTCATGCCTCGGTCGGGAATGTTGCTGACTGGGCCTCGACGTCCGAGGCCTTTCAAAAGGTTGTAAACGACCTCGGCCCCGTCGATGTGCTGGTAAACAATGCAGGCATCACGCGCGATGGGTTGTTTCGCAAAATGACCGAGGCCGACTGGCGCTCGGTGATCGATACAAACCTGAACAGCTTGTTCAACGTCACCAAGCAGGTCATAGACGGCATGCTCGAGCGGCAATGGGGGCGGGTGATCAATATCAGTTCGGTCAATGGCCAAAAAGGCCAGTTCGGCCAGACCAACTACTCCACTGCCAAGGCGGGCATCCATGGCTTTACCATGGCGCTTGCACAGGAGGTCGCCAGCAAGGGCGTAACGGTCAATACGATTTCACCAGGTTATGTGGGAACAGAAATGGTACGTGCCATTCGTCCGGACGTACTTGAAAAAATTGTCGCCACGATTCCGATCAAGCGCTTGGGTACGCCCGAGGAAATCGGTTCGATCATCGCGTGGCTGGCTTCAGATGATTCGGGGTTCGCAACGGGGGCGGATTTTTCGCTCAACGGCGGCCTGCACATGGGTTAACGAGGAATGTCACAAAATAAACAGAGTTCAGGCAGGTTGATCAAAAAATATCCGAACCGCAGGTTATACGACACTCAGTCCAGCGCGTACATCACGCTGGCTGATGTCAAGCGCTTGGTGCTTGATGACGAAGCCTTCCAGGTTGTGGATGCAAAAACTTCAGAGGACCTGACGCGCAGCATTCTGCTGCAAATCATTCTCGAAGAAGAATCCGGCGGCATGCCGATGTTCTCGGCCACTGCACTGTCGCAGATCATTCGGTTCTACGGCCACGCCATGCAGGGGGTCATGGGTTCATTCCTGGAAAAAAATATCCAGGTTCTGATGGATATTCAGGATCGCATGGCCGACCAATCCCAGGGACTCTACAACAAGCAGTTCGGCCCCGAGGTCTGGGCGCAATTGATGAACGTCCAGACCCCGGCGCTTCAGAACATGATGAACAGCTACATCGAGCAAAGCAAGGACCTGTTCGTGCAGATGCAGGATCAGATGCAGGATCAGACTCGCAATATGTTTACGGCCTTTCCCTTTGCGCCCGATGCAAACCCAAAGAAAGACACCAAGAAAAAATAAGGCGACCAGCGCGGCATGATGCACTTTTGCATCGCCGCGCCGGCATTTTTTCCCTTGGTCCGTGACTTGCATTGCAATGTCATAGGGCTGGTGCTGTAATATCGGCATCTATTGTGGCGGGTGGTTACCCGCACACGCTGCGCCTTTGGCCTGCTGCTTTTTTCAGGGAATTTCATGCCGTGCCCTGGGAATATTCGGGCGGCGACCATGGGGCGGCAACAAAAAAGCCGGCTGCATAATGTACGCGGCCGGCGATTCTGGAATTCTTGGTTGCGGGGACAGGATTTGAACCTGTGACCTTCGGGTTATGAGCCCGACGAGCTACCAGACTGCTCCACCCCGCGACTGGAAGACATAAATCATAGCAAATAATGATGTTGTGCGCAAGCAATTTTGCCGAGTAAGATATAAAATGAATGAAACAGAAGTTTTGCGTGTGCTGGAAGCAGCACTGCTGTGCGCAGATGAGCCTTTGGCATTGCCTGATCTACGTACATTGTTCGATAATGTCGTTGAGCCGGACGATATGCGCCGCCATCTAGCCGCCCTGCAGCTGGATTGGTCCGAGCGCGGGCTTGAGCTTGTTCAGCTCGCTGGGGGCTGGCGCTTTCAGAGCCGTCCCGACATGCAGCGCTATCTCGGGCGCCTGAATCCCGAAAAACCTCCTCGTTATTCACGGGCTGTACTGGAAACACTGGCGATCATTGCTTGGCGCCAGCCTGTCACGCGCGGCGACATCGAGGATGTGCGCGGTGTGACGGTTTCCACCCAGATCGTACGGACGCTCGAAGACCGCGGATGGATAGAAGTACTCGGGCATCGTGATGCGCCTGGTCGGCCGGCTTTGTTTGGAACAACGCGGCAATTCCTGGATGACCTTGGGCTGCGCAGTCTTGACGATTTGCCGGGGCTGGATTCGGCCGAAGCGGAAAACATGCTGGACGCATTGGGCTTGGAACCGACGACGGAAAGTGCCGATTAAAAGATGAAAATTACGGAGCATCTGAATTAAATGAGTGAAGACACCGAAGCAGTACCGCAGTTGATCAATGGTGGTCAGGCGGTGGACGAACCGCGCCCGGCTGCACAGGCGGGGCGTGAGGATCGTGGCGACCGGAAAGGCCGTGGCCGCAAGCTGCGTACGCCCTTTCGGCGTCGCCGCAGCGATGCACAGGCTGCAGAAGGCACGCCTGCCGCTGACGATACGCCCGCACTGGATGCCGGCCCCGCCGAGGAGGCCGACCAGGCCTTGTCGTATCTTGATCGCGGCCAGAAAATGGCACAGCGCCTGGACAAATACCTGAATAGCGAGGCGCTGAAGCCCAAGCTGCATAAGGTATTGGCGGATGCAGGCATAGGGTCCCGGCGCGATATGGAGGACTTAATCATTGCGGGCAGGGTGTCGGTTAATGGCGAGCCGGCTCATATTGGTCAGCGGGTCGGTCCCGAGGACAAGGTCCGTGTCAACGGTAAACCGATTACGCGGCCCAAGGCGGACAAGCCGCCGCGGGTCATTCTGTACCACAAACCTGCGGGCGAGATCGTCAGCCACGATGATCCGGGTGGCCGCGCGACGGTGTTTCAGCGCCTGCCGAAGGTGCGCATGGGGAAATGGCTGTCTGTCGGGCGCCTGGATCTGAACACCGAGGGCTTGCTGATTCTGACCACCTCCGGCGATCTGGCTAACCGACTGACGCACCCGCGTTATGGGGCAGAGCGCGAATACGCCGTGCGCGTGCTTGGCGAACTTGATCCGGCCATGATTGAAAAGCTGACTTCGGGCATCGAGCTCGAGGATGGCATGGCGCAGTTCGGATCCTTTGAGTACTTGGGCGGTGAGGGCAGCAATCGCTGGTACCGTGTGACACTCAAGGAAGGGCGCAATCGTGAGGTGCGTCGCATGTTCGAGGCCGCCGGCGTGAAAGTCAGCCGCCTGATCCGCACACGCTTTGGTGATGTGGTATTGCCCCCGGCTCTGCGGCGTGGGCGCTGGGAAGAGCTCGATAGTGAGCTGGTCGGCGCTCTGATGTTACAGCTTGGCCTGATTCGTGAGGCACCATCAGGTTCTGGCAAGGATGCCACTGAGCGACAGCCTGTGTCGCATGCCAGTGCCTTGCCGCCCGGTTTTGGAACGCCTGCGCAGAATGGGCGGAACGGTGCGCGTTTCGGCCGTCGCGGCCGCGCATCCGGTGGGCGCGGCGCAGCGGCCTTGGATCCCTTCACTCCCGGTTTGCTGATCAGCGGCGGGCTGGCCAATGGCCACCCCGACGGCAGCAAGCCCAAGGCGACGGGCGGGCGTCACAAGTCCAAGCCCAAGCCGAATAATGCTGAGCCGGGCAAGCGGCGCGGGCCTCAGGCCGAGGCCTCGGGCAATGGAAAGCCCGCAGCGCGCAATGAACGCAAGCGTAATACAGGCAAGCCCAACGAGCGCTCCCCCAAGGCGGATCGGGCGAGGCGCGCTCCCAAGGCGGCGGGTGGGCAGGGCGAGCATCAGCCGCGCGGCGCCCATGCGCATGAGTCGCAGCTTGGGCGGCTTGGGCGCAGATAGCTGAAAACTGCAGAAAATCGCACTTTTGCTGTTATAATATAGGGCTTTACAGCACTATAGGTGCTATGGCGCATTTTACGATGGGCCTTCTGGCGGTGTCCTGGCCGGCAAGGCTTGGGACCACCCGATGGGTAATCATGTGGGCTGGCCGGACAGCCCCTTTTTTTTGGATTTTATGGCGGATATCTTTGCGATCGCCCAGCAGGCCATGCTGGGGATGGGTGTGGAGTTGGTCGATATCGAGCGCGCGCCGCTTGGGCTGCTGCGCGTCACGATCGATCGTCCTGAGGGTGTGCGCATCGATGATTGCGAGGCGGCATCCAGACATTTGTCGCGTGTGTTCGAGGTCGAGGGCATTGACTACAAAAGACTGGAAGTCAGCTCTCCAGGGGTGGATCGCCCCTTGCGCCAGGCCGCCGATTATGTCCGCTTTGCGGGGCGGCGCATCGAATTGCGCCTGCGCGAGGCGCTTGATAACCGCAAAGTGTTTATCGGCGTGTTGAGCGCGCCCGAAGACATTGCGGATCCCGCAGAGGTGCGGTTCAGCCTCGAATACGAGGTGCGTCCGGGGGACATGCAGGTCTTGCAGTTCTCTTTTGACGATGTGGATCGGGCCAAGCTGGATCCTGTTCTTGATTTCAAGGGTAAGAAGCGATGAGTCGCGAAATTCTTTTGCTGGTCGACGCCTTGGCGCGCGAAAAAAACGTTGAACGTGAAGTGGTCTTTGGTGCTTTGGAAAGCGCGCTGGCCTCGGCAATGAAGAAACGTTTCAAAGAAGAAGCCGACATCCGCGTGGCGATTGATCGCCAGACGGGCGAGCACGAAGGGTTTCGCCGCTGGCTGGTGGTGCCCGACGAGGCCGGCCTCCAGGAACCCGATCAGCAGGAACTGTTTTCCGAGGCCCAGGAACTCGTCCCGGGCATCCAGGAGGGCGAATATATCGAGGAACCTCTCGAGCCCGTCGAATTCGGTCGAATCGGCGCGCAGGCGGCCAAGCAGGCCATCCTGCAAAAAATCCGCGATGCCGAGCGCGAGCAGGTGCTCAACGACTTCCTGGATCGCGGCGAGTCGATTGTGTCGGGCACCGTCAAGCGCATGGATAAGGGCGACATTATTGTCGAGATCGGCAAGGTCGAGGCACGCCTGCCGCGCAGCGAAATCATTCCAAAGGAAAATATTCGTGCCGGTGACCGGATCCGCGCCTGGGTGCTCAAGGTCGACCATACCGCGCGTGGCCAGCAGGTGATCCTGTCGCGTACCGCGCCCGAGTTCATCCGCGAACTCTTTGAAAACGAAGTGCCCGAGATCGAGCAGGGTTTGCTCGAAATCAAGGCGGCGGCACGCGACCCCGGCGTGCGGGCCAAGATCGCTGTCGTGGCTTACGACAAGCGCATCGATCCGATCGGTACGTGCGTGGGTATGCGCGGTTCACGCGTGACGGCTGTCCGCAACGAACTGGGCGGCGAGCAGGTAGACATTGTTTTGTGGGCGGACGATCCGGCCGAATTCGTCATCGGTGCGTTGGCGCCTGCGCATGTCGAGTCGATCCTGGTTGACGAAGACAAGCACGCCATGGACGTCGTGGTGGATGGCGAAAACCTTCCAAAGGCAATCGGTGCACGCGGTCAGAACGTACGCCTGGCATCAGAGCTCACAGGCTGGCAGATCAACATCATGACGCCCGAGGAAAGCCAGAACCGTCACGAAGAAGAGCGCGGCGCCTTGCGCCACACCTTCGTCAGTCGCCTGGATGTGGACGAGGAAGTCGCCGACATCCTGATCGACGAGGGCTTTACCGGCCTCGAAGAAGTCGCCTATGTCCCGATGCAGGAATTGCTCGAGATCGAAGCCTTCGATGAGGACACCGTAAACGAGTTGCGTGCCCGTGCGCGCAGCGCACTGCTGACCGAAGCCATTGCCCAGGAAGAGCGCGTGCAGACCGCGCATGATTTGCTCGAAGTTCCCGGGATGTCTTCGGATCTGATCGCCAAACTGGCGGAAAACGATATCGCGACGCTTGACGACCTGGCCGAATTGGCTACCGACGAGTTGTCCGAACTCACTGGTCTCGAGCACGACGCCGCCAGCGAGATGATTATGCAGGCGCGTGCGCACTGGTTCGAGGACGAAGCCTGATTGTCGGCTGATTCCCCCAGGTGGCCCATTGTCTGAAACAGTAGTGAAGAGAGAGAGTCGAATGACCAGTAACACAGTTGCTCAGTTAGCCGAAGAAATGAAAATGCCCGCCAATGTATTGCTGGAGCATTTTCGTTCGGCCGGCGTAGAGCTCGGGTCGGTCGACGAAGGCGTGACCGATGCCGACAAGGCGGCCCTGCTTGAGTCGCTGAGGCGCTCGCATGGCACCGACCAAGGAAAGAAAGTCACCCTGACCCGCCGCAAGACCTCCGAGATCCACCAGGCGGACAGTTCCGGGCGCTCGCGCACGATTCAGGTCGAGGTCCGGAAAAAGCGCGTGTTCGTCAAACGCGATCCGTCGGAACTTGCCGCAGAGGCCGCCAAGGTCGAAGAATCCGCACAGGTCGCCGTAGCTGCCGAGGCTCAAGTCATCCCCGAGGTGGCTGCGCCTGCCGAGCCACCCGAGCCAAGCCTGGCACCTGCCGCTCCCGAGCACACATCCGAGCCCACGCCGTCCGTCGCTGAAGCGCCGGCCGAGTCGCAGGCAGAGCCCGCTGTTGAGCCGGTCGCTGAAGCGGCTGCCGCTGAGACATCAACGCCGGCGGCTCCCGTTTCGGAAGCTCCAGCTCCGGAAGCACCTGCGGAACAAGTCGAAGACGCGCCAAAGGATACTGCTGCCGGCGCTCCGGAAAGCAGCGACGCTCCGGTTCAGGATGAATCGGCTCAGCCTGCGGCCGAATCTGCCGAGAAGCCCAAGGACGAAGCGGCAGCACCCGCTCAGTCGGCTGCTGCCGCACCGCGCGCCGGCACCAACAAGTTCCGCCGCGCCGCCCCGACCCCTTCGGATTCGGGCCAGCCGTCCGAGCGCGAGCGCGCCCGGCGTGCCGCCGAGGCCGAAGCCGCCGCTCTGCGCGAGATGCTCAGCCGTCCGCGCAAGGTGTTGCACGCCCCCGAGCCCGAGGACGGAAAATCCGGAACGCTGCACAAGCCTGCCGGCACCAAGGGTGCAAGCAAAAAAGAAAGCGAAGGCAAGAAGGTCATCAAGACCGCAGACGTGTCTTCGACCTGGACGAACGACAGCGGGCGCAAGAAACACCCCTCGAAGGCCGAGACCTTGTCTGCCGGTGCCGGGCGCGATGCCTGGCGCAGCGGCGGCAAGGCAGGCCGGGGCGGGAAGGGCGGCCGCGGCCGTCACGGTCGCCAGCGTGTCGAGCAGCACGAGCCGCAGCATGTTGAATTCATCGCCCGCGAAATCCATGTGCCCGAGACCATCTCGGTGGCCGATCTCGCCCACAAGATGTCGGTCAAGGCAGCCGAGGTCATCAAGCAATTGATGAAGCTTGGCCAGATGGTCACAATCAACCAGATCCTGGATCAGGAAACGGCGATGATTGTGGTCGAGGAACTGGGCCATACCGCCATCGCAGCCAAGCTCGACGATCCCGAGGCATTTCTGGAGCTCACCGAAACCACCGAAGCCGAGGCTCTGCCGCGCGCTCCAGTGGTCACGGTCATGGGTCACGTCGATCATGGCAAGACCTCGCTGCTGGATTACATTCGTCGCACCAAGATCGCCACGGGTGAAGCCGGGGGCATTACCCAGCATATCGGTGCCTATGCGGTGCAGACTGATCGCGGGATGTTGACCTTCCTGGATACGCCGGGCCACGAGGCCTTTACCGCCATGCGAGCTCGTGGCGCGCAGGCGACTGACATCGTTATCCTGGTGGTCGCGGCCGACGATGGGGTCATGCCGCAGACCCGCGAAGCCATCCATCACGCCAAGGCGGCCAATGTGCCCCTGGTTGTGGCGATCAACAAGACCGACAAGCCCGAAGCCAATCCTGATCGTGTCAAGCAGGAACTCGTCGCCGAGGAAGTCGTGCCCGAGGAATACGGCGGCGATGTGCCGTTCGTGCAGGTCTCGGCCAAGACCGGCCAGGGTATTGACGATCTGCTGGAAAACGTGCTGCTGCAAGCCGAGATTCTTGAGCTCAAGGCACCGGTCGAGGCGCCGGCCAAGGGCATCGTCATCGAAGCCCGGCTCGACAAGGGGCGCGGCCCCGTGGCGACCATCCTCGTCCAGAGCGGCACCCTGCATCGCGGTGATGCTGTGCTGGCCGGGGTCAGTTACGGCCGTGTGCGCGCCATGCTGAGCGACCAGGGCAAGCCCGTGACCAGCGTCGGCCCTTCGACACCGGTCGAGATCCAGGGCCTGACCGAAGTGCCGTCCGCAGGTGACGAAGTCATGGCGCTTGCCGATGAACGCAAGGCACGCGAAATCGCTTTATTCCGTCAGGGCAAGTTCCGCGACGTCAAACTCGCCCGTCAGCAGGCCGCAAAGCTCGAGTCCATGTTCGACAATATGGGCGAAGGCACGCGCCAGACCCTGGCGCTCATCGTCAAGACCGATGTGCAGGGTTCACAGGAAGCCCTCGTATCGTCGCTGGTCAAACTGTCTACCGACGAGGTTCGGGTACAGGTCGTGCACGCGGCGGTCGGCGGCATTTCCGAAAGCGATGTGAACCTGGCCATTGCATCCAATGCCGTGGTGATCGGCTTCAATGTACGTGCCGATCAAAGTGCCAAGAAAGTTGCCGAGTCCAATGGGATCGATTTGCGCTACTACAACATCATCTACGATGCGATCGATGATGTGCGCAACGCGATGTCGGGGATGCTGGCGCCCGAAAAGCGCGAGGAAGTCATCGGCATGGTCGAAATTCGCGAGGTCTACACCATTTCGCGCGTCGGCAGTATCGCTGGTTGCATGGTGCTCGAAGGCTTGGTGCGTCGGGACTCGCAGGTGCGCCTGCTGCGCGACCACGTTGTGCACTGGAGCGGCTACATCGACTCGTTGCGTCGTTTCAAGGACGACGTCAAGGAAGTCAAGTCCGGCTTTGATTGCGGGATCACCCTTAAGGGCAATAACGATATCCAGGTCGGTGACCAGCTCGAAATTTTCGAGATCAAGGAAATCGCCCGGACACTGTAGACAAATATGGCTCGTCATCAATCCAGATCGAATCCGGGGCGCAATGTGCGCCTGGCCGACCAGATCCAGAAGGATCTGGCCGGCCTGATCCAGCGCGAACTCGAAATGTCTCGTGTTGGCCTGGTGACGCTGACCGAAGTCGATTTGTCGGCCGATTACGCCCACGCCAAGGTGTATTTCACGGTACTGGGCGCCGAAGCGGATGTCGTCACCCAGGTGCTGAACGAGAAGGCCGGCTGGCTGCATTCGCAGCTCTTCAAACTGCTGCATATCCACACGGTCCCGACTTTGCGCTTTATCCACGACCCTCAGATCGCACGCGGCGTGGAACTGGCTCAGTTGATCGATCGGGCCAATCGCCCGCAGGCGGGAGTTGCCGCCATCCCTGAACTCGAAGACCCGGACGAACAGCCCTGAGCGGGCTATCGTTTCTTACCAGGACGGACTGAACGATGGCTTCCCGACGTGGGCAGATGCTCGATGGTGTCTTGTTGCTGGACAAACCCGAGGGCCTGTCCAGCAACCATGCCCTGCAGCGCGCAAAACGCACGCTGGATGCCCGCAAGGCGGGCCATACCGGCACGCTCGATCCCTTTGCGACCGGCTTGCTGCTCTGCTGCTTTGGGCGTGCAACCAAAATTTCCGGCGCCATGCTCGAAGCCGACAAGGTCTATTGTGCGACACTGGCCTTTGGCGAGGAAACCGACAGTGGCGACCTCACCGGTGTTGTCACCGCACGTGCCGATGATGATTTCCTGGGTGTGACGGCTGCTGAACTGGAATCCGTATTGCCCGCGTTCAGGGGCGAGATCGAGCAGATTCCACCCATGCACTCGGCGCTCAAGCGAGACGGCAAGCCACTCTACATGTATGCACGCCAGGGAATCGAGCTTGAGCGTGCGCCGCGCCGCCTGACGATCCATGCGCTGGATGTGCTGTCGTGCGGGGGCCGTGAAGCACAGATTCGTGTGCACTGCAGCAAGGGCACGTATATCCGGACCCTGGCCCAGGATGTCGGTCGCAGCCTGGGTTGCTATGCCCACCTGAAGGCGCTACGGCGCACCGATATCGGGCCGTTCGTCATTGATGGCGCGGTGCCGCTTGATGCACTGCAGGCCATGGAAACGCCTCAATCGGCCTTGATTCCTATTCACAAATTGCCGGCTGCGCTGCAGCCGGCAGTCATCAAACAAAAGGATCCAACATGAATCGCGCTTTGCGTAACGTAGCCATTATTGCTCACGTGGACCATGGCAAAACCACTTTGGTTGACCAGTTGCTGCGCCAATCGGGAACGTTTCGCGACAATCAGCAGGTATCTGAACGCGTCATGGACTCGGGCGATATCGAACGCGAGCGAGGTATTACGATCCTGGCCAAGAACTGTGCGGTTGAATATGAAGGCACACATATCAACATCATCGATACCCCGGGGCACGCGGATTTTGGTGGCGAGGTCGAACGCGTACTGTCGATGGTCGATGGTGTGCTGCTGTTGGTTGATGCTGTAGAAGGGCCCATGCCGCAGACCCGCTTCGTCACGCGCAAGGCGCTGGCCCTGGGCCTCAAGCCTATTGTTGTAGTGAACAAGGTGGATCGTGCAGGCGCCCGCCCCGATTTTGTGGTCAATGCGACCTTCGATCTGTTCGACAAACTCGGTGCCACCGAGGAACAGCTTGATTTTCCGGTTATCTATGCGTCCGGCCTGACTGGTTACGCAGGCCTGACCCCGGATGTGCGCAGTGGCGATATGCGTCCGCTGTTCGACGCGGTTTTGCAGTACGTTCCGCAGCGTGAGGACGATCCGGACGGCGCTTTGCAGATGCAGATTATTTCTCTGGACTACAGCAGCTATGTGGGCAAGATCGGCGTCGGCCGTATCAATCGCGGGCGGCTGCATTCCGGCCAGGATGTGATCGTGAAGTTTGGCCCCGAGGGCGAGGCCATCAAGGGGCGCGTCAATCAGGTCCTGAAGTTCAAGGGGCTGGAGCGTGACCTGGTGTCCGAGGCCGAGGCCGGCGACATCGTATTGGTCAACGGTATCGAGGATATCGGCATAGGCTGCACCCTGGTTGACCCTGCTCAGCAGGATGCCCTGCCGCTGCTGCGTATCGACGAACCCACCCTGACCATGAATTTCATGGTCAACACTTCGCCACTGGCGGGTCGGGAAGGTAAGTTCGTCACCAGTCGGCAACTACGCGATCGTCTGGATCGCGAGCTGAAGTCCAATGTGGCGCTACGTGTCAACGACACGTCCGATGACACGATTTTCGAAGTCTGCGGTCGCGGTGAACTGCATCTGACGATTCTGCTTGAGAACATGCGACGCGAAGGCTACGAGCTTGCTGTATCGCGTCCACGCGTCATGTACAAGGAAGTCGACGGTGTGCGCATGGAACCCTATGAAATGCTGACAGTGGACGTCGAAGACGGCCACCAGGGCGGCGTGATGGAAGAGCTCGGCCGACGCAAGGGCGATCTGCAGGACATGGCGGCCGATGGCCGTGGCCGCACACGCCTGGAATACCGTATTCCAGCACGCGGTCTGATCGGTTTTCAGGGTGAGTTCCTGACCCTGACGCGGGGCACGGGCCTGATCAGTCATGTTTTTGATAGTTATGGGCCGGTGCGCGAGGGTGGTGTGGGCGAGCGCCGAAATGGCGTGCTGATCAGCCAGGATGACGGCACGGCTGTGGCGTATGCCCTGTGGAAACTGCAGGAGCGTGGGCGTATGTTTGTTTCGCCCCAGGATCCGGTCTATGAAGGCATGATCATTGGTATTCATTCCCGCGAGAACGATCTGGTCGTCAATCCGATCAAGGAAAAAAAGCTGACCAACGTTCGTGCTTCAGGCAAGGATGAGCATATCGATCTGGTTCCGCCAGTCGCGCTGTCGCTGGAGTATGCGGTGGAGTTCATTTCCGATGACGAGCTTGTGGAAGTCACGCCGAAATCCATACGCTTGCGCAAGCGTCACCTGAAAGAGCACGAGCGCCGTCGCAGTCAGCGTGAATCATCCTGATCCAGTCCGGCGCTACGCAGTGCGGCGAACTTCCGCGCGGATCACGATGCTCAGCCCGACCAACAGGGCGGCAAGGCCCAGGTAGGCAGCAAGCTCGGGGCGTTCGCCGATCACGGCGATCGCCAGCAGGAATGCGGTGATGGGCTCCATCAGCGCCAGCGAGACCCCGGTTGCGGCGGTAATGCCTCGCAGGCCGTTGCTGAACAGCAGGTAGGCGACGCCTGTGGCGACAACACCCAGGAATAGCACGACGGCCCAGCCGCGACCCGTGATGGCGAGTTCGCCCGCCCACAGCCAGGCGGCCGGCAAGGCAATGGCGGCGGCTACCGAGAATACCGCCAGCGTGACGACCCCGGGGTCCGCCCGATGCACCATGCGTTTGTTGATGATTGCATATAGTGCATAGGTCAGGCCGGCAGCCAGGCATAGCGCAATGCCGGTCGGGTCGGCCTGCAGTGTGCCGCCCCGGCCCAATACCAATAGAACTCCGCCGGCCACCGCCAGCATTGTGCCTGCCCACCAGTGGCCGGACGGCGCCCGCCCGCCCAGCATTTGGAGCAGACCGGCCCAGATCGGGCCGCTGCCCAACGCCAGCGCTGTGCCGACTGCCACGCCGGTCGCCTTGACACCGGCAAAGAACGCCAAGTTATAGCCGGCCATGCATGCGCCGGCCAGCACCGCATGGCGCCAGTCCACCATAGCCATGGATGCTCGTATCGCGCGTAGGCCGATAGTCGCTACAATGTAGAGTGTAAAGAACGCGGCGGAAATCACCAGGCGCAGGGCACCGACCCAATAAGGCGAGAGCGTATTTGCCGAGAAACTCTGCGCTGTTCCTGTAGTGCCCCACAGCAACCCCGCGCATAAAACCAGGATAACGCCCCGGACGGAATTTCTGGCAAATAATGAAGGAGTGTCCATCGCGTGATGGGGTGTGCGGGGCGAGGGCATATTTGGGCTGCTGACGGGAATTGCCTGATCTTACTCGAAAGCGCTGTGGATTGAATTTACAATGGCCGGACGCCATTTTCCGATGATCACCATGATTCTATATCTGCACGGTTTTCGCTCGTCACCCCAGTCTTATAAGGCATGCCTGATGGCCGAGGCGCTGGCCCGTCTTGGGTATGCCGACCAGTGGTGCTGCCCCCAGTTGCCCGCCAGTCCGCGCGACGCCATGACACTGGCGCGGGAACTGGCCGAAAGCCGCCAGGGGGATGATCTGACCGTGATCGGATCATCCCTGGGCGGGTTCTACGCCACATGGCTGGCGGAACGCCTGTCCTGCCGGGGAATCGTGCTGAATCCGGTGGTTCATGCCTCCCGGGACCTGGCGACCCAGGTGGGTATGCATCGCAGCTTTCATGGCGATGAGCCCTTCGAATTCCTGCCTGCTCATGTAGACGAACTGGCGCAGGCCGAAGCCGAGATCCCGGCGGTGCTCGATGCGGGTCGCTATTTTCTCTTGGCGGCAACGGGTGACGAGGTTCTGGATTGGCATGACATGCAGGCGCGCTATGTGGGATGCCGGCAGCGCATTATCCAGGGCAGCGATCACGGGATTTCGGATTTTGCCGATTGGCTGCCGGAAGTCCTGGCCTTTGTCCGCCCGGGTACATAGTCGGGGCCGGGCGACGGCCTACTTCAGGTTTCCAGACAGGAACTGGCGCAGCCGCGCGCTGTTGGGGGCGTCGAATATTTCCGCAGGGGTGCCGGTTTCCTCGGACACGCCATCGTGCAGGAACATGACCTGGGTCGCGAGCTTGCGTGCAAAGCCCATCTCGTGCGTGACCACCAACATCGTTCGGCCTTCCTCGGCGAGGGTTTGCATGACCCTCAGCACCTCGCCCACCAGTTCCGGATCCAGGGCCGAAGTCGGTTCGTCGAACAACATGACTTCGGGCTCCATCGTCAATGCTCGCGCAATCGCCACACGCTGCTGCTGACCGCCCGATAGCGAAGACGGGTACTGGGCCTCGAGCGCAGGTGGCAAGCCAACCTTGTTCAGATAGTGGCGGGCCCGCTCGGTGGCCTCGGCGCGGCCCATCTTCAGGACCTGCATGGGCGCTTCGATGACGTTTCCCAGCACATTCATGTGTGCCCACAGATTGAAGTGCTGGAATACCATTGCCAGCCGGGTGCGCAGGTGGCGTAATTGATCGGGATCGACGGCCTGGAGCGTGCCGTGCCTATCCTGCGAGGTCCGCAGGACGTCACCGTTCAGGGCGATCGTGCCCTGGCTTGGGGATTCCAGGAAATTGATACAGCGCAGCAATGTGCTTTTTCCGGATCCGCTGGACCCCAGGATGCAGATGACGTCGCCCGCGTGGGCGGTCAGCGACACGCCCTTCAGGACTTCATTGCTGCCGTAGTTCTTGTGAATGTTCCGGACATCGAGTTTGGGCATAACGCGGTGCCCTGGCTTATTCCGCCGGCAAGGCGGGTTCGCGGTTGGGCTCGATCATCAGGGTTTCCTCGATGCGCTGCATGGCGACATCCAGATCGTCGGTCAGCGTGATCAGGTTCATGTCGGGCGCGCTGATCATGCCGTGGTGCAGCAACTGGCTGCGAATCCAGTCGATCAGGCCCGACCAGAAATCCACACCGATCAGGATGATCGGGGCCATCGGCTGCTTGTGTGTTTGCACCAGGGTCAGTGCCTCGAACACCTCGTCCAGCGTGCCGAATCCGCCAGGCAGGACAACATAGGCCAGACTGTGCATGAAGAACGAGGCCTTGCGTGAGTTGAAGTACTCAAAGTGCAGACTGTCGGTCTGGTAGCGATTATCGTGGGTTTCGCGCGGTAGCCGGATGTTCAGCCCGATGCTGCGCCCGCCGGCCTCGAATGCCCCCTTGTTGGCGGCCTCCATGAGGCCGGGGCCGCCGCCCGCGATCAGCGGCACACCTAGCTGCGCGATGCGCGATCCGAGCTCTACGGCCAGGGCATAAAAAGGATGATCCGGCCTGATGCGTGCGCTGCCAAATACACTGACGCCCATGCCGATCTGGTGGAAAGTTTCGGCAGCGGCCTGCATCTCTGAGATAATCGTGGGAATTTGCTGTTCCGCAGTCAATCGAATTATTTTATTGTTGGCCATGAAAAAAACCTTGTTGCTGGTGGATGGGTCGAGCTATCTGTATCGTGCCTATCATGCGATGCCCGATCTGCGCAACGCCCGTGGTGAACCCACGGGCGCCCTCTATGGCGTCATCTCTATGTTACGGAGGCTGATGCTGGATTACAAGGACAGGGCAGAGTACGGCGCCTGCGTGTTCGATGCCCGTGGCGCGACTTTTCGCGAGGAACTCTATCCCGAGTACAAGGCGAATCGCCCCTCGATGCCCGAAGACCTTGCCATACAGATCGAACCGATCCACAGAGCGGTCGCCGCCATGGGCTGGCCGGTGATCGTCGAGCCTGGGGTCGAAGCCGACGATGTGATTGGCACCCTGGCCAAACGCGCGACGGCAAGCGACGTTTATACCATTATATCGACGGGCGACAAGGATCTGGCTCAGCTTGTCGATGATCATGTCGAGCTGATCAACACCATGACCGGTGATCGCCAGGATCCGGATGGGGTGTTTGGCAAATTCGGTGTGCATCCGGGGCAGATCGTCGACTATCTGATGCTGATGGGCGATGCGGTCGATAACGTACCGGGTATCCCCAAGGTCGGCCCCAAGACCGCAGCCAAGTGGCTCGCGCAATACGGCGACATCGACGCGCTCATCGCTCAAGCCGACGAGGTTCCGGGTGTCGCCGGGCAAAATCTGCGCGCCGGCATTCCAAACTTTCCGTTGACCCGCGACTTGCTGACCATACGCAGGGATTGCGCGCTGCCCCCATCGTGCGAGTTCGAGGCGCTGAAGCTGCGCACCCCCGATCGTGACACGCTTCTGGAGATCTACGAGAATTATGGTTTTCGCGCGTGGCTGCGTGAACTGACGGGCGAGCCTGACCGGGTGCCTGCCCAGGATGCGCGCGTGGCCGAGTCCGCACACCCCG
Organism: Alcaligenaceae bacterium; assembly: GCA_030452305.1. Taxonomy (GTDB): domain Bacteria; phylum Pseudomonadota; class Gammaproteobacteria; order Burkholderiales; family Burkholderiaceae_B; genus Castellaniella. Next base: position 593 of record JAKDMO010000019.1, on the reverse strand, counting down.
AACAGGTGCCCACGCGCTACGAGACGGTCGTCGATCTGCCGCATCTGCAGCAGTGGCTCGAACGCATACGCAGCGCACCACTCACGGCTCTCGATACCGAAACCACGTCACTCGACCCGATGCAGGCGCGTCTGGTGGGCCTGTCGTTGGCAGTCGAACCGGGCCTGGCGTGTTATGTGCCGGTTGCCCATCGTGGGCCCGATGCACCGCAGCAGCTCACGAAGTCTCAGGTGCTCGATTGCCTGCGTCCCTGGCTTGAGGACGCCGCTGCGCCCAAGCTGCTGCATAACGCGAAATACGATACACATGTCTTCGCCAACGAAGGTGTTGCGCTGCGCGGTATCGAGCACGATACGATGTTGCAGGCCTATGTGCTGGAATCACACAGGCGGGTCAATCTGCAGGACCTGGGTATACGCTGGCTGGGGCGCACGGGCAAAACCTACGAGGATCTGTGTGGCAAGGGCGCCAAGCAAATCGGTTTCGACGAAGTGGCGCTTGAAACGGCTGCATTCTATGCATCCGAGGACGCCGATTTCACCCTTCAGTTGCATGGTGTGCTGTACCCAAAGGTCGAGGCGCAGCCGGGTCTG
>JAKDMO010000118.1 GCA_030452305.1 Alcaligenaceae bacterium | reverse complement strand
TCAGCGGAAACGAGCAGGGGATTCTGGGGGCGTGTGGGTTCAGTCATGCGTTGCAGGTGGGGGCACGGCAGGGATTTTTCAAGACGCCGCGCCGCGTTCGGCCGCCTCGATGGTGTTGACCAGGAGCATGGCAATAGTCATCGGACCGACGCCGCCTGGAACGGGTGTGATGGCCCCGGCCACGGCATGGGCCGATTTGAAGTCCACATCGCCGACCAGGCCGCCCTCGGGCAGGCGGTTGATGCCCACATCGATCACCACGGATCCGGGCTTGATCATGCTGCCGTTCACAATGCCCGGACGGCCGGTGGCTACGACCAGCACGTCAGCGCGCCGGGTTTGTGCCCCCAGGTCCTGGGTCTTGGAGTTGCACAGTGTCACCGTGGCGCCTGCGGCCAGCAGCAGCATGGCCATGGGCTTGCCGACGATATTGCTGGCACCCACGATGACGGCTTCAGCACCGCGCAGCGGGATGTCTTCGGATTCCAGCATTTTCATGATCCCGTACGGCGTGCAGGGCCGAAACAGCGGCCGGCCGGTCATCAGCAGGCCTGCATTACTGATGTGAAAACCGTCCACGTCCTTTGCCGCGCTGATGGTCTCGATCACCAGACCGGTATCGATGTGTCCCGGCAGGGGAAGCTGGACCAGGATCCCGTGGACCTGAGGATCATCGTTCAGCGTTCCGATCAGGTCCAGCAGTTCCTCTTCGGGCGTGTCGGCGCCCAGGCCGATCACGCGCGAGCGCATGCCTGCCTGCTCGCAGGCGGCGGCCTTGTTGCGCACGTAGACCTGCGAGGCGGGATTCTCGCCCACCAGTACGACGGTCAGACCCGGGACAATGCCTTTGGCCTTCAGTGCGACGGCGCGTTCGCGCACGTCCTCGCGAACCCGTTGGGCCAGTGCTTTGCCATCGATGATCCGTGCGCTCATGTCAGGCCTCCTCGGTCTTGGCCAGGGCGATCTTCATCAAATCGGCCACAGTGGTCACCTCGAGTTTTTCCATGATGTTTGCGCGATGCGCCTCTACCGTCTTGATGCTGATGTTCAGGTCACCCGCGATCTGCTTGTTCAGCCGGCCGGCGACAATGCGCTCCAGCACCTGGTGTTCGCGTGCCGTCAGGCGGCTGAGGACGGCCTGCTGACTGCGCTGCTCTTCGGCCTGATGCACGCGTTCGATGGCATGCGCCATCATATTGGCGACGATGCTGCGCAGATCGGCTTCATTGAAAGGCTTTTCCAGGAAATCGACTGCGCCTTTCTTCATCGTCGAAACCGCCATTGGAACGTCGCCGTGGCCGGTGATGAACACGATGGGCAGGGGAGCCTTGCGGGCGATCAGTGCTTCCTGAAGTTCCAGCCCGCTCATTCCGGGCATCCGGACGTCGGCAATCAGCACCCCGACTTCGCTGGGGTTGTAGACCTCGAGAAAGGCCTCGGCGCCGGGAAACGCGCGCACATGGTAGCCGTTGGCTTCAAGCAGCCAGCGCAGGGAATCGCGCACGGCCTCATCGTCATCGACGATGAAAATCGTGCTGGGTGCTTGGGACGTGGTCATGCGTGTTGCTCCTCCATGGATGATACTGAATCGGGACGCTGTTGAGCCTTGGGCAGCGTAAAGCGGAAGATCGTCCCGCCTTCTGGGTTTTTGGTCGCCCACAGGCGGCCGTGATGGGATTCGATGATCGTGCGGCATATATTCAGGCCCATACCCAGGCCTTCGGATTTGGTGCTGTAGAACGGTTCGAACAGGCGTTCGGGATCACGCAGGCCATGACCCCGGTCGATGACGGCGATTTCGATCAGCGGATCCTGGTCGATCACGGTGAGGTGCAAGGTGCGGTACTCGCTTTTCTCCATTGCTTCGATACCGTTTTTGAGCAGGTTCAATAATACTTGTTCAATCAGGATCGGATCGGCCACCACTCCGGGCAAGGGTTCGGGCAGGCTGGTGTGGATATCAATCTGCCGCTTGCGCGCGTCGATTTCGGCAAAACCGATTGCGTTGTCCACGATGCGCAGAACCGGGATGGCCTGTCTGCGCGGCTCGCTGCGTTTGACGAATTCACGGATGCGGCTGATGATCTTGCCGGCGCGCTCGGCCTGACCGGCGGCCTTTTCAAGGGCTTCCAGCAGTTGTTCCTGCGATACCTTGCCCGATTTCAGCATGGCGACGGCCGCCATATTGTAATTATTGATGGCGGTCAGGGGCTGATTCAGTTCATGGGCCAGCGACGAGGCCATCTCGCCCATTGTGGTCAGGCGGCTGGTGAGCTGGGCCTTTTCCTGCTGAACCCGCGAGGCTTCCTCGTGCTTGCGCCGTTCGGTGATGTCGCGGGCGACCTGCAGTCGCACCCGGCGCGAATCGGTCCAGGCGAGCATGCGGTGATGCACTTCGAACCAGCGCTGCGCCGACTCTGAAAACATTTCGATGGTCTCGTCCGTAAAGCGCCCAAGACGTCCCCCGAGCAGTTCACCATGCCCCGTGGCCTGTGCTCCGAACACCCTGCGATAGGTGCGGTTGGCGAACAGGAGCTCCAGCCCCTCGGGCGTATCGGCCACCACCGAGATCGCATCGTCCAGCCCTTCGAGCACGGTCATGAAGCGTTCGTGCGCGGCTGTGAGCGCCTCGCGAATACGCTTGGGCTCGGTGATATCCGTCATCGACGTCATCCAGCCGATTTGCTCGCCGTTCGGGTCGCGCAGCGGCGAGACATACATTCTGGCTGTAAAGCGCGAGCCGTCCCGCCGTTGCGCCTCGACTTCCAGGCCGCTGCTGGGTGTGCGCCCGGAAAGCAGTTGAGTGAGGGTGTCCTTGTGGTGCTCGTAGCGGCCCGGCAGCCAATAGGGAAAGGGGGAGGTGCGGCCGATGAGATCGGCCTCGTTCCAGCCGATCATGCGACAGAAGGCCGGATTGACATAAGCGATCCGCCCCTGCATGTCGAACACGCGCATACCGGTTGACATGGAATTTTCCATTGCCCGGCGAAAGCCGGTCTCGGCAATCAGGGCGGACTCGGCCTGCGTGCGAAAGCGGGTGTAGCGCCATAGGGCCAGCAGGCTGACAACGATCACCAAAGAGAGCGCGACGATGACCATCAGCAGGCGCTGCTGGCGCGTTTCCTGGTCGATCGTGACGAACATGACGCTGTCGCTCTGCAGGCGCTGCAGCCAGATGAAGACCCCCATCACGCACAGATAGAGGACCAGGACGACGACGGGCGTCAGCCAGTAGAAGCCTCTGCGGCTATGCCTTGCGTGTTCATAGAACGTCGAGGGGATCAGGGACTTGCGGTTCGGGTTCGCCATGGCGTTGGGAAATGCTCGGATGGCCTATTTTAGGCGTTAAAGCACTAAAGTAAATTTCATATCATGAAAATTCATACCATGAGATGAAATTTTGCTTGTGCTGAGCTCGGGTCCTTCCTAGAATGGCTACAGGTTTTAGGGCACACTGAGCGTAATCATGCCATTTCACGCTTCGCAAGCCCATGTTTTTGGAATGATGCGCACCGCGCTCATCTTATCGATACTCGACACAGGAGACCCGTGATGTCCTCTCTTGACCAAGCTAGTGTAGTGGCTCAGTCCCAGGATCCGGACGAGCTTGAAACTCAGGAATGGATGGATGCACTCGAGGCCGTGCTGGATCGCGAAGGCGCTGAGCGGGCGCACTACCTGATCGAGCGCCTGGTGGATCTGGCACGCCGCACCGGCGCGCACATCCCCTATTCATTGAACACCGCATACGTCAACACAATTCCTCCCGGACTCGAGCCGCCGCATCCCGGCAACCTGGTGCTCGAAGAACGAATTCGCTCGTATGTGCGCTGGAACGCCATGGCCATGGTCGTCAAGGCGAACAAGGTCGAGGTCCCCGATGGCGGCAGCCTGGGCGGCCACATCGCCTCGTTTGCCTCGCTGGCAACCATGATCGAATGCGGCCAGAACCACTTCTGGCATGCCGAATCGGACGATCACGGCGGTGACCTGATTTACTTTCAGGGCCATTCCTCGCCCGGCATGTATTCACGCGCCTTCCTGGAAGGCCGCCTGAGCGAGGAAAACCTCGATAATTTCCGCCAGGAAGTCGGTGGCAAAGGCAAGGGTCTGCCGTCTTATCCGCACCCTAAGCTATTGCCCGGATTCTGGCAGTTCCCGACCGTGTCGATGGGGCTGGGGCCCCTGATGGCCATTTATCAGGCCCGCTTCCTTAAATACCTGCACGCTCGCGGGATCGCCGATACCAGTCAGCGCAAGGTCTGGGTGTTCCTGGGCGACGGTGAAATGGACGAACCCGAATCGCTGGGTGCGATCGGCCTGGCCGCGCGCGAGAATCTCGACAACCTGATTTTCGTGGTGAACTGCAACCTGCAGCGCCTGGACGGTCCGGTGCGTGGAAATGGCAAGATCATCCAGGAACTCGAGGCCGTGTTCCGCGGGGGTGGCTGGAACGTGCTGAAACTGATCTGGGGCGGGTATTGGGATCCGCTTTTCGCCCGCGACAAGGAAGGCATTCTGCTGCGCGTCATGGAGGAATCCGTAGACGGCGAATACCAGGCCTACAAGGCGAACGACGGCAAGTTCGTACGCGAGCACTTTTTTGGAAAACACCCCAAGCTGCTCGAAATGGTCAGCCGCATGAGCGACGAGGACATCTGGCGCCTGAATCGTGGCGGCCATGATCCACACAAGGTCTACGCTGCATTTGCTTCGGCGGCCACGCATGCGGGCCAGCCTTCGGTCATCCTGGCCAAGACCATCAAGGGCTACGGCATGGGCCATGTCGGCCAGGCCAAGAACCCGACCCACCAGCAAAAGAAACTGGACGTCGATTCGGTGCGCGAGTTCCGCGACCGTTTCAATATTCCGATTCCCGACGACCAGATCGACGATATCCCGTACTTCAAGCCGTCCGAGGATTCGCCCGAAATGAAATACCTGCACGAGCACCGCGAGGCGCTGGGCGGGTACTTGCCCCAGCGGCGCCAGAAGGCCGACGAGCACCTGCCGGCCCCGGCGCTGGATACATTCAAGGCGGTGCTCGAACCCACCGCCGAGGGGCGCGAGATTTCCACTACGCAGGCCTTTGTGCGCGTGCTGAACCAGATTCTGCGGGACAAGGCCCTGGCGCCGCGTGTGGTGCCGATTCTGGTCGACGAGTCACGCACTTTCGGCATGGAGGGTCTGTTCCGCCAGATCGGGATCTACGCACCGGAAGGCCAGAAATACACCCCGGTCGATAAGGGCCAGGTCATGTACTACCGCGAAGCGGCCAATGGCCAGTTGCTGCAGGAAGGCATCAACGAGGCGGGCGGCTTCTGCTCGTGGATTGCGGCAGCCACGTCGTACTCCAGCAGCAACCGGATCATGATCCCGTTCTACATCTATTACTCGATGTTCGGCTTCCAGCGCTTTGGCGACCTGGCCTGGGCGGCGGGCGACATGCAGGCGCGCGGCTTTGTCCTGGGCGGCACCGCAGGGCGGACCACCCTGAATGGCGAAGGCTTGCAGCACGAGGATGGGCATAGCCATATCCAGGCTTCGCTGATTCCGAACTGCGTGGCCTATGACCCCTCATACGCGCACGAAGTCGCGGTCATCATCCAGAACGGCCTCAAGCGCATGGTAGAAGACCAGGAAAATGTGTACTTCTACATCACCGTCATGAACGAGAACTACCCGCAGCCTGGTCTGCAGGAAGGCGACGAGGAAGGCATTCTGCGCGGGATGTACAAGCTCAATTCCCATGGCAAGACCAAGCTGCGCGTGCAGCTCATGGGCTCGGGCACGATTCTGCGCGAGGTTCTGGCGGCACAGGAATTGCTCGAAAATGACTGGGGCGTGTCCTCGGACGTCTGGAGCATGACCAGCTTTACCGAGCTGCGTCGCGATGGCCTCGATGCCGAACGCCATAATCTGCTGCATCCCGAGGAATCCGCTCAGGTGCCTTACGTCACCCGCCAGTTGAGCGACACCGAAGGGCCCATCATCGTCTCGACTGACTACATCAAGGCGTATGGCGACCAGATTCGCCCCTATATTCCAAAGGGGCGTTCCCTGAAGGTGTTGGGCACCGATGGGTTTGGGCGCTCGGACTTCCGCAGCAAGCTGCGCGAGCACTTCGAAATCGATCGGCATTTCATCGTCCTGGCCGCCTTGCACAGTCTGGCCGATGAGGGCAAGATCCCACAAAAGAAATGCTCTGAAGCCATCAAGAAATACAGTATCGACCCGGATAAAGTCAATCCGCATCACGCCTGAGGAGGGTCAGGAACATGAGTAAGACAATCGAGATCAAGGTTCCGGACATCGGCGATTTTGACGAGGTCGAGGTCATCGAGGTTCTGGTTGCGGTGGGTGACACCATTACTGCCGAGCAAAGCCTGATCACCGTGGAGTCCGACAAGGCCTCCATGGAGATCCCGGCCTCAGCCGGCGGTGTGGTCAAGGTCGTATCGATCAAGGTCGGCGATAAAGTCCAGGAAGGATCGGTGATCCTCGAGGTCGAGTCCGACAAGGCCGACGCAGCTGCACAGGACACTGCCCCTGCTGCGCCGGCCCAGGCTGCGGCGCCCGAGGCACCGGCCAAACCGGCAGCTGCTACCGCAGCGGCACCGGCGCCTGCGGGGGCATCGTCCACACAGGGCGTTGTCGTGCCTGATATCGGCGATTTTGATGAAGTCGAAGTCATCGAGATCCTGGTGGCGGTGGGCGATACGGTCACCGCCGAGCAAAGCCTGATTACTGTCGAGTCCGACAAGGCCTCGATGGAGATCCCATCCTCGGCTGGGGGCGTGGTCAAGGCCGTTGCCGTCAAGCTTGGCGACAAGATCGGGCAGGGCGCCAAAATCCTGGATCTGGAAGTCGCAGAAAGCAGCTCGCCTGCACCGGCTCCAACTCCCGCGCCGGCTCCGCAGGCTGCACCAGCGGCAGCCCCCGCACCGGCTGCACCGGCCCCGGCAGCCGATCCCGATGGGGCGAAGGCACTGGCTTCGACGCCGCCCTCGCGCGTTTCGCCGACTGCGGCCTTTGCGGATGCCGACGTGCCTTTGCGCAACCTGCCGCACGCCTCACCATCCGTACGCAAGTTCGCTCGCGAACTTGGTGTCGATCTGACTCGCGTGATGGGCAGCGGCCCCAAGAACAGAATTACCCTTGACGATGTACGTGCTCACGTCAAGCAGGCGCTGGCCACAGGCGGGCCGATCCCGGTCAGTGGGGTCGGGTCCGACGGCAGCGGGTTCAGTGTGCTGGGCTGGCCCAAGGTCGATTTCAAGAAATTCGGCGAAATCGAAACCCGACCGCTTTCACGGATCAAAAAGATCTCGGGTGCGAATCTGCACCGCAACTGGGTCATGATTCCGCACGTAACCAACAACGAAGCGGCCGACATCACCGAACTCGAAGCCTTCCGCAAGCAACTCAACGCGGAAAACAAGAAATCCGACATCAAGGTCACGATGCTGGCTTTCCTGATCAAGGCGGTTGTGGCGGGGCTAAAGAAATTCCCCGATTTCAATGCTTCGCTGGACGGCGACAACCTGATCCTGAAGCACTACTACCATATCGGGTTTGCCGCGGATACGCCCAATGGTCTGGTCGTGCCGGTCATCCGCGATGTGGATACCAAGGGCATCCTGGATATCGCCAAGGAAACCTCTGATCTCGCCGCCATGGCGCGCGATGGAAAGCTCTCGCCCTCGCAGATGCAAGGCGGCTGCTTTTCGATATCGTCACTGGGCGGAATCGGGGGCACTGATTTCACCCCCATCATCAATGCTCCCGAAGTCGCGATTCTGGGTGTTTCCCGATCCTCGATGCAACCCGTGTGGGATGGCGGTGCCTTCCAGCCCCGCCTGATGCTGCCGCTGTCCCTGTCCTACGATCACCGGGTCATCGACGGTGCGTCCGCCGCCCGTTTCAATGCCTATCTGGCGAGCCTGCTGGCGGATTTCCGCCGCATCGTCCTTTGACTGAGGGGGTCTGATGAGCACAATAGATCTGAAGGTTCCGGATATCGGCGATTTCGACGAGGTCGATGTCATCGAGGTTCTGGTCGCCGTGGGCGACACCATTGCCGTCGAGCAAAGCCTGATCACCGTGGAATCCGACAAGGCGTCCATGGAGATCCCGGCCGAGCAGGGCGGGGTGATAAAAGCGGTACTGGTAAAGGTGGGCGACAAGATCGCCCAAGGCAAGGCCATCGTGCAGATCGAGGCCGAGGCCAAGGCGGCCGATGCACCCGCCCCCGCCGCACCCAATGCCGGGGCTGCGGCGTCACAGGTTCAGCCTGCCGCCGCTGCCGCACCCGCTGCGGCCCCTCAGCCCGCCGCATCGTTCAGTGGCCAGGCCGACGGGGCCTACGATGTCCTCGTGCTCGGGG
>JAKDMO010000318.1 GCA_030452305.1 Alcaligenaceae bacterium | reverse complement strand
GTTGCTCGACAGCGTGTTTCAGGCACTGGGCTTGAGCCTCGGGGGGGGGGACGCCACCGTCGTCTGGGTACGAACCGATCAGCCATTCCTGATCGGAAGCGAGATTCAGGCTCAGCCAGAAGGCGGATTATAAAATCATCCAGAAAGTCGCGAGCTTCTTTCTCGCCCTGAGCATTTTCCAATCCGAAGATGAGTCTGAAGGAAGGTGATTGAAGTCAGCCTGCCTTCTTGCGTTCGCAGATGGTCTCGAAGAGTTTATGTCTGGCGTTTTGCAGCCTTTCGGCGGCCTCATTGTCGCTGATAGAGCTTGACCAAATTCTTCTTGAACTCCGTCGAGTACTCGACCCACATCAGGTCTCTTCGAGCCCACCCCAGAGCGTCTCAACAGGATGCACCCGGCACTCACGAATATCGGCCAGCCCCCGGCGGATCGACTCGGCCGGATCGATCTCGTCGTCCACGGCTTCGCGATAGGCGTGGATGATTTTCAGCAATGCCGCGCGCCGATCTGCGGGCACCTGATCGATTTCCGCGTGCAAGCGTTTGGTGATGTTGTCCGCGGTGGTTGCTATAGCTTGATCTCTGTCCGAAGATCTCAGTGTAGACCCTGGCATATAGATAGCCAAGGCTTAGGCAAACAAACTTTCGGTGCTGGAATTTGGCCGGTTTCGCCCGCGAGGACGGCGAATGCGAGCACGGCAACCTCTACAGTCCCTTCTGGCAGCCCAGCTGGTGGCGTTCACGGATGCCCGGAAAGCTGCCATCGCGGCGTGGCTGACCGGGGTAGGCTTGGGCGCGGGCGGCGGCCAGCGCTGGCGTGCAACGGTGCCAGCGACCGGCTGCCATGGAGAACGTCGGCCACCTGGGCCAACGTGCGTAAATGCTTGCTGTTCATGATGGGCTTCATCCCGCCATCATGAACGGATTCGCAGCCGCTACTTCAGACTCATTTCATGTTGGAAGAGGCTAATGATTGCAATCTCCCACCCATTGGGGTAGGTTCGGGTGGTCGGCCGTTGGGGCTGACCGAACATCAAACCGAGAAACAGGAGGGGAGACCATGAAGAAAGCGATAATGGCCCTTGCGGCCACCACGGCTTTGTTGGCGTCCGTGGCCTGGGCGGGGATGGTCAACATCAACACCGCGGATGCCGAGGCCCTGGCGGCCTTGCCGGGCATTGGCGAGGCCAAGGCCGCGGATATCCTCACGTACCGCGAGGAAAACGGCCCGTTCGAGAGCGCCGCGGAGCTGAACGAAGTGGATGGCATCGGCGATGCCACCATGGAAAAGCTCAAGGGCAAGATCACCGTGGGCGAGTGACGCCGGCTGATAGCCGTTTGTGGCCCGCCTTCCCGGCGGGCTTTTTTCCGCCTGCCGGTTCTGAGTCCGTCAGGCGCACCTGGGTTTGCTGCCTTGCGCGAATCACGCTTTTATCAGTACGATAAGAAACACCATAAAGCATGCCGGGAATCGAATATGGATTCAATCACTGCCAACAATTTGAAAACCCGCGGCGTGTCCGCGATCACCGAGGCATTGAGCGGTGCGTGCGAGGCTGTGGTGTCGGTGCGGGGCAAGGACCGCTATGTAGTGATGGATCTGGAGCATTACCATTACCTGCGTGAATCCGAATTGACCGCGGCTCTTGCCGAAAGTCGGTCGGACCTGGAAGCGGGTCGTTTTGTTGAGGAAACGGTGGAGGAACACCTCAAACGCCTCGACGGGCTTGCATGAGCCATTCGCTGGTCTTCACCTGGCAATACAACCGACGAGCGGCCCGTTTCCTGAAGCGTCACCCCGAGTTACGGGAGCAATACCGCAAAACGCTGCTGTTGTTGCAGGCTAACCCTCACCATCCTTCCTTGCGTCTGCACGCCCTCAAAGGCAGGCTGAAAGGCCTGCATTCCGTGTCCATCAACCTGTCCTATCGCATTACGCTGGAGCTGATCGTTCAGGATGAACGAATTGTGCCGGTCAATATCGGTGACCACGATACGGTCTATTGATGCCGCCTGTCGTGCTCGGCCGA
>JAKDMO010000117.1 GCA_030452305.1 Alcaligenaceae bacterium | reverse complement strand
TCGTGGGTCTGGGGCGCATTTGGGGTGCTCGTCCTGGGGATGGTTCTGGTGGGAATCCTGGGCCGGGATGGCGAGACCTTGTACCAGGCGCTGAAAATCCTGGTGATCGGCATCCTGTTCCTGGCGATGTGGCGGCTGGTCGGGCGGGCGGACGCCGAAATCCTGATGCGGGTGCTGTATGGCGCGTTGGCTTTGTTGACTCTGACATTTTTCCTGTCCAAAGCCTTCGCGCCCACATCGTATCGCCTGGGCGCTTGGCGCGAGGGGGAAATATTTGCCCATGTGGGCGTGCTCTGGAAGGCTGGCGCGTTTTTCCTGCCGCTGTTCATGGCGGACTGGCTGCGGCGGCCCGACAGATGGGCGGCGGCGGCCTGCGCAATGGCGGCGTGCGTGTACTTGGTTGTGGTCGATGGCAGCCGCACCGGCTTGCTGCTGGTAGTGATCGTATTTCTGGCCATGGGAGCCGTCTTGTGGTTTCGCGGGGATTGGCACCTGGCGGGGCGTCGGCCATGGGCCTTACCCTTGGTGGCTGGGGTGTTATTGGCCTTGCTGGTGCTTGGTGCCGGAATGGGTGTTGGCCGCAGCGCGGGCTTTGCCCCCGCATCCGCTGGCGGGGCCGCGCAGGCTGAAGCTTTGATGAGTAGGACCATCACCCCGTTGACCGACAGCCGCTTGGATACTGGGGACGCTCCGCGGCTTCGCCTGCTAAGCAACGGTCTGCAAAAGTCCTGGGAGTGCTTTCCGCTGGGCTGCGGCTTCGGTTCGACCAGGATCGACCCAGGCTACGGCATCGCAATGGAGGTGCATAACGCCTATATTGGCGCCTTGGCTGATTTCGGGCTGCTGGGCCTGCTGGGCATGTTGGGGTTTGTGGTGGCCGCTGTTTTGCCGATGCGCGTGTTGTGGGATCGTAGCGCTGATCCGCGCCGTGTGTACTTTGTGTTGGCGGTATCGGGCTCGGCCCTGGCGTATTGTGCGGCGCTGGCGCTGAATACTTTCAGCACCGAGATGTCGGAATGGGGGTACCTGATCCTGATGCTGGCGTTCGCATGGCAGCCGGTACAATCATGACTGTACGCCGTGGCCTGCCGTTCTATTCCAGCGAGCCTGAGGCGAGGCGTTTGAATGAGGGCTGGAGTGGAAGCGGAAAAGGGATCCTGTACGAACGAGTATGAGCGCCGCCATTCCAGGTGGTACGAGCTCATCCTGCTGGGCTGGCCTTTCCAGTGGCTGGCCGGACTGGCGGTGGTGGCATTCCTGCCAATGATACTGGGCTGGGGCACGACGTTCTGGCGCTATATGGATGCGGTCAGGATCAATACTACGCTGGCCGTGGTCCTGTCGTTCCTGATCGTGATCCTGACCCTGCGCCGCGTCGGGCGGTTTTCCAGTTCTGGGACCTTCGCATATATCGTGCCGGTCGCCACAGGGATCTTCCTGGGCGCGTTTGCTATTCTGTTTTTTGGCCGCAGCGCCTATTCTCGCCCTGTCCTGCTGTCGGCTTATGCGCTGACGCTGGTTTGGTGCTACGCCGGATATTTCCTGGGCAAACGCTACCGGACGCTGAAGGTTGCCGCTGTTCCGGTGGGCGGGGCGGCGCGCTTGGTGTCGATGGGGAATATGCAGGTCCGCAGGCTTGAAGTGCCGGATCTGCACGGCGTGCGCTACGATGCAGTCGTCGCAGACCTGAGGTCCGAGTCGCTGCCTCCGGAATGGGAGCGGTTTCTGGCCCAGTGCATCTTGGCGCATATCCCAGTGTTCGATGCACGTCGTGTGTACGAAGGCATTACCGGCCGCATCCAGATCGATCACCTGTCGGAAAACGACGCTGGGGCCTTGCTGCCTTCGCCGCTGTACTCAGTGTGCAAGCGCCTGCTGGATATCGTCGGAGTGTTGGTCCTGGCCCCGCTGGCAGTGCCCCTGATGCTGGCCACCGCCATCGCCATCCGCTGGGACACTCCTGGCCCAGCCCTGTTCATCCAGAGCCGTGTGGGCCTGGGCAATCACGATTTTCGTATCTACAAGTTCCGCAGCATGCGTGTGGATGCGGAAAAGAACGGCGCTCGGCTAGCGTCCACAGACGACGACCGCATCACCCGTGTGGGCGCCTTCATCCGTAAGACTCGTCTGGATGAGTTGCCTCAATTGTGGAACGTACTGAAGGGCGACATGAGCCTGATCGGCCCCCGGCCTGAGCAGCGCGTGTTCGTCGACCAGTTCGATGCCGAAATCCCTTTTTATATCTATCGCCATGTCGTGCGCCCCGGCATCACCGGGTGGGCGCAGGTCATGCAAGGCTACGCCGGCGACGCCGACGCCACCCGGGTTAAGATCCAGCACGATTTCTACTACATCGAGCATTTCTCGCTATGGCTGGATATTCTGATTATGTTCAAGACGGTCAGGATTATATTGACGGGGTGGGGGGCGCGGTAAAGCGAAGTAGACTGTGATCTGTCACGATAATGCTGGCACTGTATAGGGAGCAAAAATGAAGAGACTGGCAATTCTGGGCGCGAGCGGACACGGCAAGGTCGTGGCCGAGGCGGCGCTGGCGGCGGGTTGGGACGCGGTGGATTTTTACGATGATGCCTGGCCGGGAAAGCGCCGGATCGGAAAATGGGTGATCTCGGGCGACACAACGGCCTTGCTGAAGGATCCAGGCGGCTTCGACGGTGTGATCGTGGCCATTGGCAATAACGCGATCCGGATGACGAAAATCCAGCAGTTGCAGGCCGCAGACCTGCTGCCGGCAACAATTGTGCACCCGGCTGCGGTGATCAGCGCCTCGGCGCGCCTGGGCGAGGGCACGGTCGTGATGGCGGGTGTCGTCGTGAACGCCGATACCGTAGTGGGCGCGGGCGCCATCCTGAACACGTCGTGCAGCATCGATTACGATTGCGAGTTGGGTGAAGGGGTGCACATCAGCCCGGGGGCACATCTGGGCGGCCAAGTCCGGATCGGCGACCAGTCGTGGGTAGGAATCGGGGCATCGATCAAGCAGGGAACCACTGTGGGCTCGGCGGTGATGATCGCCGCAGGCGCGGCAGTCATCGACGATATTGCAGACAACCTGACCGTGGCGGGGGTGCCCGCCAAAAAACTGGTGCGTTGATTGGATTGCCTGCCCGATCGCCAATTCAGAACATTGAAATACTAAGGCACGAAAGCTATAATTTAGTGTAATGTTATTTTGTAGGTGCTGCACATGACTGTTACTGCACACGCACCAGCGGTCAAGGTCGTCGGAGCAAACGGCCAGATTTCGCTGGGCAAGCAATATGCTGGTCGCCAGGTTCTGGTCGAGGAGCGCGAACCGGGTGTCTGGGTGGTGCGCACTGCCACGGTCATTCCCGATAACGAACGCTGGATGCACGAGTCCGTGGCTGCTTCAGACCTTTGGGCGGCGATGGCGTGGTCGAGCACCCATGAGGCTTCCGACGCCGATCAGGACGATACACTGAGTCGCTTGGCCCATGGCAAGCGGTGAGGCCAAGGTCCGCCTGGATCTGAATAATCCGGTTTTTCAGGAAAATCTGCTTACTCTGCAAAAAACCGAGCGCCATGCCGCGCTGGATACCCTGAACAAGATTCGACAATTGACGTGGCTTCAGGTTTATAGGGATTCGGGCTTGAAGTGGGAGAAGATCACCAGCGTCAGGCCGCCCGCCGGCATTGACGTCATCTACTCGTTGCGCATTACTCAGGTACGGCGGGCGACGGCATACCGCGACGGCGCGTTCATGCGATTTTTGACCGTAGCGCCCGACCACGATGCTGCTTACGGAAAAAAGTGATGGTGGCCATAGCGGCGTAGTATGAGCCGATGGGGGAGTGATCCTTCGGAAACTACGATATGGCCATGTGGGGGTGAGGAAGGTTATACTTCTACTATAGTTATCCACAGTATGTCCATGAATAAGAAATATAGAGCTGTGCGTAATTTGTACTGCATCAAGCGTGGCCTATGCAGCGGCACAGGTGCACGCATTTCACCGGTAAGGATATGACCCACCCAACTCTCTTCAATCAAAAGCGGACAGCCCAAATGGCAGCGTTCTTACTGCATAAGGCTGGCGGTCAACTGCCGCTTTTGAAGCTGATGAAGCTGATGTACCTGTCTGAACGCGAGTCGTTGAGTCGGTACGGTGAACCTATTTCGGGTGACAGGCTTGTTTCGATGCCCCAAGGGCCAGTTCTGTCCAATACCCTGAATCTTATGAATGGCTACGGCGGCTCATGCGATGGGGGCTGGGATAGCTGGATGGAAGACCGCGCCGACAACGATGTGGCGCTGCGCGATGCCAGCATGATCCGTTCCCCAGAGCAGGATTTGCTTGAGCTAAGCAACGGTGATCTCGCGGTGCTCAATGACGTGTGGACTCAGTTTGGGCACATGGGTAAGTTCGATCTGGTGAAATACACGCACACCGGGGGGTGCCCAGAATGGGAGGATCCGCACGGTTCCAGCAGGCCCATCCCAATGGGTCGTTTGTTTCGCGAGCTCGGCTACAGTGATGCAGGCGTTCGCTCCGCAATTGAGCATCTCAACGAGCAGGCTCGACTGCCAAGAGCTTATAACGAGATCTTGGATCGGTTGGGCCTATAGAACCTAGCTACTTCGCTATTCCGAGGAACACCGCCAGGCAGCGCCCAACCTCTACCATCGTGTTCGCATCGACGCGCCGAGCCTCACGGTGCGTCGCCCCGTCGCTGTTCATCCAGAATGTCCTCAATGGTTCGAACGTGGCCCTGCTTGATTGGTTTGAGGTCGTAGCCTGCGGCTTCCAGTAGCCGCAGCAATATGGAAACGCTCATGTCGCCTTTTGCAAGCGTTTCCATACGGGCAACGGTTGTGCGCGAGACCCCGGCGCGTTGGGCCAGGGCATCCTGACTCAGGCCGGCTTCTCGGCGCACGCTACGCAGCATATCTGCAATGTCAGCCAGCATCGTCATTGTGTCCCTTGAGCATCAAAAATCGATGAATCCAGCTAAAATGTATCTCACGAGACACATTTAGGCAAGGAATATGCCTGAATTTGTTGGTGCAACGTGAGATGTACGTCTTGCGGACGCGGTTGGAAGGTCTTGCACCTTACGCCCTGACCGCTGCCCCCAGCGCTTTGGCGATCATTCGTGCCTGGTCCTCGGTTAGGTAGGGATGCATGGGTAGGCTGAGGACTTCGCGGGCGACGGTGTCGCCTATGGGCAGCCGGGCATTGGGATCGGCGACGGCGGGTTGCTGGTTCACAGGAATCGGATAGTGCACGGCGGTGGGAATGCCGGCCTGTTTTAGTGTGGCCTGGACGGCGTCGCGTTTGGGCACGCGCACGGTGTACTGCGCCCAGGCGCTGACGTTATGCGCTTCGATGTGGGGTGTGGTGATGCCTTCGGCGCCCAGCAGTTCGTCGTAGCGGTGGGCCACCACCTGACGAAGTTCGATTTCCTCGTCCAGGATGTCGAGCTTTGGCAGCAGGATTGCGGCCTGCAGGGTGTCCAGGCGGCTGTTCATACCGACGCGGATGTGGTGATAGCGGCGGTCCTGGCCGTGGCGCGCGATCTGACGGATGATGGTGGCCAGTTCGTCGTCGTTGGTGAACAGGGCGCCGCCGTCGCCATAGCAGCCCAGCGGCTTGCTGGGAAAAAAGCTGACGCAGGCGATGGTGCTGAGGTTGCCGGAATGGCGTCCCTTATACGTGGCGCCAAAGCTTTGCGCGGCGTCCTCGATGACGGGAATGCCATGCTTTGCCGCAATGGCGTTGATGGCGTCCATGTCGGCGCACTGGCCATATAGCGACACCGGGATGATGGCACGCGTGCGCGGCGTGATCGCGGCTTCAAGTTGTGTGGGGTCCAGATTGCAGGTGCGCGGATCAATGTCCACGTAGACCGGCCTGGCACCCAGGACGGCGCCCGTTTCCACCGTGGCGATGTAGGTGAATCCCGGGGTGATGATTTCAGCGCCGGCACCGACGCCCAGTGCCATTTGCGCGATCTGCAGCGCATCGGTCCCGTTGGCACAGCTGATGCAATGCTTTGCGCCGATGGCGGCGGCGAGCCGCTCCTCGAGTTCAGCGACTTCCGGACCCAGAATATACTGGCCATGGGCCAGCACGTTCGCGATGCGGGCGTCGATCTGTGCTTTGATGCGGGATTGCTGGGCTTTTAGGTCGATGAAGTCGATCATAGTCTGTATGGAGTCGGGGTGGATGAGCGATTGTAATTCACTGAGGTAGTGGGTTGGTGTCGGTCTATCACAATGTCAGGCCCGTGGGCGCAGCCGGACAGGCTGTACTATTGGATAATTTTCTCATCCATGGAATCACAGCACACATGAATATCTTGCTCACCGACGGCATGTGCCTCGGCACCTGGCGGTATCAGCAGCGGGCGTGAATCTAATGCTGTCTGGTGCAATCACGCGGTTACGAGCCTTGTGGGTCGACAGACTGACCCGGAATATCGGCTGGTTGTTTCTATTTCAGATCAGCACCTATCTGTCGTTATTGCTGATCATTCCGTGGTTGACGCACACTTTGCCGGTGGCGGAATATGGCGCCACCATGGCGATTATGGCAGCGGCACAGTTTTGCTTCATTGTGACAGACTATGGTTTCACTGCGTCGGCCACGTACGAGGTTTCCTGCCACAGGCAGGATGACGCCACTGTGCAGGGCATCATCCGGGATGTGCATGGCGCGAAAGTCTTTCTGGTCTGTGCCTCATGCATTGGGCTGTGGGGTTTGTCGTATATACCGTCTTATCAGCCATATAGTGTGCTGTTTCTGTATGGTGGACTGGCAGTGATCCTGCAGGCCTATCAGCCCATATGGTTGCTTCAGGGGCTGGAAAATATGCGTGCCTACGCGATGTATATGGTGCTGGTGCGCATATCCTTCATGGTGATGGTTTTTGGTCTGGTCCGCAGCCCGGGGGACGGCAGCCTGGTCTTGCTGGCACTCATGCTGTCGAACTTGCTGGGAACACTATTGGGTCTGCGAGCCTTGCAAGCGGCTGGCTATCGCGCATGGAGCTTATGCTTGCTGGGTGGTCTGCGGATGATGCGCTGTACGGCGGGATACTTCTGGGGGCGATTGGCATTCGCCTTGTATTCCTCGTTCAATTCCATTGTGCTCGGCGCGGCTGCGCTGTCGCAGGCGGGGATCTTTAATGCTGCCGAACAAGTCTACAAGGCCGGCCAGAGCGTCGGGGGGCCGATCAGCCAGGCGATGTTGCCGGCCTTGGCGCGTGCGCGCGATACCCGTTTGGTCTGGAAGATCCTGCCTGCTTTGATTGGAGTGCTTGGCCTGGGGTGTGCGATCGTGGCCGCTATGGCGCCTTGGTTGATCCAGTTGGCCTTCGGTTCAGCCTACGCAGGATCCGTCCCGGTTCTGTATGTGTTCCTGGTGACCATACCTGTATCAGTCACGGGTATGGTGCTGGGATATCCCTGGTTTGCAGCACTTGGATCACCAGGTGCGGTCAATATCACTTTGATTATGGCGGCAGCGCTGCACCTGGGGCTATTGGCTCTTTTATGGTGGTTGGATCGGCTCACGGCGTATAATGTCGCTCTCTGCGTCCTGGCGACGGAATCCTTCATGCTGTTGATGCGGTTGACTCTGGGATTCGCGTTGGTCCGTTCCGCGCGCGCATCCTGATTTCCCGATTGAGTCCCGGCCTTGTCCCCATCCATATCATGACCAACACTAGCGATGTTTGCCTATTGATCCCGTATTATCAGGCGGGTGCGGATCTTTTGCTATCGTTGGCCTCGGTAGAGGCAGACACCCTCTTGCCGGATGTCTGTATCGTGGACGATGGTAGCCTGCAGGCCCCTGCCCGGCAGGTCCTGGCAGACTATCAGGGTCCACTGCCCATCCATCTGATAGAACTCGCCCAGAACCAGGGTATTGAGCACGCGCTGAATGCCGGGCTCGCATATTGTGTTCCTCGCTATAAATACATAGCCCGACTGGATTGCGGCGATAAAAACATTGGCCGACGGCTTGCCGATCAGCGGGACTTTCTTCAGGCGCATCCTGATCATGCAATCGTGGGTGGTTGGGCCCGCTACGTTGATCTGGAGGGGCAGCCTTTGTTCATCCTGCAGCATCCTGTGGACACTGCTTCCATCCGACGCAAGATCTTTCTGAATGCACCATTCACGCATCCTGCGATCATGATGCGGTCTGCGGTGCTGTCTGATGTGGGATTTTATCCCGTTGATTACCCAGCGGCCGAAGACCTTGCTCTATTCTTCAAGATTGTTGGAAAGTACCCGACCGCGAACCTACCATATCCTATCGTGATTTATGAGGTCAATCCCAACGCCATTTCTTCTCTCAAACGAAAAACCCAGATTAAAAGCCGGGTTCGATTGATACTGGCAAACTTTGATGGCTCAGTAATCGCTATAGTGGGACTTACCCGGGGTGTAGTG
>JAKDMO010000116.1 GCA_030452305.1 Alcaligenaceae bacterium | reverse complement strand
CGTTCATATTTGAACGGACGCTGCAGTAATTCCATTTGTGGAAACGGAATAATCCGTCTTTGTCGTGTTTTAACCCTTGGCCAGCACAAGGTTCCACAGGTCTTGCACGGCGGCGCGCTCGGCGCTGAACCGGCCGGGCGGCACGCGGGCCTTTTCTGCGCCCTGTAGCCGCAGCTCGTGTTGGCGCTTGCGCAGTGTGCGGTAGGCATCGGCCACGCGGCCGGCCAGGTCGGCCGGAATCAGCCCGGCCCGGGCTGACAGCCCGAGCAGCGCGATATTGCCCAGGTTATCCAGAAGCTCGGGATGATTTCGGGATTCGCTGAGCACCAGGTACTGGGTGATGAATTCGATATCAACCATGCCGCCCCGATCGTGCTTGATGTCGAAGTTCGGACTGCGATTGGGGTGCCCGGCGGTGATTTTGTCGCGCATGGTGCAGACTTGGCGGCGCAGTACCTCGGGGTCGCGTTCGAGCAGCAGGATGTTGCGGCGTATGGCCTCGAATCGTTCGCCGATCTGCGGATCGCCCGCGACAAAGCGTGCCCGCGTGATGGCCTGGTGCTCCCAGGGCCAGGCGTGGCGCACTTGGTATTCCTCGAAAGCGCCCACCGGCACGGCCAGCAGTCCGGCGTCGCCGTCTGGGCGCAGGCGCAGATCAATGTCGTAGAGGCGCCCCGATGAGGTCAGCGTCGAGAGCCATGAGGCGATCCGGCGGCCCAGGCGCGTGTAGCGTTCCCCCGCTTCCTGGTCGGGATCGTCGTACAGAAAGACCAGGTCCAGGTCTGAGGCGTAGCCGATTTCCTTTCCACCCAGCTTGCCGTAGGCAATGATCGCGAAGTGTGGATCGGGCAGATTGTCGCGCCGGCCTCGCGGGTGGGCGAGCGGCCAGACGCGGCGGACGGCTTCGTTCAGCAGCATGTCGGCCAGCCCCGAGAGCAGATCGGCCAGGCCCTCGACGCTGATGACGCCTTCCAGATCCTGCGCCAGCAACTGGAACGTGATCTGGTGTTGCAGGTCGCGCATCAGGTTCATCTGCTGCTCGACATCTGTCTGCCCGTCGGGCAATACGCATGCGTCCAGTTCTGCGCGCAGTTGCGCGGCGACTTCGGTAAAGTCCGGCGCCTGCATCAGGGAGTGCCATTCGATCAGACTGTCGAGCAGCAGCGGGTATTGATCCAGATAGCGTGAGGCCCAGGGGCTCGCCCCCACGATGCGGGCCACGCGCGCCAGCGTTTCGGGGTATTCGGCCAACAGCGCCAGGTAGGCGCTGCGCTGCGAGATATGCTCGACCAGATCGATCAGGCGCAGTGCAGTGCTGGCGGGATCATCGGTGCGCGAGGCGCTGTCCACCAGACGGGGCAGCAGCGCCAGCACGCGCTTGCGACTGACATTGGGCAGGCTGCGCAGACGGTGGCTGTCGAGCAGGGCATCGAGGCGTTGGTGTACGCGCGCAGCCGCCTCATCGGGCAAGGCGTCATCGACGTGTGTATCTAGGTCCACCGTCGGCGCCGGGTCGGATGCCCCCTGGCCGGGATCCGGCCCCATACCCGCAATCCGGAACGCGTCCTTGAAGCATTCCGAGACAAAAGTGCGATGTTGTGCGAGTTGGTGGCTCAAGTCCTCGTGTGCCAATCCCATGGCCCGGGCCAGTTCGGCAAAGCGTTCCGGATTGCTGGGCAGCAAATGTGTCTGCTCGTCTTCGCGGTATTGCAGCATGTGTTCGATGCGCCTGAGCGCACGGTAGGCGGCCTCCAGCCCGTGCGCCTGCGCGTCGTCCAGGATGGTGCCCCGATGCTGCTTGTGCAAGGCCGCGAGCAAGCTGCGCTGCTGCAGCGATGGCATGCGCCCGCCCCGGATCAGCTGATTCAGCTGGATGACGAATTCGATTTCACGGATGCCCCCTTCGCCCAGTTTGATATTGTGCTGTGTGTCCACGCCATTGCGTGCCAGGGCCCGGCGCTGCCAGTCCGTGCGTATGCGTTCGCGCAACCTGCGCATGGATGACAGTGAGTCGAAGTCGAAGTATTTCCGATATACGAAAGGTAGGCGCAGCGACTCCAGTTGCCGTGCCTGGGCGGTCAGATCGTTTTCTGCAAAGATCGGGCAGGCGATCACGCGCGCTTTCAACCAGGCGTAGCGCTCCCATTCGCGGCCTTGTGCGACCAGATAGTTTTCCAGTGCGTCCAGGCTCCAGGCCAGGGGGCCGGAATCGCCGTCGGGTCGCAGGCGCAAATCCGTTCGGAATACAAAGCCCGTTTCATCGATTTCGGACAGAATCCGGGTCATGCTGCGGCAGACCTTGGCATAGAACTCGTGATGGCTGATCCTGCGCCGACCGTCGGTTTCGCCTTCCTCGCCATAGAGCATGATCAGGTCGATATCCGAGGAGACATTCAGTTCTTTTCCCCCGAGTTTGCCCATGCCCAGGATCAGCATGTCCTGCGCGGTGCCGGTGTCGGGGTGTCTGGGCGTACCGTGGATGGCCATCAATTCGCCCATGGCGCTGCGGTAGGCCTGCCCGATGGCCAGGTCGGCCAGCGCCGACATGATGCCCACCACTTCGTGCAGGGGTGCGGCGCCGTTGATATCGCGCACCATCAGGGTGTAGAACACGCGGTCGCGCAGGATGCGCAAGGCTGGTCGCAGGCGTTGGACCGGGATCTCTTGGTTTTCCTCCGGTGGCTCGCCTAGGGCCTGCCCGAACCAGTCCCGCAGCGTCTTGCGGGTGATGGCCTGATGCGCATCCTGTGCCAACTGCCCGGCGAATTCGGGCCGTGACAGGGTCTTGCGGCGCAGCGCGCCGGACCAACGCAAGGCGGGCTCTAATATAATGGCCTCGGACATAAGGATCACCAGAGAGGAACGACAGCACACGATGCCCCCGGCCGCAATGCCCGAGGGGGCTTTACAGTACTTCAAATAAGGGCCGGCGCCAATTGAATTCAAGCACACATCTTGCCTCGGGGCCCTTGCGTTGGGTGTTGGTTGCACTCGTCGCCCTGTATTTTGGGTTCGGTATCCTGGTGCTGGGCCTGCGCTACGGGGTGCTGCCCCACATCAATGATTGGCGCCCGGCGATCGCCAGGCAGGCATCCGAGGCGCTGGGTGTCAAGGTCAGCCTGGGGTCGCTGCGCGCGCAATGGCAAGGCTGGAATCCCTATTTTGAAGTCGATGGGGTCCGCCTGGAATCCGACCAGGGCAAGGTGCTGCTCGATGTGCCGGAACTGCGCGCATCCCTGAGCTGGCGCAGCCTGCTCAGCCTGAAGCCTGAATTTCAATCTCTGGAAATCTGGGGCATGGATCTGAGCGTGCGCCGTGATGCGGCAGGTACGTTTCACCTGCTTGGCCGGCACATTGGGCAGACTGCTTCAGATGAGGTATCCGGGTTCGAAGTGCCAGGCTGGCTGATGGCGCAGCGCCAAGTGGTGCTGCGCGATGCGACGATCCGTTGGCAGGATGAACAGCGCGCCGCACCAGAGTTGACGCTGACGGCCGTGACCTTGAGTACACAGCATGTCGCAGCCAATGGGATCCGCTTCGCGCTGGATGCCACGATTCCTGAAGACATGGGTTCGCGCCTGAGCTTGCGCGGCGAGATCCAGGGCGGGGCGGCACAGATGGCTGATCCCTTGGCCGGCACGGTTCACGCCTATGCCCAGGTCGCAGACATGCGCCCTGCGGCCTGGCGCCCGTGGCTGGATGTGCCCACGGCGCTGCGCGGCGGTGTGGTCTCGCTGCAGGCTTGGGTGGACTCCCAGGGCGAGGCGGGCACGTCGGCGGTTAATCTGACATTGGCTGCCGAGATGCATGATTTCGCCTGGGCACTGGCAGGCGGCGGGCAGGTGGCGGTGCCCGGCTTGCAGGCCTATGTGCGTGCGCCCTGCTTGATTGGGCAGACGGCTGGGCCGGACCTGGGGCCTGCGCACTTTGCCCTGCGATCGCAGGGGGTGTCGCTGCGGGATTCGGAATGGTTTTCTGTTCCCATCGGCCTGGGCCGTCTGGATCTGGCCGGTCAGTTCACCAACGGCCCCCAGCCCGAACTTGAAATCGAATCCCTGGCCTGGCGCAATCGCGACATCGACCTGCTGGCGCATGGCCGTTGGCATGCGGGCGGAAGCAGCCAGGCGGGTGTGATCGATCTGACAGGCACCATCAAGCGGGCCAGCCTGAACGCTATTTACCGCTATCTGCCCAATGCCGTGAATGCGGACGCGCGCGAATGGCTGCAGACCGGCCTCGTATCGGGTGAGTTGGTGGATGCCACCCTGCGTTTGTCCGGGGACTTGGCCGAGTTCCCGTTTGGCGAGCATCCGCAGGCAGGGGATTTCCTGGTAGAGGGGCCCTATCGCGATACGGTCATCGATTACATTCCTAGCGACGGCAAGTCGCCGGCCTGGCCCAGACTGGAAGCCATGCAGGGCACGGCGCAAATGCACCGAAGTGCGCTCACGCTGACCGCCGGCGAAGCCCTGATGCATCCGGCCAAGGGCGCGCAGATTCGCCTGTCGGACCTGAAAGCAAGCATTCCTGATGTCGAAAATGACGCCGTGCTGAGCGTGAGCGGCGATACCCAGGCCTCGGGTTCCACCTATATGGCGCTCATGCAGCATTCCCCGGTGGGGGACATGCTCGACGGCGTGTTCGACGAAGCCAGCGCTTCAGGCGACTGGCAGGTGCCCTTGTCGCTGACCGTGCCCCTGGAACACAGCCTGGATACACAGGTGGATGGCGAGGTCCGCTTTGCGCCGGGTGAATTGCGGCTATTGCCCGGCATGCCGGCTTTTGAGCAAATGCAGGGCGTTCTGCACTTCAATGAACGCGAGATCACGGTGCCCAAGCCGATCACAGGGCGTTTCCTGGGGGGCGAGATCACACTGGGCGGCCAGTTGGGCGGATCCGGGAAGGGCTTGACCGGCAAGGGGCAATTGAGTGCCAAAGCTTTAGGCGCCTATATTGATCTGCCCGGAATGCGACGGATCACCGGGGAGATGGCGTATGCAGTGACCCTGATGCGTGGTGCCCACGGCTATCGTCTGTCCGCCCATTCCAATATGGTGGGGTTGGCGCTGGATTTTCCGGCGCCGCTGGCCACACCGGCAAAGCAGGCGCGTACGCTTGCCGTTGAATGGGCGAATCGCGATGCCAAGACCGATGCGCTGGATATTCGCCTGGGGGACGATCTGACCGTTCATTTGCTGCATCGGCGCGGCGCATCGAAGGGCCCGTATTTCTATGCCGGTGCCATTGGTGTTCGGCGGCCGGCCAAGCCTCCGGCAAGCGGTCTGCTGCTGGACGTGTCGTATCCGCTGGTCGATACGGATGCCTGGAACGGCATCGTGAAGGAATTTTCAAGCCCTGGCGATCAGGCTGCCCGGCAGTCAGTGCTGCCCGAACTGGCGGGTGTCCGGATTCAGGCGGATCTGGCCCGGATAGAGGGCCTGCGGATGGACCGCCTGTTTCTGAATGCCAAACGTGCCCCCGGTGGGCAGTGGCAGGCCGACATCGATTCGGTGCAGACTCAGGGCTCTGTGCATTGGCGCGAGGTCGGTGGGGCGATCCAGGGTCAGGTGGACGCCCAATTTACCCGGCTGGGTGTGGGGGCGGATCCGGCCGATGGCGTGTCGCTGTTGCCGGAAAGCAAATCTGCCGACAAGGATTATGTGGATGACGATTTCGAGATGCCCGCGCTGCGGCTGAATGCCGAAGAATTGAATCTGTATGGGCACAAGATCGGTCGATTGACCCTGCAGGGGGTCAATGATCGTAGCTTGGGCGCCTGGCAACTGAAGTCCCTGAGCATTCGCTCGACGGGCATCAAGGTGGATGCGACCGGCCTGTGGCGCATGCGCGGCGAACGGCGCGGCCTGAGCCTGAAGGCCAATGCCCAGGTCGATGATATGGGCGCGTGGCTGGATCAGGCCGGCTTTCCGGACATCATGGAAGGCGGCAAGGGGCAGCTTGATGGTGAGTTCGAGTGGCACAATCTGCCCTGGCAGCACGACAAGGCCAATCTGGACGGCACACTGTATATCCAACTGGACGACGGCCGGTTCAGCAAGGTCGCCTCACGCTCGGCACGTTTTCTGGAAATTCTGTCGCTGCAGTCCCTGGCGCGTCTGACGCATCTGGATCAGACCCTGTCCGGGCTGGTGAAGGAAGGGTACCCCTTTGATAATCTGCGCGGCACGCTACGGCTTGACCAGGGCGTCATGAGCACTCGCGACTATCGCGTGATTGGGCCTGTCGGCACGATTGTGCTCGAGGGCCGCTCGAACATCATTGATGAAACCCTGGATATGCAGGCCGTCGTCGTGCCTAATCTGGATGTCAGTGGTGCGGCAATTGCCGCAGGGATTGCAATCAATCCGATCGTGGGCTTGGGTGCGTTCCTGACCCAATGGCTGTTGAAGGCGCCGCTGGCCAAGGCCATGGCGGGGCATTACCAGATCACCGGGACCTGGGACGATCCGACGATCAAGGACCTGCCGACACAGGCGCCCAAAAGCAAACCGGCCCCATCGGGGCCGGCTGGATGAACAGGCGGTGGTGGTTCAGTAGACGCCCTGGGCCAGCATTGCGTCGGCAACCTTGACGAAACCGGCGATGTTCGCGCCGTTCAGGTAATTGACCTTTTTGCCATCGGCGCTGCCATGGGCCACGCAGTTTTCGTGGATGTCACGCATGATGTCGTGCAGTTTTGAGTCGACTTCCTCGCGTGTCCAGCTCAGGCGTTGTGCATTCTGGCTCATTTCCAGGCCCGATACCGCCACCCCGCCCGCATTGCTGGCCTTGCCCGGTGCGTACAGCACATTGGCTTCGATAAAGGCCAGCGCCGCGTCCATGGTGGTCGGCATATTGGCGCCTTCGGCCACACAGCGTACGCCGTTGGCAATCAGCGTACGGGCATCGTCGATTTCGAGTTCGTTCTGGGTGGCGCAGGGCAGGGCCACATCCACCGGCACGTGCCAGGGGCGTTTGCCGGCCTCGTAGGGCAGATTGAATTGCTGTGCGTATTCCTCGACCCGACCGCGCTGCTCGTTTTTGATCCGGATCAGCGCAGCCAGCTTTTCCGGTGTGAAACCGGCCTTGTCGACGACGCAGCCGCGTGAATCGGATACCGTCACCACGCGTGCGCCCAGCTGCATGCATTTCTCGATCGCGTATTGGGCGACGTTCCCCGAGCCCGACACCGATACCGTATAGCCTTCCAGGGACTGGCCCGCATGCTGCAGCATTTCCTCGGCGAAGTACACAGTGCCGTAGCCGGTGGCTTCGGGGCGGATCAGGCTGCCGCCGAATGAAATGCCCTTGCCGGTGAACATGCCTGCGCCGCTGTTCGTGAGTTTTTTCATCATGCCGGCCATGAAGCCGACTTCGCGTGCGCCCACGCCGATGTCCCCGGCCGGGACATCCGTGTTCGGGCCCAGGTGGCGATGGAGTTCGGAGATCAAGGCCTGGCAGAAGCGCATCACTTCGCCGTCTGACTTGCCTTTCGGGTCGAAGTCCGAGCCGCCCTTGCCCCCGCCCATCGGCAGTGTGGTCAGGGCGTTCTTGAAGGTCTGTTCGAACGCCAGGAACTTCAGGATCGACAGATTCACCGAGGGGTGAAAACGCATGCCGCCCTTGTAGGGGCCGATGGCTGCATTGTGCTGAACGCGGAAGCCGCGGTTCATCTGGGTCTTGCCAGTGTCGTCCATCCAGCAAATCCGGAATTGGATGACTCGGTCGGACTCGGTCAGCCGCTCCAGCAGGGCGTATTCAGCGTAGCGCGGGTTCTTTTCGATGAAGGGCCAGAGGCTGTGTGTGACCTCTTTGACGGCTTGCATGAACTCGGGCTGATGGGGATCGCGAGCCTGGACTTTGGAGAGAAACTGATCGAGCGAGGGTAATGTCATCAATGAATACTCGGATGGGCCGGGCAAAGGTGCCCGGGTGAAAAGGCGTTCGGGTTGTGAATCCCTTTATTTTTTCATCATGTCAAAGAACTCGGCGTTGTTCTTGGTTGCCCGGATCTTGTCCAGGATAAATTCCATCGCCTCGACTTCATCCATATCGTGTATGAATTTGCGCAGGACCCAGATCTTTTGTAGAAGGTCGGGTGCGATCAGCAGTTCTTCGCGACGTGTGCCGGATTTGTTCAGATTGATTGCCGGATAAATGCGTTTTTCGGCCAAGCGGCGTTCGAGGTGGACTTCCGAGTTGCCGGTGCCCTTGAATTCCTCGTAGATCACCTCGTCCATCTTCGAGCCGGTATCGATCAGGGCGGTGGCGAGGATGGTCAGTGAACCACCTTCCTCGACGTTGCGCGCGGCACCGAAGAAACGCTTCGGGCGTTGCAGCGCGTTGGCATCGACACCGCCGGTCAGGACCTTGCCCGACGAGGGCACCACGGTGTTGTAGGCGCGCGCCAGGCGGGTGATCGAATCCAGCAGGATCACCACGTCACGCTTGTGTT
>JAKDMO010000018.1 GCA_030452305.1 Alcaligenaceae bacterium | reverse complement strand
TAGCCAGGGTGTACTGGTCAAGAAAAGCCTGGGCGTCAAGAGCGCCACTGAACTGAGCGGCGCTTCGGTGTGCGTGCTGCAGGGTACGACCACGGAACTGAACCTGGCCGACTGGTTCCGTTCGCACAAACTCGACTTCAAGCCGGTGGTGATCAATACCTCTGAGGAAGGCTTCCGTACCTTTGAGGCCGGCCGCTGCGACGTCGTCACCAGCGACAAATCCCAACTCGCCAGCCTGCGTGCCTCTTCGGCTTCGCCTGACGACTACATCATCCTGCCCGAGAACTTCTCGAAGGAACCGCTGGGCCCCATGGTTCGCCAGGGCGACGACGAATGGTTCATGGTGGTGCGCTGGGCGCTGAATGCCATGATCGAGGCCGAGGAATACGGCATCACATCCAAGAACGTCGACGAAATGACCAAGAGCACCAACCCCAACATCCAGCGCATCCTGGGTACTTCGGGCGATATGGGCAAGGGTCTGGGCCTGGACAAGAAATGGGCCTACAACATCATCAAGCAAGTCGGCAACTACGGCGAATCGTTTGAGCGCAACATCGGCATGGGCTCATCGCTCAAGCTCGAGCGCGGCCTGAACGCTCAATGGAAAGACGGCGGCGTGCTGTACGCCTGGCCGATCCGCTGATCGCAGCAGTCGATCACGGATCGGACACCGGGGGCAGCTTGCCCCCGGTGTCCGTATTCCCTGCAGCGCATGTCGCTTCTGGTCTGATGATTTATGACAGATAACACTACACGCGCGCCAAAAGGGCGACGCATACGCTGGTCCTGGAATGATCCGGCCACCCGCGCCCTGATCTGGCAGGCCTTGATTCTGGGTCTGGTCGGGGCGGGTGTCTGGTACCTGGTCTCCAACACTCTGCATAATCTCGATGCGCGTAATATTTCGACCGGCTTTGGCTTCCTGAGCGAGGAAGCAGGCTTTGCCATCGGCGAACACCTGATCCCGTATTCCCCGGCCGACACCTACGGCCGGGCCATCGTGGTCGGTCTGCTCAATACCCTGAACGTATCGGTGATCGGCGTCATTGCAGCGACCCTGATCGGTACGGTGCTGGGTATTTCCCGTTTATCGAAAAACTGGCTGATCTCGCGCCTGGCCGGGCTGTATGTCGAGATCATGCGCAATATTCCACTGCTGTTGCAGCTTTTTTTCTGGTATGCCCTGATCACCGAGATCATGCCCGGGCCGCGCCAGGCGCTGACCCCTCTGCCGAACGTATTCATTTCGAATCGGGGGCTGAAGTTGCCCTGGTTCGAGGGCGAGGCCATGACCTGGATCACGGCGGGCATCGCCCTGGCGATTATCCTGATTCTGGTGCTTGGTCATTGGGCCCATCGGCATCAGGAACGGACCGGTCGCATCTTTCCCTTGGGGCGCGCGGCTATCGCCCTGCTGATCGGGGTTCCGCTCCTGGCCTGGCTGGTCAGTGGTGCATCCTTGCACCTTGAAGTGCCTGAGCTCAAGGGCTTCAATTTTGCGGGCGGCCTGAGCCTCTCGCCTGAATTTGCAGCCCTGCTTGCAGGCCTTGTGATTTATACCTCGGCGTTCGTGGCCGAGGTGGTGCGTTCCGGCATCCAGGCAGTCGATCAAGGCCAATGGGAGGCCGCGTCCGCACTGGGTCTGCCTCGTGGGCGTTTGCTGCGCCTGGTGATCCTGCCTCAGGCCATGCGCGTGATCATCCCGCCCATGACCAGTCAATACCTGAACCTTACAAAGAACAGCTCGCTGGCAGTGGCCATCGGCTACCCGGATATCGTCGCGGTGGCGAACACCACACTGAATCAGACGGGGCAGGCGATCGAGGGCATCATCATCATCATGGCGGCCTACCTGGTGGTCAGCCTTTCGATCTCGATATTCATGAACTGGTACAACAAGCGCATCGCGCTGGTGGAGCGATAAATGGATACTTCCATCCAGAATGCCGCCGATCGTCCACCGCCCAAGGCTGGCACAGGGGTGCTGGGCTGGATGCATGAGCGCCTCTTTTCTTCGCCCCTGAACGCCATCCTCACGGTCCTGGCACTGTGGCTGTTGCTGCTGGCGGTACCGGCGCTCATTGAATACCTGTTCGTGCGCCCGGACTTCAATGCCACGACGGGCGCTGAATGCCATGCCTCGGGCGGGTACTGCTGGGCGTTCATCGCTGAAAAACACAGGCTGATCCTGTTTGGCATCTATCCCTATGATGAGCAGTGGCGCCCCCTGCTGGCATCCGTGATCCTCGTTGGTGTCATCGTGTGCAGTTGCATCCGCTGGTTCTGGAAACCATTCCTCGGCATCATGTGGGTGGTTGCCCTGGTGCTGGTCGGGGTGCTGATGTGGGGCGGCGTCTTTGGCCTGACCTATGTCGAGAACAGCCGATGGGGCGGCTTGCCGCTGACCTTGATCCTCTCGACCTTCGGCATCGCCTTCGCCTTTCCATTTGGTTTGCTGCTGGCCCTCGGACGGCGTTCACACATGCCTGCGGCCAAGGCCGTATGTGTGATCTACATCGAACTCATCCGTGGGGTGCCGCTGGTCAGCCTGTTGTTCATGTCCTCGGTCATGCTGCCGCTGTTCCTGCCAGAAGGTTTCTCGATCGACAAGCTCCTGCGGGCCCAGATTGCCATCATCCTGTTTGCCGCAGCCTATGTGGCCGAAACCGTGCGCGGCGGCTTGCAAGCCATGCCCAAAGGGCAGTTCGAGGGTGCCGAGTCGATCGGCCTGAGTTATTGGCAGCAGATGCGCAAGATCATCCTGCCCCAGGCGCTGAAAATCGTCATTCCGCCTCTGGTAGGGATCTTTATTTCGCTGTTCAAGGATACGTCGCTGGTCGTGATCATCGGGATCTTCGATCTGACACAGGCTGCCAAGGCCGCGGTCTCGGATGCTGCATGGCGCGGGTTCAGCACGGAATCCTATCTGTTCATCGCCGTGATCTATTTCATATTCTGCTTCTCGATTTCCCGCTATAGCATGTCGCTTGAGCGCCAACTGGATCAAGGGCAGCATCGTTAATGCGTCAACGCGGGTACGCGCATGCGGTCACCGCAACATGTAGGAGTTCCAGGCCATGCCTGAATCGATCATCAGCCTGAAGGGCGTCAACAAATGGTACGGGCAGTTTCATGTGCTGCGTGATCTCAATCTCGACGTCGCGCCCAGCGAGCGCATCGTGATCTGCGGGCCGTCGGGCTCGGGTAAATCCACCATGATCCGCTGCATCAACCGCCTCGAAGAGCACCAGGAAGGCCAGATCGTCGTCGATGGAACCGAGCTGACCAATGACCTCAAGCAGATCGAAGCCATCCGGCGCGATGTCGGCATGGTGTTCCAGCACTTCAATCTGTTTCCCCACCTGACGGTGCTGGAAAACCTCACCTTGGGGCCGGTCTGGGTGCTCAAGCGCCCCAAGGCCGAAGCCGAGGCCGAGGCCATGAAATACCTGGAACGCGTGCGCATTCCGGACCAGGCAAATAAATACCCCGGTCAGCTCTCGGGCGGGCAGCAGCAGCGCGTGGCCATCGCGCGGTCCTTATGCATGAATCCAAAGATCATGCTGTTTGACGAGCCGACCTCGGCGCTGGACCCGGAAATGGTCAAGGAAGTTCTGGATGTTATGGTGGAACTTGCCGTGGAAACCGGCATGACCATGCTTTGTGTGACACACGAAATGGGCTTTGCGCGCAAGGTCGCGAATCGTGTAATCTTTATGGACCATGGTGAAATCATCGAGCAAAACGCGCCTGATGCGTTCTTCGACAACCCTCAGAACGAGCGCACCAAGCTCTTCCTGAGTCAGATTCTGCACTAACAGGAGGTCTTATGATAATTTCAACAAAATCAGCAAGCCGTCTTGCGGGTGTCTCCGCCCTGGCACTATTGACCGCGTGCGCAAACATGAGCCCCCAAGGTCAGAGCACGGCGATGGGCGCCGGTGCCGGCGCGGCGGTGGGCGCGGGCCTGGGGGCCCTTATAGGCGATAGCAGCGAGAGCGCAATGATCGGCGCAGGCATCGGCAGCGTCGTGGGTGGCGTGGTCGGCTATAACTGGCAGCGCATCAAGGGCGATGTCGAAAAATCCGGCGCCAGCGACCTGGGCGTGTCCGTGACCGAGATGCCCGACGGTTCGCTAAAGGTCAATATTCCCAGCAACGTATCCTTCGATTCCGGGAAATCGATGCTCAAGCCCGCCCTGCTGCCCGTGCTCGACAGCGTGGCGCGCGCCCTGAATCAGCATCCCGAATTGCGCGCCAAGGCCATCGGCTATACCGATAGTTCAGGCAACGACTCCATCAACCTGCCCCTGTCGCGCGATCGCGCAAACGCCGTCACGCAGTACCTGGCCAGCCAGGGCGTCGCTGCCGGCAGACTCAGCATCGAAGGGCGTGGCGCCGCCAATCCCATTGCTGACAACAGCACGACTGCAGGCCGGGCCCTCAATCGCCGCGTCGAGCTCTATCTGTACGCGGTCAAGCAACAATAGCCTTTAATCTCAGGTCGTTCCTGACTTATAGGTGATGCGGGTCGGCTTGGTCAGCCGGCCCGTGTAGCGCTTGCGCAGCAGATCATCCAGTTCACCCAGATGATCCCGCATGGCATCTGCCGCTGCGTCGGGATCGCGGCGGCGGCAGGCCTGCAGGATTCTGCGGTGCGCGCTGATGATATAGCTGCGGTTTCTGGCGCTGTATCGGATGTCTGCGGCCTCGCCACTGGCCATGATGCTGATCGCGTCCCAGAATATCTCGAGCACAGGGTTTGCCGAGGCTCGCGCAATTGCACTGTGGAATTTCCGGTTCTCGTCGTAGATTCTTTGATCCGTGCAGCCGGGGGCCTCCATCGCCTGGATGGTCCGCTCCATTTCGTCGAAATGCTCATCGGTGCCGTTTACGGCCGCGCCGCGCACCAGCACGGGCTCGATCGTGACGCGTGAATTGAGGATCTCTACGAAAGGCACGTTGTTCAGCCGCAGATAAACCGAGATCGTATGCGCAATCACGTCCACGCTGGGCTTGGCGACAATAATGCCGCCGCGCGGGCCGGGACGTAACGCCAGGACACCCTGCGCCTCAAGAATCCTCAGCCCTTCGCGCAGAGTCGGACGCGACACGTTCATCTGCTCTAGAAGTTCTGCCTCGGTGCCGAACGAGCTGCCAGGTTGAAGCTTGCTTTCGATAATTCGATTCAGCAGCATGCGCGCCACCTGGCCGGTCTTGTTCATCAAAATTGGGGCGAATGCATCAGTCATGGCTTACAAGCTGTCTCGGGTCGGTCGGGGGAAACACTTCCTCACGTAGGGGTAAGCTACGTGCAAGCGTGCGGCTTGTCAAATGATTTAGATTGTTTTCTAATGATATAGATGAATTAAATCATTGACGAAAATTTAGATCGTGCCGTAATCTGCTGTAAAAGCGGCTCGGCCCCAGGATATGGCCGACATTTCCAATAACCTTGTGGTGCCCGCATGACGAATACCAGGCAGTCCGGCCCTTGGGCATTTTTGAATCATCTGTTGTCACCGCTAGAGGCCGCAGCGGTCATCGCCGCCGCCGCCATGCTGTTGGCCGCCATGGTGCTGGTATCGGCCGATGCCTTGCTGCGCTATGCATTCAATGCGCCTCTTTCCTTCCAATACACCCTGACCGAGAACTATCTGCTGGTCGGCCTGATCTGTCTGGCCCTGCCCTGGGGCTACCGCACAGGGGGGTACATACGCATCCAGGCATTGGCGGCACGCCTGGCACCGGGCTGGCGCGTCTGGCTGCTGCGTATCGGGATTCTGCTCAGTGCCATCTACATGGCGATTTTGGGCTGGCTGGGCGCCACATATTTCTGGGAAGCCTGGATCAACCAGGAATACCAGCTCGGCGTGATCGACTGGCCGGTTTCCTGGTCCTGGGCGCCGATTCCGATTGGCTGCGGCTTGCTCGCCTTGCGGCTGGCGCTGCAGTCGTTCGGTCCGGTCGATCAATTGCATATCGACCATGCGGATGACGGGGCTGTCGCATGATTTTCATCTGGGGAACTTTCATCCTTTTGGGTACGATCCTGGCGGCTATCCCCATCGGATTTGCCTTGGGGCTGGCCGGCATTGGATCGCTGGCTTTGCTGGTACCCGTGCAGACCATTCTTGCTCTGATGTCCAAGGTTGTGCATGCCACCTCGGCTTCGTACGTGATTCTGACGATTCCGATGTTCGTGCTGATGGCCGAGTTCCTGGGCTGCGGCGGGATTGCACAGGATCTGATGATTGCCTGCAACCGGTTGCTGCGCAGAGTTCGCGGCGGGATGGCGATTGCCTGCGTGTTTTCCGGGGCAATCCTGGCGGCCGCCTCAGGCTCCAGCACCGCTTCAGCCGCCTCGATCACGCGTGCGGCCTTCCCGGCCATGCGCAAAGCAGGCTACGACCGGGGCTTTGCCGCCGGCACCATCGCCATCGCCGGCACGCTGGCGATCATGATTCCGCCGTCCACGGCTTTTGTGCTGTATGGCCTGATGACGGAAACATCAATCGGCAAGCTCTTCCTTGCGGGAATCTTTCCCGGCCTGGTCACTGCTGCCGGCTATGTGTTCACGATCATGTTGGTGCTGAAACTGCGTCCCGATCTGGGCGCCAAGCCCGAACTCGAGGCAAAGCTTGCTACAGAACAGAAGGGCTCGTCGGTCTGGCCGATGGCTTTGCTGATCATCGTGGTGTTGGGCGGCCTGTACAGCGGCATGGCCACCCCGACCGAGATCGCGGCAATTGGGGCCTTGGGTGCTCTGCTGGTGGCCCTGGCGACGCGCAGGATGACCCGGCCGGCCTTCGTCGATGCGGTCGGCAACACGCTGCGCATCACGGCAATGATCGTCACAATCATTTTTGGCGCCCACATCTTTGGCTACTTTATCTCGTTCTCGCAAATCACCAATGTGGCCTTGAGCTGGATTGCCGCATCGGAACTGTCTCCGACGGTTGTGATGCTGATGGTGGTCTTTGTCTATCTGCTGCTGGGCATGGTCATGGATCAGGCGGCAATCATCATCCTGACGGCGCCCATCTCTTTGTCCTTGATGACGGGCCTGGGCTACAACCCCATCTGGTGGGGCGTGATCATCATCAAAACTGCCGAGATCGGGATGGTGTCGCCTCCCATGGGCCTGAATGTCTTTGTCACGTCCTCGGCCGCGCGTGTGGATCTGCGCGCGTGCTTTCGCGGGGTAATGCCTTTTGTGGCGACCGAGTTCATCGTCCTTGCCTTGTTGCTCGCATTCCCCGAGATCACTCTGTTCTTCGTGTCGTGATCCGCCCCATGCCACGCCTCCAGAACGCGACCGACCACTCAGTACACCGATACCCTGCGCAGCGCAGATGCACGATCCAGAATCCCGGAAATCACACCAACATGCCCGCCGTCGAAAACCGGGTGCGGGCCAAACGGAGCGAGAGATGACACACACGATACAACTGAAATTGGCAGCACTTGCGGCATCGGCCGCACTGATGGCCCCGGCGGCCTGGGCCGGGAACATGATGGTGGGCAATGGCTTTTCGCCCACGCACTTCTTTGGCAAGGACCTGACCGAACCGTGGATGGCCTGCGTAAAAGAAGGCACCAAGGGCGCGATCGACTTTCAGTATTTTCCCTCGGGTCAGATTGCAGCGGCTGCCGCCACGCTCGACGCCCTGAATACAGGCTTGCTGCAGGTCGCGGCGGTGTCGGTCGGTTATGTGACCAACAAGCTGCCGCTCAATAGCGTCTCGATGCTGCCTGGCATGGGCCAGACGTCCAGGCAGATGGTGACAGCCAACCGCAAGGCCTTGGCTGAAATTCCGGCTCTGGCGGCCGAGCTGAAGGCGAATCGTATCCACCCGCTGGTCATCAATCTGTTCGCGCCCTACCAGATCATGAGCCGAGGCGAACCGATCGATACCCTGGAGAAATTTGACGGCCACCTGATTCGCACGGCGGGCGCGGCCAATACCCTCACCATCAGCGAGCTGGGTGGATCACCCGTCGAGATGCCGGCCGCCGACATCTACGTAGCGATTGAGCGCGGAACGGTCGACGCCGCTTTGCTGGGCCTGCCCAGTGTCAAGTCGTACAGTCTGCAGGAAGTCCTGAAATCGATCAGTGCCAATGGCCAGTTCGGCAGCTTCACGACCTTGCTGGCGATGGATCTGGATGTCTATGACAAACTACCGCCCGAGCAGCGCACGGTGGTGGACGATTGCTCCTTGAAGATCGAGGATTCGGTGGCGCAGCTGATGGATGATCAGCAGCAATCCCTGTTGGATGAGTTCGGGAAAATGGGCATCACCATTTACAGCTATTCCGATGCCGAACTCGCCAAGATGGATCAGCGCATGAAGGCCGTCGGACAAGACTTCGTTTCTCGGCTGGGTGCGCGCGGCTTGCCCGCTGAAGCGGTCTATACGGGCTATAAGAAAATCCTGTCCGAAACCCCGGCCTCCACGCAGTAAATGCCTCGCCTCAGAGGCGCGGGTTACGCATGGACTGAACCATTGCGTTGACCGCTGCCTCGATGATCTGCCGATCGGATAAGGAGAGCGACTGGTAATCCCGTGGTGAAATGGCCTGGAAGGGCCAAAATACGGTGTCGGCGTCGCTGACATACTGTATATTTGGATCAGCCTGGTGTGGGGTGAGTTCCATCTTTCCCAGGCCCATGCTCAGCCACGCGGGATCGACCTGCAGCACCTGCGCGAGCCGGAATATGCCCTTGGCCGATTTGCGTGTGCCATTTTCGTAACTGGCAATCGCGCTTTGTGATAATCCGCTTGCGCGGGCAAGTGCTTTTTGAGAGAGCCCGCGGGCGTGCCGGGCTCTGAGGAGGCGGGAGGCAAAGGTCTTCACCTTTGTGATTGAACGATGATTTGCAATCGCATTGGTAGTTCTGCGTATTACAAAAGTAGTGATTAAAGATATAGTTGGTATCTTTCTGACTGGTTTCCCAGGAGATCGCGATGTTGTTCGAGTCCCCGCTTCTGGTGTTCGCCCCTGGCCCAGAGCGTGTGCGTATCGATGCACTGCGTGCCGGCGGTTTTCGGCTGAATCACCATGTCGATCAGGATTCCCTGTATGCCGATGCACGCAAGGCACCCGATGCGGGTGGCGCGGTTGCAATCCTGATGGGGGCTTCGGCCCAGAACCGCAATGCTGCAGTCTGGCTGCGGGCGGCCCTGCCCGACCTTGGCTTGATTGCACTGCTGCAAACGGGCACCGAAGAAGAACACATGGCACTGATTCAGGCGGGGGTGGACTGGATCTGTCCGGTCGGGGCATCCAACGATCTGCTGGTCGCCATGCTTTTATCCCTATGGAAACGGCGTATGTCCAGTCAGCCCGCAGCCGATGCCGCGTGCCGGCGCGGCGACTGGTCACTGGTCGAGAACGGCTGGACTTTGAAAGGCCCGGAGGGCCGGCGTGTGGGCCTGACGGTCAGCGAACGCGCGGTACTGACGGCCTTGTTCGAGGCCCCGGAGCTCAGCGCATCCCACGAGGAACTGCTGGCTGCTGTGAACCATGCCCTGGGGGCCGACCCGGAAACCGACCGCAAGACCCGGGTGGGCGTCATGATCAGCCGTTTGCGCAAGAAATGTCAGCGCCACGATGTGGTCCTGCCGATCCGTTCAATTCAGAACCAGGGATACGTCTTTGTTCCCGAGGCGTTCAGTGATGATAGCGCTTGATGGTCAGGTCGTCGCTGCGTATGTCGGTGGGTTTGCCTGACACGATATCCGCAATCAGCCGACCGCTGCCGCACGACATCGTCCAGCCCAGCGTGCCGTGGCCTGTGTTCAGGAATAGATTGGGCAACGAGCACGCGCCGATGATCGGTGTGCTGTCGGGGGTCTTGGGCCGCAGGCCCGTCCAGAACGATACGTCGCCCGGCGTATAGCTACCGGGAAACAGATCATTCAGGACCATTTCCAGCGTGCGTTGCCGGCGCGGATCCAGGTGCGTATCGTATCCCAGCACCTCGGCCATGCCGCCCACACGGATGCGGGTATCGAAGCGGGTGACGGCAACTTTGTAGCTTTCGTCCAGCAAGGTAGAGACCGGTGACCGGTCGGGGTCGGCGATCGGCACGGTAATGGAATAGCCTTTCAGCGGGTACACAGGCAGCGGCTCGATATGGTGCAGCAGGGACGGCGAATACGAGCCCAGCGCCATGACATAGGCGTCCGCCGTCATCATGCCGCTTGCGCATTGCACACCGCTGACTTTGCCACCCTGCGTGTGCAGGGCAATGATCTGCTCGCCGTAGCGGAATTCGACACCCAGTCCGCGTGCAAGCTCGGTCAGGTTCGTCGTGAACATCCGGCAGTCGCCGGTTTCGTCGCCGGGTGTGCGCAGGCCGCCCACGAACTTGTGCCTGACATGAGTCAGCGCGGGTTCGATCGAGGCCAGTTCGCTTGCCTGCAGCAGTTCAAATTCGATGCCTGCCTCGGCCAGTGCCTGGGTGTCCTTGTGCGCGCCTTCCATCTGGCGTTCGGTGCGAAACAACTGCAAGGTGCCCTGGCGACGGCCCTCGTATTGGATGCCGGTGTCCTGGACGAGTTCGTGCAGGCAATCCCGACTATAGGACGAGATCCGCAGCATGCGTTCCTTATTTGTGGCGTAGCGCCCAGCCGTGCAATTGCGCCACATTTGCAGCATCCACCGTAGCTGAAACAGGGAACCATCGGGCCGAATGGTCAGGGGCGGGTTTTGTGCAAACATCCATTTGATTGCTTTGGTCGGAATGCCCGGGGCAGCCCACGGCGACGAATAACCAAACGAAAGCTGCCCCGCGTTGGCGAAGCTGGTTTCGAGTGCCGAAGCAGATTCCCGGTCGACGACAGTGACCTCATGGCCCTGACGGGCCAGGTAATAGGCGCTGGTCACGCCGACCACGCCGGATCCTAAAACAAGAACCCTCATACGAGATTCCTTTGTAAGCCATTTTTTATTATGATAGGCGATTGCATATGGTCATTTTTAATGAAAAATACAGTTTTCCATAATATTTAACCTGTATCCATGCCCGGCATCCGATGAATAAGGATAAATTGCTGATGAGCATCCAACAGATGCCGGTCAGGCCATTCCGGGTGCTTTCACAAGGGTATTTTCCACATGCGCATGCAACGCGATTCTATATATACATTGGATAAGATTGACCGGCATATCCTGGACTTGTTGCAGGAAAACGGGCGCATATCCATGACGGAATTGGCCGACACGGTGGGCCTGACCGTCACCCCCTGCATTGAACGCGTGCGC
Organism: Alcaligenaceae bacterium; assembly: GCA_030452305.1. Taxonomy (GTDB): domain Bacteria; phylum Pseudomonadota; class Gammaproteobacteria; order Burkholderiales; family Burkholderiaceae_B; genus Castellaniella. The sequence continues at coordinate 14,267 of JAKDMO010000018.1, read as the reverse complement.
AGACTCGAGCGCGACGGGATTATTACAGGCTATCACGCTCGGGTACTGCCGTCAGCCCTGGATGCGGGCCTGCTGGTGTTTGTGGAAATCACCATGTCGAGCAAATCCGAGCGTACCTTCGAGGACTTTCGCCGTGAGGTACTGCGGGTGCCCGAGGTGCAGGAATGCCATCTGGTGTCCGGGGATTTCGATTACATGGTCAAGGCGCGGATCAAGGAGATCAGCCAATATCGCAATCTGCTGGGCACCATTCTGCTGCGTCTGCCCGGTGTGACTCAGACCAAGAGCTGCGTGGTGATGGAGGAAGTCAAGGAAACGCTGTTCATTGCGGCGCAGCGGTAGGGCGACGCCGCGCGAACACCATATTGTCGCGGTGCATCAGTTCCTGATCAGACATATGGCCCAGGATATCGGCGATCTGAGAACTGGGCCGGCGCAGGATCCGGGCCGTATCGGCGGCGGAATAATTGATCAGCCCACGCCCGCACTCGACACCGTGTTCATCGACGCAGGCCACCACATCGCCGCGTTCGAAATCACCCTCGACATCGACCACGCCAATGGCCAGCAGGCTGCGGTGCGCCTCGGTCAGGGCGCGCACCGCCCCGGCATCCAGGGTGACGCGCCCGCGCAGGCGCAGGTGGTTGGCCAGCCAGCGCTGGCGGGCCGAACGCACGGGCAGGACAGCGCGCAGTTCGGTGCCGATGGGCTCACCTGCTGCCAGGCGCAGCAGGACGTTGGCTTCGTGACCTGAGGCGATGACGGTGTGCCCGCCGCTGTTGGCCGCGCGGCGCGCCGCCAGAACCTTGGTCAGCATGCCCCCCGTGCCAATGGCACTACCCGATCCGCCGGCCATGGCCTCGAGCGCCGGGTCGCCCGCCTGGCCCTGATGGATGAACGTGGCGTCGGGATGTTTGCGCGGATCTGCGCTGTACAGGCCGGTTTGGTCGGTCAGAATGACCAGCGCATCGGCCTCGATCAGGTTGGTGACCAACGCCCCGAGCGTGTCGTTGTCGCCCACGCGAATCTCGTTGGTCACGACCGTATCGTTTTCATTGACGATGGGCACCACGCCCAGCGCGAGCAGGGTGTAGAGCGTGCTGCGCGCATTCAGATAGCGCCGACGGTCGGCCAAGTCCTCGTGCGTCAGCAGAATTTGTGCCGTCCGGATGCCGTGATGGGTGAAAGCGGCCTCGTAGGCCTGAACCAGGCCCATCTGGCCCACTGCCGCCGCAGCCTGCAACTCGTACATCGCGCTGGGGCGCCGCGGCCAGCCCAGGCGTGCCATGCCCTCGGCGATGGCGCCGCTGGACACCAGCACAATCTGGCGCCCCTGAGCGCGCAACTGGGCGATCTGTGCCGCCCAGCGGCTGACCGCATCGATATCGATACCCTTTCCTTCGTTGGTCACCAGCGAGGAGCCGACTTTCAGGACGAGCTTTTTTGCGCTCTGGATAACGGAAGGCTGGGGGGATGGAACAGTCATGGCGGCGCTAAGGTAGCTCGGGGTCCTGGGGCGAGGCAGTGCCGATCTGTCGCGCGTCGGTGTCTTCGGCGGGTGCGTCGCGCCGGGCTTCGGCGTCAAGCCAGCCCTGGATCGCCTGCATCAACGGTGCGGTGCCTGCCCCGGTCAGTGCGGAAATACCGAAAACGGGGCCTTGCCAGTCCAGGGCTTCACAGATCCTGGCCTGAGCAGCGGCAGCGTCCTCGACCATGTCCAGCTTGTTCAGCACCAGCCAGCGCGGCTTGGCCGCCAGCTCTGCGCTGTAGCGCTTGAGTTCCTGGGCGATGGCGCGTGCGTCCTCAATCGCCTGTGCGGCGGCATCCACATCCGGGTCGGGTGAATAGATATCCAGGATATGCAGCAGGATGCGTGTGCGGCCCAGGTGCCGCAGGAACATATGGCCCAGCCCTGCGCCTTCGGATGCGCCCTCGATCAGGCCGGGTATGTCGGCGATCACAAAGCTGTGAGCTGCGGATGTGCGCACCACACCCAGATTCGGGTGTAGCGTGGTGAAGGGGTAATCAGCGATTTTCGGGCGAGCGTTCGAGACCTTGCTGATCAGGGTGGACTTTCCGGCATTGGGCATGCCCAGCAGCCCGACATCGGCCAGCACCTTGAGTTCCAGGCGCAGCTTGCGCTGGTCGCCTTCCTGCCCAGGGGTGAACTGGCGTGGCGCACGGTTCGTGCTGGACTTGAAATGTAGATTGCCCAGTCCGCCCGTACCGCCCTGGGCCAGCGTCACCTGCCCGCCGTGCTGATCCAGGTCGAACAACTGTTCCCCGGTTTCGGCATCGAACACCGTGGTGCCGACCGGCACCCGCAGGATGACATCCTGGGCGCCGGCCCCGTATTGGTCGGATCCGCGCCCGTTCTCGCCATTGCGCGCGCGGTGGATGCGGGCGTAGCGGTAATCGATCAAAGTGTTGATATTGCGGTCGGCGACCGCGCAGATACTGCCGCCCCGGCCGCCATCGCCGCCGTCCGGCCCGCCTTTGGGGATGAACTTCTCGCGGCGGAAGCTTGCTACGCCATTTCCGCCCTTGCCCGCAATGACTTCGATGGTGGCTTCGTCTACGAATTTCATGATTTTTTTGGGTCCGGTGTGAACAGGCCCGGGTCCTGGCGCCTATTCTAAAACAAAAAGCCCTGCCGACCAGCGTGCAGGGCTTTTCTGGGGTGTGGCGCTAGTGTCCTGTTTGGACACTAGATGGTTCAGCTGTTGCCGGCGACCGATACCGTGCGTTTGTTCAGCGCGCCCTTGATCGAGAACTCGACCTTGCCGTCGACCAACGAGAACAGAGTGTGGTCCTTGCCGATCCCGACATTCACGCCCGGGTGAAACTGGGTGCCGCGCTGGCGGACGATGATGCCGCCTGCCGAGATCTGCTGTCCGCCGTATACCTTGACGCCAAGCCGTTTCGATTCTGAATCGCGGCCGTTTCGCGTTGAGCCGCCGCCCTTTTTGTGTGCCATGATGAGCTCCTGTGTGCCGAGTATTCCTGCGATCAGGCCGTAACGGCTTCGATGCGGATTTCGGTGTAGTTTTGACGATGGCCCTGATGCTTTTGGTAGTGCTTGCGACGGCGCATCTTGAAGATCTTGACTTTGTCGTGGCGGCCTTGTGCAAGAACGGTTGCCTTGACCAGGGCGCCTTCGACCAAAGGCGTGCCAACTTTCAGTTGATCGCCTTCGCCGACAGACAGAACCTGATCGAGCGAGATTTCTTGTCCAATGTCAGCCGGTATCTGTTCTATCTTGAGTTTTTGACCGGCGCAAACACGATACTGTTTGCCGCCGGTTTTTATGACCGCGTACATGGGGGATTCCTAAAATAAAGGGGTGTCTTAACCTAAAATATAGGCTAAGCCCGGCATTATATCGCCCAGCACATTCATGGTCAACTTCCGTTGCCGATGTCAGGACCGGTAATCGGCGTTGATGCTGACGTATTCGTGCGAGAAGTCGCAGGTGTAGACCGTGTCGCAGGCGTTGCCGCGACCCAGGGCCACCCGCAGCAGGATTTCGGGTTCGCTCATGACTCGCCGGCCGTCGGCTTCACGATAATCGGGGTCGCGCGCCCCGTTCACGGCAACGCGCACATCGCCCAGCCACAGGCGCAACTGCGTCACATCCAGATCGTCGATACCGGCGTAGCCAATAGCGGCCAGGATACGGCCCAGGTTGGGGTCGGAAGCATAGAAAGCGGTCTTGACCAGCGGCGAATGAGCGATCGCGTAGGCAACCTTCAGGGCTTCATCCGTATCGCCGGCCTCCTCGATGCGTATGGTCATGAACTTGGTGGCGCCCTCGGCGTCACGCACGATTTTCTGGGCCAGATCGCGCGCGGCATCGACCAGCGCTTCGAGCAGGGCCGGGTAACGCGGGTCATCGGCGGATTCGATGGGGGCGCCGTTGCGGCCCGTGGCGATCAGGATAAAGGAGTCATTGGTCGAGGTATCGCCATCGACGGTGATGCGGTTGAAGGATTGGTCGGCAATCCTGCGGGTGGCCTCGCGCAGCAGCGCCGGAGCAACGCCTGCGTCGGTGGCCAGAAAACCCAGCATGGTGGCCATATTGGGGCGGATCATGCCGGCGCCCTTGCTGATGCCGGTAATGGTGACGGTCTGGCTGCCCAGATCGATTTGCCGCGAGTGGATCTTGGGCTGCGTGTCGGTCGTCATGATGCTGTGCGCGGCCTCGAACCAGTGGTTCGGCTGGAGGTCGGCAATCACCTGTGGCAGCGCACTGACGATCCGATCCACCGGTAGCGCCTCCATGATGACGCCAGTGGAAAACGGCAGAATCTGCTCAGACTGCAGCGATAGCTTTTCAGCCAGTGCGGCGCAGGTGGTGCGCGTTGCGGCAAGGCCCGGCTCGCCGGTACCGGCATTTGCGTTGCCCGTATTGACGAGCAGGGCGCGGACGCCCGATTTCGCAGCCAGGTGCGCCTCGCAGACTTGTACCGGCGCGGCCCGAAAACGGTTGCGGGTGAATACCCCTGCCACGGTAGCGCCCGGGGCCAGCATGAATAGGGTGAGGTCCCGCCGCCCCGCCTTGCGCACACCCGCCTCGGCGGTGCCGATCTCGATGCCCGAGACGGGATGGATGGCGTCGGGTGCAGGAATATTCAGATTGATGGCCATGGTGTGTTGCTGAAAAAAATCGGATCCTCATTCTAGCCGGATGGCGGCCGGCTTGTAATGGTTGCCCGCCTAAAGGCGGGCGAACACCTGCTCGGCCGCGTCCAGCGTGGCCTGGATGACCGCCTCGTCGTGTGTGGCCGAGACAAAGCCCGCTTCGAACGCCGAGGGCGCGAAATGCACACCTGCGTCCAGCATCCCGTGAAAGAATCGGGCAAACAGGGCCGTATCGCTTTCCGACACCTCGGCCAGGGATGTGGGCACTGTATCGCGGAAGTACAGGCCGAACATGCCGCCTTCGCTGTCGCCGGATAGCGCAACGCCATGGGCGCGGGCGCGCTCGACCAGACCTTGAATCAGGGTCGCCGTACGAGCCCCCAGCGATTCGTAGAAACCGGGTTCGGCCAGGCGGCGCAGCGTGACCAGACCGGCGGCGACCGCCACCGGATTGCCTGATAGTGTGCCCGCCTGATAAACCGGGCCAATCGGCGCGACCTGCTCCATGATGTCCGTGCGCCCACCAAACGCGCCCACCGGCATGCCCCCGCCGATGATCTTGGCCAGCGTCGTCATGTCGGGGATCACCCCGCACAGACCCTGCATGCCCTGCGGACCCACGCGCAGGCCGGTCATGACTTCATCGAAAATCAGTACCGTGCCATGCTGCGTGCACAATTCGCGCAAGCCTTCCAGGAAGCCGGGGGCGGGGCGCACCATGTTCATGTTGCCGGCGATGGGCTCGACAATGATGCATGCGATGTCTGATGGGAACTGTGCAAAGGCCTCGGCGACCGCGTCTAGCCGGTTGTAGTCCACCACGATGGTGTGCTGGACGAACTCAGGCGGCACGCCTGCCGAGGTCGGGTTGCCGAAGGTCAGCATCCCCGAGCCCGCTTTGACCAGCAGGCTGTCGGCGTGGCCGTGGTAGCAGCCTTCGAACTTGATGATTTTGTTGCGGCCCGTAAAGCCCCGGGCCAGTCGGATGGCCGACATGGTGGCTTCGGTGCCCGAACTCACCAGGCGTACCTCGTGCATCGAGGGAATGCGATCGATGATGGCCTCGGCGATGTCGATTTCAGCCTCGGTCGGGGCGCCGAACGACAAGCCGCCCACGGCGGCGTCCTGGACGGCCCGCACGACTTCCGAGTCCGCGTGGCCCAGGATGGCGGGCCCCCACGAACCGATATAGTCGATATAGCGTTTGCCGTCGGCATCCCACATATACGGCCCCTGGGCACGCTCAATGAATCGCGGCGTGCCGCCCACCGAGCGGAATGCCCGTACGGGTGAGTTGACGCCGCCGGGGATCGCGCGGCAGGCGCGCTCGAACAGTTCCGAATTGCGTGACATGGTGAAGGTCCCTACGAAGAAATCTGGTTGAACAGGGTGGTGCAGCGGCGTGCCGCGACGCATACATCGCTTGCCTCGAACAGCCCGCTGATCATGGCGACGCTGTCGGCCCCGGCCTGGATGACAGGCGCGATGTTCTCGGGCGTCAGGCCGCCTATGGCCACGACTGCCGGCCGCGGCTGGTGGGTCATGGTGAGCGCGTGGCCCTGGCGTATGTGATCCAGCGTCGCCTGTGCCGCGCCGGGCTTGACGCGCGAGGGGTACATGGCGCCGAATGCGATGTAGTCGATGTCCAGGTCCAATGCCGTGCGCGCCAGCGCCGGCACGTTATAGCACGAGCAGCCTATGATTTTATCCGAGCCCAGCGCCATCCGCGCCTGAGCGATCGGCCCGTCGTCCCGGCCCAGGTGTACGCCATCGGCGTCGATGTCGGCGGCCAGGCGCCAGTCGTCGTTGACGATCAGCAATAGCCCCAGGCGTTGGCAGAGCTCATGGACGCGGTCCAGTTGAGCGAGGTGCGCCGCGCGCTCACCGGTCTTGCGCCGCCATTGCAATACAGCCATCCCGCCGGCATGTGCGGCTTCGATGGCTGGCAGCAATCGATCGGTATCCGGCCAGTCGGGGGTGACGCCATACAGGCCGCGTGGGAATCGGGTTCTGGTCATGGCTGCACCTGTGTGTGACGCAATAGTCTTTGGCCCATGCCGGGATGGAAATGGCGCCCCAGCATGGTGGTCGCCTGGTGCGTTGCCTTTTGGATGGCATCGGCCGCAGACAGGCCGCCGGCCAGGGCGACGGCAATGGCGCTGGCCAGCAGGCCGTCCGAATCGTGGATGCGCACGGCGGGCTGCGGCCAGGTCCAACGGGCGCCTGGGCCGTCCCGGGTGTACAGGGCCAGGCCGTTCAAACTGGCGCCAAACGGTATGTTGCTGCACAGCACATGGGTGGCGCCAAGTTCGTGCAGAACGGCAATCGGGTCGTCGCCGAACATGCCGGCGCTGCGCCACTGGTCCAGCAGGCCCTGTTCGGTGACGATGACGGCGGCCTGCGGGATCAGCAGTTCGAGCAGCGCGCCAATGGTTTCTTCGGGATCCAGCTCATCCAGGTCGGATATGTCGGGCTGGGCCGTCATATGGACGACAAGGGGGATGTTGCTGTAGTCGGCCGTGATCTGCGCGAGTACGCTGATGGTTTCCGGGTCGTATGCCGGGCCGACCTTGATTGCGCCCACGGGCATGTCTTCGAGCAGGCAGCGGGCCTGATCGTCGATGAGTTCGGGGCTGATGCGGTAGATTGATTCCAGCCCGGCCGAATCCTGGACGTGAATGGCCGTGACCACACTCAGCGCATGCGCGCCCAGTTCGGCGCTGATAACCGCGTCGATTGGCAAGTTACTTGCGCCGCTCGGGTCGAAAGGGCCGAAAATAAGGGGGATCGGCGGCAAAACGGATTGGACTGCTTCAAGCATGTATGTTGCGGAACTCAAGTGGTCCGGCACGGGATGGGCCGGGGTTTAGTACTATTGGCTTCATTCTAATGGATGCTGCGGTGCGGCGAGTCGCCGTCGCTGTACTGTGGCCGGCGTAGGGCAAAGTGATGCGTACCTGGATGTGTTTGATCTGTGGATGGATTTATGACGAGGCGCTGGGTTTCCCCGAGGACGGGATCGCGCCGGGCACCCGTTGGGAAGACGTGCCGCCCAATTGGGTGTGCCCGGAATGCGGCGCGCGAAAAGAAGATTTCGAATTGATCGAGATCTGATAACCTAGAGACTGGCTGCAACATCCAAATGGGGGCTGTCATGGTGTCTTCCACTCATCAATCCGAATCGAGTCCCCGCGTCGATCTGTCCAGGCAGTTCCTGCTGGCAATGCCCGGCATGGTTTCGGGGGACTTGGCCAATACGGTCATCTATGTCTGCGAGCACACCGAACATGGTGCGCTGGGCCTGGTGATCAATCGCCCCACTGATCTGACCGTGGGTGATCTTCTGCAGCGTATCGATCTGAAGCTATCGCTTGAAATCGGGCCGGTGGGCGCGGCCCCGGTATTCTTTGGCGGCCCCGTGCAGACTGACCGCGGGTTTGTGCTGCATGTACCGCGCGGCGAATACAATTCCAGTATTGTCCTCGGCGACGATGTGGCGCTGACGACTTCGCGCGATGTGCTGCAGGACGTCGCTGATGGCCACGGACCTGCGCAGATTCTGGTCACCCTGGGCTATGCGGGCTGGGGCTCGGGCCAACTCGAGGACGAGCTGGCGCGCAACGCCTGGCTGAATGTCGTCGCCAGCAACGATATCCTCTTTAATGTATCGGCCGAAGACCGTTACGATGCCGCACTGGCCCAACTGGGCATCAAGTCCTCGATGCTGACCAGCCATTCCGGCCATGCCTGAGGAAACCTTGCTGGCCTTTGATTATGGTCTAAAGAAAATCGGCGTCGCATTGGGCAATACGCTGACGCGCCAGGCCCGGCCGCTGCGCATACTGACGGCTGCGACCCGCACTGAGCGCTTTGCCCGGATCAGTGAGCTATTGCATGAATGGCAGCCTGAACGGGCCATCGTCGGCCTGCCGCTGACCCTTGACGGCGGCGAGCAGCCCGCCTCGCGGCTTGCACGGCGTTTTGCCAATCAGTTGCATGGGCGCTACGGCCTGGCGGTGGAATTGGTCGATGAGCGCGGCTCGAGTATCGAGGCGCAGCAGATCCTGGGCACAAACGAGGCTGACGATGCCATGGCGGCCTGCGTGATCCTGCAGCGCTACCTCGATGCGCTGGAGCCCGCCTCGTGACGATTTCCTGTCCGGCTCCCGGAGATTCCCGAAGCAAACAGGAGCCCCCGTGTTCCTGATCCGTTTTGTCTTGCGCAGCCTGATCGTGATTGTGTGGATTCTGGCCGGCCTGCTGATTGAGCTCCTGGTGTTTCCCATATTGTCGCGCCGTGCACGACAGCGGACCATCCAGATATGGTCCCGGGCGCTGCTGTGGATGTGCGGGGTGCAGGTGCGCCGGCAGGGCCGACCCATCCTGGACGGAGCCGTGCTGTGGGTCATCAACCACGTATCGTGGATCGATATCTTTGTGCTGAATGCGCTGCGGCCGACCTCCTTCATCGCCAAGGCCGATATCCGGCGCTGGCCGGTCATTGGCCTGCTGGTCGCGTGGGCGGGCACCCTGTTCATCGACCGGGGTCACCGCCAGGCCCTGCGCCAGGCGGCCCGGGACGTGCGCGAATGCTTTGCGCGGGGTGATGTGGTGGGCCTGTTCCCCGAGGGGACGACCAGCGGCGGCTGGGATGTATTGCATTTTCATTCCGGCCTGTTCGAGCCCGCCGTGCAGTCCGACGTGCCGGTGCAGCCCGTCGCGCTGCGCTTTGTACAGCATGGCAGGCGCACGGATCGCTTTGCCTTCGTGGGCGAACAGACGCTGGTGGCCAATTTGTGGATCCTGCTCGGATCAGGCGGCGTGGCAGTGGAGTGCGATTTCCTGCCGCCTGTCGAGCCGGGCCATGGCCTGGATCGCGGTGCACTCGCACAGCGTACGTATGCGGCCATTGCCCAGGCGGTACGCGTCTCGGAGGATGCCGATCAGGCCTGATCGGCTGTATTGTGCGCCCAGCCTTGTTGGACGATACGATGATCCCCCAGCCGCAAGGCGGTCAGCCAGCGACCCCAGACGCACCCCGTATCCAGGCCGATCACATCAGGCCGCAACAGCAGCCCCAGGGTTGACCAGTGCCCGAAAATCACCGTGTCTGTGCGTGGCGCGGGAGGCGGGATGTCGAACCAGGGGAGCACCCCCGAAGCGTAGTCGGGCGCGCCCTTGTGGCGCAAGTCCATTTCGCCCTCGACCGTGCACATGCGCATCCGTGTAAAGCTATTGATGATAAAGCGCCGCCTGGCGTCGCCCCTCAGGTCCGGCTGCCAGGTAGCGGGCGTGTCGCCGTACATGCCTTCCAGTGCCTCGCGCCATTGCGGGCTGCGCAGCACGGCTTCGACCTCATGGGCCCGTGTCTGGGCCTCGTCCAGCGTCCAGTACGGTGCGATGCCGGCATGCACCATGGTGTATCCGTGCGCGCGGTGCATCAGCGGACGGTGACGCAGCCAGGTGATCAGTTCATCCGCATCCGGGGCGTCGAGCACATCCTGGAAGGTATCGGATTTCCCCTGCGCGCGGAACCCTGCAGCGACGGCCAGTAGGTGCAGGTCGTGATTACCCAGTATCGATACCGCACGCCGGCCCAGGCGGATGATGTGGCGCAAGGTGCCCAGCGAGTCCGGGCCGCGGTTCACCAGATCCCCGGCAAACCAGTATTGGCAGTCTGCGCCTGCGAGTTCAGGCTGTGCGAGCAGATCGCGCAGGGGCTGTGCGCAGCCCTGCAGATCGCCAATAGCCCAAATCGGGACGACCGGACGGCCGTGCGCGTCGTGAAGCTGCTGATCGAAACTCATGCCACACTCGATTTGGCGCGCCGGCTCTGCACGAATCGGGCAATGCCGTGCGCGTGCTCCATCATGAACATGGCCAACAATGCCAGCACCAGACCGATCAGGCTGGGTACCAAAGCAGTCGCCCACGGCGCCCAACCGCCCAGCATGCCTGCGTTCAGGGCAAGCTGGTTCAACATGAAAAAGCCCACGCCCAGGATGATACCGGCAAACATCTTGACCCCGACCCCGCCGCGTCGCGTCTGCATGAAACCTACCGGAGCCGCGATCGTGATCATCACCAGCAGGGTAAAGGGGTAGGCGATCTTGCGCCACAGGGCAATGACCTGTCGCTCTGACTGCAGCTGGTTGTGACCCAGGTATTGGATGTAGTCCACCAGATCGATGATGGACATTCGGTCGGGGCTCAGGACCCGGGCAATCAGGCGTTCGGGGGTCAGCGAAGTGGTGATCCGCAGCTCGGGCACCGAACTGAGTGTTGTGATGGGCGTGTCGCTGACCTGTGCATCGGCCAGCGCGCCGGCCGCCCCTGGGGTGATATGCAGTTCGGTCACGTCGCGCAAAATCAGGACGCCATCGTCGAAATCACCGGTTTTCGCCTGCGAGAACGTGCGCAGGATGTCTTTGTCGTCCAGATCGTAGAGTGTGATGTTGTCAGCCTTGCCCCCGCCCGACAGGCTTTGGATATTGATGATGCGCGTGTGGCCGTTGTCATTGGTTTCCTTGAACCAGTAACCGCTGGCCAGTCGGCCGCCGTCGGCTCTGCCGAGCAGCTCAAGGCGCGATTCGCTACGCTGGATCTCGGCTGCGGGCATGATGATCTCTGATAGCAGGAAGGCGCCCATCACCAGCGGAATCGTGATGATCCACAGGGTGACCAATAGCCTCATGCCGCTGACCCCGGAAGTGCGCAGAATGGTCAGTTCGTTGCGCTGGGCCAGTCCGGCCAGCGCCAGTACTGCGCCGATCAGCAAACCGATGGGCAGCAGCTCGTAAATGTGCGAAGGCAGGTTCAGCGCCTGCAGGTAGAACAGATTGGCCAGCGTCAGGCGCGTGCCGACCTTGTCCAGCCCGTCGATCAGCGCAAAGAACGTAAACAGGCCGACAAGCGCCAGCAGCACGACCGCGCTGGAGCGGTAGATTTCGCGGGCGAGATAACGGCGTGTCGTGCGCATTGCGGAAGATCGGATCCAAAGCCCAAATAGTACCGCTTTATACCGCCGGGCCGCTGTTCAGGGAATGGCGACCTGGCGCATGCGCTGCTGGATGGTCGCCGCACGTCGGCGCAGGTAGGAGGTCACGCCGTGTGTGTCATAGTAGGCGGGGTTCGGCAGCATGGTGGCCAGACGCGCTGCCTGAGCGCGGCTCAGGTGTGCCGCATCCCTGTCGAAATAGTGTTGTGCCGCCGCCTGCGCGCCGAAGGTCAGTGCCCCCCATTGGGCAATGTTCAGGTAGAGTTCCAGAATGCGTTGTTTGCTCATGACGGCTTCGATCATGTAGGTCAGGATCAGTTCCTGTCCCTTGCGTAGGTAATTGCGCGAATTCGAAAGGAACAGGTTTTTCGCGAGTTGCTGGGTGATGGTCGAGCCGCCGCGCCGCTTGTCGCGGCCCAGGTCGGCCTGGTGCTGGTTGTACTTCCATGCCTTGCGGATGGCATCCCATTCAACCCCGTCGTGATCCAGAAAACCTGAATCCTCAGAGGCCACGACCGCCCGCTTCAGGTTGTTGCTGATGCCTGCGTAAGGCACCCATTGGTAGCTCAACCGGGCGTCGGGATCGACCAGGCGCGCCGCAGACAGGGTTTCGTGCATGACGGCCGTGTTTGCTGGGTTGCGAAATGTGAACCAGATCACCATGGCGAACAGGCCCAGTTGGTAGAGGAAGACCAAGCCCAGGCCGGCCATTGCGGCGCCGAGCACGAAGGTGCGAACAGGTCGTCGGCGCGCCTTCATGGGCGATCGACGTCCAGAGTGTCGTTGGTGAAATTCCATGTGCGTGTGATCGCCAGGATATCGGTGTGTGTCGCAAGCTCGGGGGGCAGGGGCTTGAATGGTGCAGCCAGTTCGATAATCCTGCGTGCCGCGCTGTTCAGGACGGCATGAGAGGACGGTCGGTCGAACTCCAGGTGGTCCAGCGTGCCGTCGCGGCGTATGTACACCGTCAACTGGAGGCTGCCGTAGACCTTGCCGCGCGCCTCGGGCGGGTAGTGCCGGGTGCCGATCGCCTCGATTTGGCTGCGCCAGGATTCCACATAGCGCGCATAGTCCACCGCCTGGGCGGATGGGCCTGCAAAGGTGTAGCGCGGCATAGCGTTGTAGTGCTCGATGCGCGTTTTGATCGCGGCAATTCGTGAACTCAGGATCAGGCTGTCCTGGTTGCGCGCATCGTCCCCGGGGTCGGTGTTCCGGCCCAGGAGCTTGGGCGCGCGGCGTGCTTCGGGCACCGCAACGCTTGCGTCCAGCAGGCTCAGCAGGCGATCCTGACGCTGTTCCAGTTCGGCCTGCTTGCGGCGCAGGACTTCCAGCACGATTTCATCGGCCGACTGATTTGTCGTGCGAGGCAGCGGAGTGGCCGCCCGGCCCTTTTTCTGCTCGCCGCCGCCATCCAGTGATTGCTGGGCCAGGATGTGTGGGCGCAGTGGCTCGGCCTCGCTGCGCGTATTGACCAGGGTGACCTCCAGCGTCGAGGTCTCGTGGCGCGGCAGGGGTGCGCCCTGGAAATGCCAGGCCAGCAGCGCCGCGTGCGCGCACAGTGAAATCAGCAGGGCCGTCGGCATCCGGCCTTTGCGCACATAGGAAACCTGCAGCAGATTTGCGGCCAGTACCGACATGTGCAGCCCCTAAGCCGCCTCGCGCAGGCGGCAATCGATATCCAGATTCAGTTCATCGTAGCCCATGATGTCCAGTGTCAGTTCGTGACCGCGTTCGAATTCCGGCAGACCGTTGACCCGGGTGACGAATGGCGCGCAATTCAGACGCACGAGATTGTCGCGCAGCACGGTTGCCTGGGTGCTGTGGATGTTTTGCTGTTGCAGCCAGCGCAGGCACCAGTAACGCTCGATCGAGGACTGGAATTCGCCCCACAAGGCGTATTGTGACTCGAAGGCGCTGATAATGGCATATAGATCGGCATCCTTGGGCTTGAAGGGCGCGACCAGACGCGCAGAGACGCCGTGCCGGGCCACGGCCACAAGCTGCCCCTGATTGACCAGGTCCACATATCGGCGCAAAGGCGATGTGGACCAGATGTATTGCGGCACCGCAATGGCTTCATGGGGCAGGGCCTGGGTGGACATGCGTACGCGTCCGCCTTGCTGCGATCGGTAGATGCCTGGCACGCCGTGCTGGGCGAGCAGCCCGCCCCACAGGCTGTTGGCCAGAATCATATATTCCGAAACCAGGCGGTCCAGGGGCGCATTGCGGGCGCGCGGGATCAGGTGGATGATGCTGTCGGGATCGTCTGGCGGGCCTTCGATCTCGAAACTGTATTCGATACGATTGTTGTTTTCGGATTTGCCGCGGATCTCGTCGCGTCGCGCGCACAGCTTCTGGGCGAATCGCCACAGCGGCCTGAGCCAATCGCCTTGGGGCAGTTCGGCGGCGGGATCGTCCAGCATGTCTTCAGTGATCTGCATCGAAGGGTGATCGTGACGCAGATTGCCCGCCACGCGTATGCGTTCGAGCCGGGTTTCGCTGCTTTGGATCTCGCCTGTTTCCGGATCCCCCGTCACGTATAGCGACAAGGCCGGCCGCAGCGCGCCCTCGTCCAGCGAGAAGGCTGAAATCAGTTCCGTGGGCAGCATGGGGATTTTCTGGCCCGGCA